>DATAPF010000361.1:0-17518 GCA_036265355.1 Kofleriaceae bacterium | reverse complement strand
ACCGAGATCACGGGCGAGCCGACCGCTGCGCCGCCCGGCGCGCCGAGTGCCGGTTCGCGGGATGCGCCGCCGCCGCCGACGCCGACGAGATCTGGCGCCGGCGCCGCCGCCGCCGCCGCCGCAACGACCGGCGGCCCTGCGCTCATGCCAGCGCCTGAACCGCGCGCCGCGCCATCACCCCGACCAGGTGGGCGCGGTACTCGGCGCTGGCCTCGGCGTCGCTGTTGAAGCCGGTCGACGGCACGGTGAGCCCGTCGAGCGAGGTGGCGTCGAGCTTCTTGCCGAGCGCGGCCTCGAACGCCGGGACGCGGAACACCTTGGGCCCCGCGCCGGTGACCGCGACCCGGACGCCGCCGGAGGTCTCGGCGACGAACACGCCGACCAGCGCGTACTTCGAGGCGCGGTGGGCGAACTTGGCGTACGCGGCGCGCTTTGGCACCGGAAAGTGGACCGCGGTGACCAGCTCGTCGGCGGCGAGCGCGGTCTGGAACAGGCCGGTGAAGAAGTCCTCGGCCGCGATCTTGCGCCGATCGGTGACGACGGTCGCGCCCAGGCCGACCAGGGCCGCGGGGTAGTCGGCCGCCGGATCGGCGTGCGCGACCGAGCCGCCGAGCGTGCCGCGGTTGCGGACCTGGGCGTCGCCGATGCCGCCGGCGAGCGTGGCCAGCGCCGGGATCGCCTTTCCGACCTCGGGCGAGCAGTGGACCTGGTCGTGGGTGACCAGCGCGCCGATCGCGAGGTTGCCGCCGTCGTGCCGGATGTCGTGGAGCTCCTTGACGTGGGCGAGCGAGATCAGGTCGGTCGGCTCGGCGAGCTCGAGCTTGAGCACCGGCAACAGGCTCTGGCCGCCGGCGAGGAACTTGCCGCCGGCGTGGTGCTTGAGCAGCGCGACGGCGTCCTTGATCGTCGTCGGGCGGTGGAATGCGAAGTCCTTCATGTCACGCTCCCTTCTTGGCAGCCCTGGGCGCAGCCTTGGCGGCCTGGATCGCGCGCCAGATCTTCTCGGGGGTGGCCGGCATCGAGAGGTCGGTGACGCCGAGCGGGATCAGCGCGTCGATGATCGCGTTGATCACCGCGGGCGGGACGCCGATCGCGCCGCACTCGCCGACGCCCTTGACGCCGGTCGGGTTGTGGGTGCACGCGGTGACGTGGTTGCCGACCTTGAAGTTCGGCAGGTCGGCCGCGCGCGGCATGCAGTAATCCATGAACGAGCCGTTGGTCAGCTGGCCCTCGGCGTCGTAGCGAACCTCCTCGTACAGCGCCTGACCGATGCCCTGGGCGAGGCCGCCGTGGGCCTGGCCGTCGACGATCATCGGGTTGATGATCGTGCCGACGTCGTCGGCGATCGCGACCTCGACGACCTCGGGGACGCCGGTCTCCGGATCGACCTCGACCTCGACCAGGTGGCAGCCGCCGGGGAACGTGAAGTTCTTGGGATCGTAGTACGCCGACTCCTCGAGGCCGGGCTCGAGGGTCTCGATCGGGTAGTTGTGCGGCACGTAGGCGGTGAACGCGATCTCGCCGAACGCCTTGACCTTGTCGGTGCCGATCACGCGGTAGTTGCCATCCTTGAACTCGATGTCGCCGGCCGAGGCCTCGAGCAGGTGGGCGGCGATCTTCTTGCCCTTGTCGATCACCTTGTCGAGCGCCTTGATCAAGGCCGAGCCGCCGACCGCAGCCGACCGCGAGCCGTAGGTGCCCATGCCGAACAGGATGCGATCGGTGTCGCCGTGGACGACGTCGACGTTGTCGACCGAGACGCCGAGCTTGTCGGCGACGATCTGGGCGAACGTGGTCTCGTGGCCCTGGCCATGCGAGTGGGTGCCGGTGAAGATCGTCACCGAGCCGGTCGGGTTGACCCGCACGTTGGCGGCCTCGTACAGACCCGCGCGCGCGCCGAGCGCCCCGGCGATCGCCGACGGCGCGATGCCACAGGCCTCGATGTACGTCGAGATCCCGAAGCCGCGCAGCTTGCCCTTCGCGGCGCTCGCGGCCTTGCGCTTGTCATATCCGGCGTAGTCGATCTGCTGGAGCGCGAGCTCGAGCGTGGCCTGGTAGTTGCCGATGTCGTACTGCAGCGCGACCGCGGTCTGGTAGGGGAACTGCTCGGGCTGGATCAAGTTGCGGCGGCGCAGCTCGATCCGGTCGATGCCCATCTGGCGCGCCGCCTTGTCCATGATGCGCTCGAGCAGGTACGCCGCCTCGGGGCGGCCGGCGCCGCGGTACGCATCGACCGGCACGGTGTTGGTGAACGCGGCCTGGACCTCGGCGTAGATCACCGGCATGTCGTAGGGCCCCGACAGCAGGGTCGCGTACAGGTAGGTCGGCACCGACGAGCCGAACGTCGACAGGTACGCGCCGAGGTTGGCCAGCGTGCGGACCTTGAGGCCGACGATCTTGCCGCCGGCGTCGAACGCCATCGTGGCATGGCTGATGTGGTCGCGGCCGTGGGCGTCGCTGAGGAACGCCTCGCTGCGATCCGCGGTCCACTTGACCGGCCGGTCGACCTTCCTGGCCGCCCAGGTGACCATCAGCTCCTCGGCGTAGTGGAAGATCTTCGAGCCGAATCCGCCGCCGACGTCCGGGGCGACCACGCGCAGCTTGTGCTCGGGGACGTGCAGCGTGAACGCGCCCATCAGCAGGCGGATCACGTGCGGGTTCTGCGAGGTGGTGTACAGCGTGTGGTGATCGGCCGCGAGGTCGTAGACGCCGATCGCCGCGCGCGGCTCGATCGCGTTGGGGGCGAGCCGGTTGTTGGTCAGATCGAGCTCGACGACGTGGGCGGCCTTGGCGATCGCGGCGTCGGTCGCCGCCAGGTCGCCGATGTGCCAGTCGAAGCACAGGTTGCCCGCGGCCTCGTCGTGAACCAGCGCCGCGCCGGGCTTGACCGCGTCGGCGACCACGCCGATCGCAGGCAGCGCGTCGTAGTCGACGGCGACCAGGCCGGCGGCGGCCTTCGCGGCGGCCTTCGAGGTCGCGATCACCATCGCGATCGGATCGCCGACGTGACGGACCTTGCCCTGGGCGAGCGCGGGGTGCGGCGGCTCGATCATGTTCGAGCCGTCCTTGCTCTTGATCAGCCAGCCGCAGGGTAACCCGCCGAGCCCGTCGGCGGCGATGTCGTCGCCGGTGAACACCCCGACCACGCCGGGGGCGGCCTTGGCGGCGGCGGTGTCGACGCCCTTGAGCTTTGCGTGCGCATACATCGAGCGCACGAACACGGCATAGGTCTGGTTCGGCAGGACCATGTCGTCGACGTAGTTGCCCTTGCCGAGCAGGAACCGACGATCTTCCTTGCGCTTGACGGCGGCGCCGATGCCCTCGTGGGTCGTCATCACTTACCTCCGCGCATGCCGGCCGCGCCCGCGCGCACGGCCTTGACGATGTTGTGGTAGCCGGTGCACCGGCACAGGTTGCCCTCGAGCCAGTGCCGGACCTCGTGCTCGCTGGGATCCGGGACTCGCTTGCACAGGTCGGTCGCGCTCATGATCATGCCCGGCGTGCAGAACCCGCACTGCAGGCCGTGGTGCTCGCGGAACGCGGCCTGCATCGGATGGAGCTCGCCGCCGCTCGCCAGACCCTCGATGGTCATGATCTCGGCGCCGTCGGCCTCGACCGCGAGCATCGTGCAGGACTTGACCGACTTGCCGTCGACGTGGACGGTGCACGCGCCGCACTGGCTGGTGTCGCAGCCGACGTGTGTGCCGGTGAGCCGGAGGTGATCGCGCAGCGCCTCGACCAGCAGAGTGGTCGACGCACACTCGAGTGTTTGAGCTTGTCGATTGACCTGGAGCTTGATGGTGGCCATGGGTCGTCCCCCTTGCAATCTCAACCCTCGGAGATCCAGGCCGGTGGCGCAATCGATTGTTTCATCTAAATGACAAGGCGGCGGTGGGCCGCGCGGATCGGCGGCGCTAGGCTGCCGGGGTGGACCCCGACCCCGCAGCCTGGCGGCGCGATTTCCCGGCGCTCGACGCGGCGGTCCACGGCCGCCGCCTGGCCTACCTCGACAGCGCCTCGACCTCGCTCAAGCCGCGGGCGGTGATCGACGCGGTGGTCCGGGTGTTCACGCAGCAGGCCGGCAACGTCCACCGCGGCGTCCACGCGCTGTCCGAGGCGGCGACCGAGGCCTACGATGCGGCGCGCGACGACATCGCCCGGTTCCTCGGCGGCCACCCGGACGAGATCGTGCTGACCGGCGGCACGACCGAGGCGATCAACCTGGTCGCCCACAGCTGGGGACGGACCCACGTCGGGCCCGGCGATGCGGTGGTCGCGACCGCGCTCGAGCATCACTCGAACCTGGTGCCGTGGCAAGTGCTGTGCGCCGAGCGCGGGGCGAGCTTGCGAATTGCTCCGATCGACGACCGCGGCCGGATCGACCTGGCGGCGCTGGCCGGGCTGCTCGACGAGCGCGTCCGCCTGGTCGCGGTGTCGCAGCTGTCCAACGTCGTGGGGACGATCGCCCCGATCGCCGAGATCGCCCGGCTCGCCCACGCCGCCGGCGCGGTCGTGCTGGTCGACGGGGCCCAGGCGGTCGTCCACCTGCCGGTCGACGTCGCGGCGCTGGGCTGCGACTTCTATGCATTCTCCGGCCACAAGCTGTTCGCGCCGACCGGCACCGGGGTGCTGTGGGGCCGGCGCGCGCTGCTCGCCGCGATGCCGGCGTGGCAGACCGGCGGCGAGATGGTCGCCACGGTCGACCACGAGCGCGCCCGGCTGCGCGAGCCGCCGCATCGCTTCGAGGCCGGCACGCCGAACATCGCCGGCGTGATCGGCCTGGGTGCTGCGATCCGCTACCTCGCGGGCATCGACCGCGCGGCGGCCGCCCGCCACGAGGCCCGGCTGCACGCCCGGCTGCGCGAGGCGCTGGCCGCCGCGCCCGGGGTCCGCGTGCTGGGCGAGCCCGAGGCCGGGGTCGTCGCGTTCCGCGTGGCCGGGGCGCACCCGCACGACGTCGCGACCATCGTCGATCGCGAGGGTGTCGCGATCCGCAGCGGCCACCACTGCGCCGAACCGCTGCACCGCCGGCTCGGCGCCGACGCGAGCGCCCGCGCCTCGCTCGCGCTGTACAACGACGACGCCGACGTCGATGCGCTGATCTCCGCGCTGGCCCGCGTACGCGAGGTGTTCCGGTGACCGGCCGCACATGGAGGGAGCCATGACTGACGACCCGCGCGACGCGACGCGCGGAGGGGTGAATCCGCCGGCTTTGCCGGCGGAGCCGCCGGCCGGCGGGAAAATCGGCCCCCTCTCGATCGACGAGCTGTACCAGGCCACGATCGTCGACCACGATCGCGCACCGCGCAACGCGGGCGCGCTGGCCGACCCGACCCACCAGGCCACGCTCGACAACCCGCTGTGCGGCGACACCGTCACGCTCCACGTGCGGATCGAGGACGGTGTGATCCGCGACATCGCGTTCGACGCGCGCGGCTGCGCGCTGTCCCGCGCCGCGGCATCGATCATGACCACGCTGGTCCGCGGCCGGACGATCGACGCGTCGCGCGATCTCGCCGCCGCGTTCGAGCGCTTCGTCCAGGCCGCGCCCGACGCCGCGGTCGACGAACCGGACGGTTGCGAAGTACTCGGCGAGCTGCGTGCGTTTGCCGGCGTACGTAGATTCCGCTCGCGGCGGGTGTGCGCCTTGCTCGGCTTTCGCGCACTGCTGCGCGCCCTGGACCCGGCAACGTGAGGGTCAACTACACACCTGTCGGCAGTGGCCTGATCGGACCAACGTAAAAGGACAGCATGGCGATCCCCGAGCGTGCATCGACGCCGCACGAGCGACAGACCGCGATCCTGGAGCGCATTGCGACCAACGCTCCGCTGCAGGGCACGCTCGACGCGCTGATCGATCACATCGAGGCCCAGATCCCGGGCTCGATCGGCTCGCTCTACCTGCTCGATCCCGACGGCCGCCACCTGCGCTGCGCGTCGGCCCACGGGCTGCCGGTGGCGTATCGCATCGCGTCCGACCGGATCGCGATCGGGCCGGACCAGGGCTCGTGCGGGGCCGCCGCGCACCGCCGCGAGCCGGTGTTCACGACCGACATCGCCAGCGATCTGCTGTGGCGCGCGCGCCGCGAGCTCGCCGCCCGTCACGGCCTGCGCGCGTGCTGGTCGACGCCGATCCTGTCGCGCCGCCGGCCCGATCGCACGGTGCCGCTCGGGACCTTCGCGGTCTACTTCCGCGACCCCGCCGCGCCCGAGCCCGCCCACCGCGAGGTGCTGGCCCACGCCGAGTACCTGGCGTGCATCGCGCTCGACGCCGAGTACGCGCTGCGCGAGCTGCGCGAGAGCGACGCGCGGCTGCGGATGTTCGTCGATCACGCGACCGACGGGTTCTTCGTCCACGACGGCGTGACCGACGAGGTCGTCGAGGTCAACCAGCAGGCCTGCGTCAGCCTGGGCTACGCCCGCGACGAGCTGATCGGTGCGACCACCAGCCTGTTCGATCCCCATGTCTCGCTCGAGATGCTCGCCGAGATCTCGCGGCGGCTCGCGAGCGGCGAGATCGTCACGCTCGACTCGCGCCACGTGCGCAAGGACGCCAGCTCGTTCCCCGTCGAGGTCCGGATCCGCGCGTTCGAGGCCCGCGGCCAGATGTTTCACCTCGCCCTGGTCCGCGACACCACCGCGCGCAAGGAGCTCGAGGACCAGCTGCGCCACGCCCAGAAGATGGAGGCGGTCGGCCGGCTCGCGGGCGGTGTCGCGCACGACTTCAACAACCTGCTCACCGTGATCAACGGCTACACCGACGTGCTGCTCGATCAGGTCGCCGACGGCGCGCCCGAGCACGCCGACCTCGCGATGATCCGCGACGCCGGTGATCGCGCGGCGGCGCTGACCGCGCAGCTGCTGGCGTTCAGCCGGCGGACCATCATCGCGCCCAAGGCGCTGAACCTCAACGTCCTGGTCGAGCGCCTGGTCAAGATGTGCAAGCGGATCATCGGCGAGAACATCGTGCTCATGACCCACCTCGATCCGGATCTCGATCCGGTGATGGCCGACGCCGGGCAGATCGAGCAGGTCGTGATGAACCTCGTGGTCAACGCGCGCGACGCGATGCCGCGCGGCGGCCGGCTCTCGCTCACGACCAGCAATTACCGCGCGCTGACCGGCAGCCACGTCCGGCTGACCGTGACCGACACCGGCGAGGGCATGACCGACGAGGTCCGCTGCCGGGTGTTCGAGCCGTTCTTCACCACCAAGCCGCAGGGCCAGGGCTCGGGGCTCGGGCTGGCCACCGCGTACGGCATCGTCGAGCAGGCCAACGGCCAGATCCGGGTCGAGAGCACGCCCGGCAAGGGCAGCTCGTTCAGCATGATCCTGCCGGTGATCGACGCAACGGAGTCGAACACACCGCTGGTCACCCGCGACCGGCCGCGCGGCACCGAGACCGTGCTGCTCGCCGAGGACGAGGACGCGGTGCGCCGGCTGGTCCAGCGCGCGCTGGAGCTCCACGGCTACAGCGTGCTGCCCGCGAAGAACGGCGAGGAGGCCGAGCAGATCGAGCGCTCGCACCTCGGGCCGATCCACCTGTTGATCACCGACGTCGTGATGCCCGGGATGGGCGGCCGCGAGCTGGCCGACACCATCAAGTCGCGCCGCCCGCAGCTCAAGATCCTCTACATGAGCGGCTACACCAACGACGAGGTCGTGCGCCACGGCGTGACCCTGGCGCGCGACGCGTTCTTGCAGAAGCCGTTCACGCCCAGCGGCCTGGTCGCGATGGTCCGAGCGGCGTTCGCCGGCAGTCCCGAGCTCGCCAGGTCCGGCGATCTCGGCTGACTCCGTCTGACGAATCCGTCACACCGACCGGCAATGCTGCAGCGGCCCGTGGACGGGTGCTTGTCTCGCTCCCGGTGGTCAGGCGACGATCGGAGACAATGTGGTACAGGCTTCTGGCGATCGCCGCGGCGTGCAGCGCTTGCGGCACGGTGCACAACGAGCCCACCAACCAGCCCACCGACGCTGCAGCCGACGCGCCGGCCGACGGACCCATGGCGCTGACGTATCACGCCGCGGTACCGCAAAGCTCCACGGTGCCGTTCGGCGGCGCCCCTGAGTGCTCGTACACGGTGACGCTCCGGCAGACCGACATCCAGCTCGCGATCCTGCCGTCGGGGAAGGTCACCGGCGGGCAGGTGCAGACGCTCTACGATGAAAAGATCACCGGCACCTGCGGTCATCCCCCGGCGAGCCCGACGATCTCGAACTACACGTTCGCGTCGGCGACCACCACCGCGGGCGGCATGACGCTGATGTTCCAGGAGAAGCCCGGCGACAAGCCCGGGGCGTCACTCACGATCGGGCTGACCGCGGCGGGGGCGAACTACCAGGCGCAGCTGACGTTCCACCGCACCGATCTGAGCGGCACGCTCGCCTGGACGGTCACGCTGTCCGCGACGCTCATCCCGCAGTAGCCCGCAGTAGCCCGCAGATCAGAAGTGGTACCGCGCGCCGAGCTGGATGCGCCAGCGCGACGAGGTGGGGCTGTACGAGGTGGTCACCACGCTGGCGGGTGCGGTGAACGTGTAGATCGGCCGCCGGTTGACCGCATCGTAGCCAACCGACCGGAGGAACGTCGTGTTGGCGTTCTCGAAGCCGGCCGCCTGGTCGATCAAGCCCCACTTGTTGTTGACCAGGTTGAGCACGTTGAAGACATCGAGCTGCAGTTCGAAGCCCTGGCCGGTGCTGAACAGGTTCGGCGACCTCCAGGTGCCGCGCACGTTGAGGAACTCGGTCCACGGGTTGCGGCACGCACCGCGCTCCACGAAGTGACCCTTGGAGTTCTTCAGACAGTCCTGGCTGTTGATGAAGGCCGCGAGCTGATCGTACTGCGCCGCGTTCATCAGCGAGATCTGGCTGGCGCTGGCGGGCACGTACACGACGTCGTTGCCGTTGATGCCATCGCCGTTGACGTCGCCGTTCACGGTCCAGGTGTAGGGCAAGCCCGAGACCAGGTTGTACACGAAGCCCCCGCCGAAGCCGTAAGGAAGCGACGCGGAGCCGCCGAGCGTGATCTTGTGACGGCGGTCGAACGCCGACGGCCGGACGTTGCGCTGGGCGATCGATCCGTCGATCGGCGCGAACTGGTAGTTCGAGAACGCCTGCGAGCTCGTGAGCGAGATGCGGTCCGCCGCGTTCGAGTACGTGTACGCAGCGTCGATCTCGATCCCCTCGTCGAAGATCTTGGAGAGCGAGGCCGTGCCATTGTACACGCGGCCGCCGCTCTTGTTGTAGACCCTGATGGCCGAGGTCAGGTGCGCCGGGTCGATGCGCGCCGGCGTGGCGGCGCCGGTCGCACTGAAGGTGCCGTAGATCGAACGTCCGTTACCGTCGGTGCCCAGCGACTGGAGGTTCTCATCGCGGGTGTACCAGGCATTGACATCACGCGAGTACAGAAGGTCGACCGAGGCGAGGAGTCCAAACGGCAGGCGGCGGTCGGCGCCCGCCGCCACGCGAAAGCTCTGCGGATACCTCGTCTTGGGATCGAAGTAGTCGATCTCGCCCGCGTTGGTGGGAGCCATCGGCCTGCCGGTGCCTCCGGCGCAGCTCGAAGGCTGGTTGTTGGGATCGACGGTGAACGTCGGGATACCCGAGGTCGCCGTGCAGCCGAGCTCGACCTGCGACAGTCCATTCCCGTTGTATGCGTTGCCGATCCAGACGTACGGTGGACGACCGGTGAACAGGCCGAGGCCGCCGCGCACGATGGTGGTCGCGTCGCCTTCGACGTTCCAGTTCACGCCGAGCCGGGGCGACAACAGGGCGTTGCCGCTTGGCACCACGCCGGTATCGATCGGAAACGCAGCATTGTTGACCAGCGCCGGGTTGGTGACCGCCTTGGCCAGGTACGGCACATCGATGCGGAAACCGGGAGTGAGCGTCAGGTTCTTGTTGATCTCCCATTCGTCCTGAACGTAGACACCGGGCTGAAACACGGTGAACTTGGCCGTGCCTGGATCCTGCAGGTCGGAGACGGCGAACCGGCGCTGGTACGCTTCCGGCGTGCCAGCCTCGAGAGCATCGAGGCTGGCGAACGCCCAGATCCCGTAAGCCGCCTGGAAGAACACGTTGCGGATCCGCAACACCTCGTTACTCGTCCCGAGGGTGAAGTGGTGCGACGGAATGCCGCTGTACGTGACGTTGTCCGTGAGCTCGTAGATGTCCTGGTTGAGCAGGTTCTGGTGCGAGAACCGCTCGCCACCGGCTGCGAGCCAGGCGTCACTGGTTCCCACCTTGCCGCCGGTATCGACCAGGATCAGCGGCAGCTTGTTCGGCAGGTCGCGGTTGTCGCGAACGATCGATGCGCCGCCCAGCGCCTCGTTCGAGAAGTCCCCCCAGTTGCTGGTGAGCTTGAACCGGGCGGTGTTGGTGGTGTTGGCCTGGCCGTAGCCGCTGTTCGATAGCTCGTAGCCGTCGCGCAGGTTACCGGCGTTCGTCTCCACGCCGGCGGCGTTGACCGTCGGGAGCCTCGGGGCCAGCGGACTCCGCGTGAGGATGTCCTGGGAGGCGCTGACGAGGTTGTAGCTGACCTCGAGCCGGCTGTTGGGGATCAGGTTGGTCGTCACCTTGGCGAACACGTTGCGGTCCGGGTTCTCCAGCTTGGGCGCCAGGCCGTTGCCCGCGTTGGTGATCCCGTACTTCTGCGCCAGGATGTCCTGGAACCGCTGGACGGTGGCCATCGTGAAGCCATCGGTCGCCATGTCATGCGTGTCATTGCCGGTGAGCTGGAAGGTGTTGCCGAACGACTGGTTGCGCGACTGCAGATCGACCGCGGCGAAGAAGTGCACCTTGTCCTCGAGGATCGGGCCGCCGACGTCGCCACCGAACTGGTAGGTCTGGTAGTCGAGGAAGGTCGGATCATCGCGCCGGCCGGCGAGCGACTTGTTCTGGAAGTAGCCGAACGCGTCGCCGTGAAACTCGTTGGTCCCGCTCTTGGTGATCGCGTTCACCAGGCCCCCGGTGAACGAGCTCTGGCGAACATCGAACGGGGCGATCTGGATGACGAACTGCTTGATCGCCTCGATCGAGATCGGCTTGGCGTTCGACTGGCCGCCGGGGGTGCCGTTGGCCGCGAGACCGAACAGGTCGTTGTTGGCCCCGCCGTCGATCTGGATATTGTTGTACTTGTTGTTCTGGCCGGCGATGGACTCACCGTTGACCTGCGGCGCGGTGTTCAGCAGATCGGTGAAGTTGCGGCCCTGGAGCGGCAGCTTGCCGATGGTCTCGCCGCCCAGCGAAGTGGACGGCCCGGTGCGCTGCTTGTCCTTCAGCGGGTCGAGTCGATCGACGATGACGATCTCCTCGTTGTTCATGCTCATCACCTGATCGAGCTGCAGCCGCTGGCCGAGCTGGAGCTGGATGCCGCTCTTCTTGGCCTGCTTGTACGCGCCGGCCGTGATCGTCATCGTGTACGGCCCGCCCGGCGGGACGTTATCGATGAAGTACGTGCCATCCGCCTCGGCGAGGGCAGTCAAGCTGTCACCCGTCGCGGCGTTCTTGAGCTCGATGAAAGCCCCCGCGATGGGCGTGCCGCTTCCATCCTCGGTGATGGTCCCAGTCACCGCCGAGCCGGTCACCCCCTGCGCCCACGCAGTCGCGGACGCAGCGAGCACGAACAGCACGGCCAGTCCTTTGATCAACGAGCACACGTAACGCTGCATGGCGCTCCTTCCGAGATGCGGTGCACGACCGAGGTACATGAGGACGTCCCTTTCGTCGAAGCCGGCAATCTATTCGGCCTGCCCCCTCGGACACAATGCCTTTGAAGCAGGACCGGCCGTCGTCATCAACACGTCACCTGTGCCATACGGCTCTGACGCGCCGGGGGGCCCCCGCGCGCAGACGTAGTGGACCTCGCATCGATTACGCCGCCGCGGCAGCGCGAAAATCAGTGCGGCCACGCAGAGCTACCGGATCGCCCGGAGCAAAGTGCGCCGCCCGTCCACCGGATCCAGCGCCACCTGCCGGCACGCCCTCCGGGATCCCGGACACACCTCCACTCCCGGTGCGACCGGCAGCGGAGCCCGAACGACGTCTCCCGGACGGGCGGTCGGTCCAGCGGCGTGACGCCGGGCGCCATGAGCGCGGCGGCCCCCGAGCCGCACGATGCGGCACCGACCGCAGAAAACAGCTGCAACTGGCTGCGGCCGGCACTAGCATCGGCGCATGCGCCCGCTGGTCCTGGTGACTGTTCTCGCGCTCGCCGCGTGCGGGGCGGGTCCCAAGGGGACCCACGCGCGCGTGCCCTCGAACGCCTGGGTCGACGAAGATCCGGACACCGGCGAGGAGGTG
Organism: Kofleriaceae bacterium; assembly: GCA_036265355.1. Taxonomy (GTDB): domain Bacteria; phylum Myxococcota_A; class Polyangia; order Haliangiales; family Haliangiaceae; genus JABFXX01. The sequence continues at coordinate 5,215 of DATAPF010000361.1, read as the reverse complement.
ATCTGCCAGGACGAACGGATGACCGGGACCAACGTGTCCAAGGTCGTGTGCCGCACGCAGGAAGAGATCGACGCGGAGCGCGAGGCGGCGATCCAGTGGGAGACCCATCCGCGCAACTACCGCATCAAGTCGCGCTGATCGGGCCGCCGGATCGCCGAGCGCCTGCGGATCGACGAGCGCCGTGAACCGGCCATGACGCCGGGAAGCCCCGTGCAAACCGCACCGGCCGTGTCAGGTGCGACCAGCGCTGCGGCGTCGAGGCCGCAGCGTTGCGCCCGGCTGATCGCCGGACATTGCCTGGCGGTGATCGGAGGCCCCGTTCCACCCACCCGCTGGATGCGTTAGCATACGCGCGATGCGCCGAATCCTTGCCGCTGGACTTGCCGCCGGACTCCTCGCACTCGTCGCGTGTGGACCTCCCCTGCCGCCGCCGCGGCCGCTCGGCAGCCCGGGCGCCGATCCCGACGATGAACTGGTTTGCAAGGACGAGGCCACCACGGGCACCAACATGGTTCGCTCGGTGTGCCTGACCCGCGCCCAGGTCGACGAGAACCGCCGCGCCGCACAGGACTGGGAGAAGCATCCGCACAACGACATGGGCCAGGTCAACAAGAAGTAGTCCGGCCCGGCGATGCCGGACCTCCCGACCTACGCCGACGTCGTCGCGGCCGCGGCGCGGCTCGACGGGGTGGCGCACCGCACGCCGGTGCTGCGCTCGCGGCGGGCCGATGCGCTGCTCGGCGCCGAGGTCGTGTTCAAGTGCGAGAGCTTCCAGCGCAGCGGGTCGTTCAAGTTCCGCGGCGCGTACAGCGCGCTGTCGCGGTTCAGCGACGCCCAGCGCCGCGCCGGGGTCGTCGCGTTCTCGTCGGGAAACCACGCCCAGGCGGTCGCGCTGGCCGCGCAGCTGCTCGGCATGCCGGCGACCATCGTGATGCCGCACGACAGCCCGGCGATCAAGCTCGCCGCGACCCGCGGCTACGGCGCCGAGGTCGTGAGCTACGACCGCTTCACCGAGGACCGCGAGGCGATCGGCCGCCGGCTCGCCGGGGACCGCGGCATGACGCTGATCCCGCCGTTCGATCACCCCGACGTGATCGCCGGCCAGGGCACCGCGACCAGGGAGCTGATCGAGGAGGTCGGCGCGCTCGACCACCTGTTCGCCCCGATGGGCGGCGCCGGCCTGATCAGCGGCGCGGCGCTCGCCGCCCGGGCGCTGGCGCCGCACTGCCGGATCTACGGCGTCGAGCCCGAGGCCGGCAATGACGGCCAGCAGTCGTTCCGCTCGGGAGCGATCGTCCACATCGCAACACCGCGGACGATCGCCGACGGCGCCCAGACCCAGCATATCGGCGAGCTGACGTTCGCGATCGTCCGCCGCGAGCTCGCCGACGTGCTGACCGCGAGCGACGCCCAGCTGATCGAGGCGATGCAGTTCTTCGCGGAGCGCATGAAGCTCGTGGTCGAGCCGACCGGTTGCCTCGGCTTCGCCGCGGCCCGCCACGCCGGCCTGGCGATCCGCGGCAAGCGGGTCGGCGTGATCCTCAGCGGCGGCAACATCGACCTGGCGCGCTACGCCGAGTTGCTGCGCGCCGGCGCGTGAGCGGCTGCGGCCGTGTTCACCGGCGCGACCGGGCCGGTGCCGCGCGACACGTTGCGACAGCCGCGGTGCCGCAGCGTCGAATGTGAAGCTCGCGTAGACCGATCTGGACTTCGCGGCATCGATCTGGTGTCGTTGCCTGGCTGTTCTGCCCGGGGGGAAGATCATGCACGTTCGAAGCTCGCTGCTGGCCATCGCCGTTGTGCTGTTGGGCTCGTCGGTGGCGTTCGCGCGCACCGGCTACTATCAGTTCCCTGACCTCCACGATCACGCGATCGTGTTCGCCTCCGAGGGCGATCTGTGGACGGTGGCGGACACCGGCGGCACGGCGCGCCGGCTGACCACCCACGCCGGCGCCGAGTACTTTCCGCGCTACTCGCCCGACGGCAAGACCATCGCGTTCACCGGCGAGTACGGCGGCAACCGCGACATCTATGTGATGCCGGCCGACGGCGGCGAGCCGCGGCGGCTGACCTGGCACCCCGAGGTCGACGAGGTGATCGGGTGGATGCCCGACGGCAAGCGGATCGTGTACCGCAGCCACGCCGGCAACGACGTCACCAGCGGGTTCGAGTGGCACCTGTTCACGGTCGCGGTCGAGGGCGGCGACCCCGAGCCGGTGCCGCTGGGCTGGGCCGGGCGGCTCGCGATCGATCCGGTGAGCAAGCGCTGGGCGTTCAACCGCTCGAGCGTCGAGTTCCGGACCTGGAAGCGCTACCGCGGCGGCACCGCGCCGACGATCTGGGTCGGCGACCCCGCGCGGGGCGACTTCAAGGAGATCGCCAGGACCCAGGGCGCCGAGGCGTTCCCGATGTGGTCCGGTGGCCGGATCTTCTTCCTGTCCGATCAGGGCGGCACCGGCAACCTGTGGTCGATGAAGCCCGACGGCAGCGAGCTCAAGCGCGAGACCCACGAGACCACCTGGGACGTGCGCTGGCCGGCGGTCGCCCCCGACGGCCGGATCGTGTTCTCGCTCGGCGGCGACCTCCACGTCTACGAGCCCGCCACCGGCAAGGACCGCAAGCTCGAGGTCGACGTCCCGAGCGAGCGCCGGCTCGCCCGTGTCCGCTACCCCAACGCCGAGAAGTCGCTGACCTCGTTCGAGCTGTCGCCCGACGGCGATCGCCTCGTGGTGGTGACCCGCGGCGAGATCATGTCGGTCGCGATCAAGAACGGCGTGACGCTGCCGATCACGCGAGGCAGCGCGGCGCGCGAGCGCGGCGCGGCGTTCTCGGGCGACGGCAAGAGCCTGATCTACATCACCGACGCGCCCGGCGAGGAGGAGCTGCGCGTGGTCGACGCGTGGGGCCGCGGCCAGCCGCGCGTGCTGGTGCCCGCCGGCAAGACCGGCTGGCACTTCCCGCCGGTCGCCTCGCCCGACGGCAAGTGGATCGCCTACGCCGATCAGAACCAGAACCTGTACGTCGTCCCGGCCGCCGGCGGCCCGCCGCGCACCGTCGATCACAGCGCCCAGGCCGAGATCAACGAGTACACGTTCAGCCCGGACGGCCGCTACCTCGCCTACTCCCTGCCGCTGACCACCGACTACACGGTGGTGAAGATCTTCGATACCCAGACCAGCAAGTCGGTGTCGATCACCGGCGCGACGACCAACGACGCCACGCCGGCGTGGGACCCCGAGGGCCGCTACCTGTACTTCCTGAGCGACCGCGCTGCCAACCCGGTGATGGACCACCGCGACGCGGAGAACGTCGAGATCCGGACCACGCGGCCGGTCCTGGTCGTGCTGCAGAAGGACGGCAAGAACCCGTTCGCCAACACCGCCGGCCTGCCGCCGCGGCCGGGCGAGCCCGAGGCCAGGAAGCCCGACGACAAGAAGCCCGACGACAAGAAGCCCAGGCAGATCAAGCCGGTCCGGATCGACTTCGACGGCCTCGCCGACCGCTACGTCGTGTTCCCGGTGCCGCCCGGGAACTACGGCGGGCTCGCGGCGACCGCCAAGGCGGTGTTCTACGCCGACGTGCCGGTGCGCGGCATGGCCGAGGCCATGGACGGCGACGGCCCGCCCGACGCCACGCTGGTCGCGTTCGATCTCGACAAGCGCAAGCCCAGGCCATTCCTCGACGGCGTGACCCGGTGGAAGCTCGCCGGCGACAAGCTCGCGATCGCGAAGAAGACCGACCTGTTCGTGATCGACGCCGGCAAGCCGCCGTCGCCCGAGGAGCTCGGCGAGCAGAAGGTGGCGATGGCGAACCTGGTCGTCGAGCTGTCGCCGCAGGACGAGTGGCGCCAGATCTACGACGAGACCTGGCGGATGATGCGCGACTTCTACTGGGACGCCAACATGGGCGGCGTCGACTGGCGCGCCCAGCGCGACAAGTACCGCGCCCTGCTGCCCCGGCTCGGCACGCGCGACGAGCTCAACGACCTGCTCGGCGAGCTGATCGGCGAGCTCGCGACCTCGCACACCTACATCTTCGGCGGCGATCCGGGCACCGAGCTGCCGCAGGTGTCGACCGGCGTGCTCGGGATCGACGCCGTGCGCAAGGGTATCGGCTACGAGGTGACGCGGATCTATCGCGGCGATCCCGCCGACGGCCTGCGGTCGCCGCTCGACGAGCCCGGCGTCAACGTCCGGGCCGGCTCCGTCCTGCTCGCGGTCAACCACCGCCCGTTCGGCGCCGGCGAGCCGATGCTCGCCGCGTTCGACAACCTCGCCGACAAGGACGTCGTGCTGACCGTCAACACGCGCCCCGACTTCACCGGCGCCCGCGACGTCGTGGTCCGCCCGATGCGCTCCGAGCGCCGGCTGCGCTACACCGACTGGGTCCGCCGCAACCGCGAGTACGTCAGCCAGAAGACCGGCGGCAAGGTCGGCTACATCCACCTGCCGGACATGGGCGGCAACGGCCTGATCGCGTTCGACACCTGGTTCTATCCCCAGATCGACAAGCAGGCGCTGGTCGTCGACGTCCGGTGGAACGGTGGCGGGTTCGTGTCGGAGCGCATCCTCGAGCGCATGCGCCGCAAGGTGCTCGCGGTGTTCCATGCCCGCGGCGGCAGCACCGGGAGCTACCCGGTGCGCGCGGTCGACGGCCCGTTCGTGGTGCTGACCAACGAGTACGCCGGATCCGACGGCGACATCTTCCCGACCGTGGTCCAGCTCGACAAGCTCGCCCCGGTGATCGGCAAGCGGTCGTGGGGCGGCGTGGTCGGGATCCGCGGCGACAAGCCGCTGGTCGACGGCGGCATGCCGACCCAGCCCGAGTTCGCGTTCTGGGATCCGACCCAGCACTGGGGGACCGAGAACCGCGGCGTGATCCCCGACATCGAGGTCGCCGACCTGCCGCAGGACGTCGCCCGCGGGGTCGACGCCCAGCTCGATCGCGGCGTGGCCGAGGTCCAGCGCCTGATGGCGGCGCATCCGGCGGCCAGGCGCGACTTCGGCGGCGTCCCCGACCGCAGCCGCAAGGCGTTCGAGAAGCGCGAGCCGTGACCCGCCCGCGATCTAGACCGGGCGCGCGGTGCCCTGGTACGTGTAGCTGATCACGCGCACGGCGCCGCTGTAGCAGGCGGTGAGCTCGTCGACGGCGAACCCGGCATCGCGCAGCACGGCCAGCACGTCGTGGTCGAGCCGGCAACCGCCGGCGACGCGGC
>DATAPF010000360.1:0-19131 GCA_036265355.1 Kofleriaceae bacterium | reverse complement strand
CGACGGCGACGCGCCCGGGCGATCCGCGACCGCCGTGCCGGGGGTTGTCACCGACCCCGCGCCGGATGGCCCGCGCGACCGCGTGCTGGTCGCCGACGACAACGCCGACATGCGCGAGTACATCACGCGGCTGCTCTGCGCGCACTGGGACGTCGAGGCGGTCGACGACGGCGAGGCCGCGCTCGCCGCCGCGCGCAAGAACCCGCCCGAGCTCGTGCTGACCGACGTCATGATGCCGCGGCTCGACGGCTTCGGCCTGCTGGCCGCGCTGCGCCGCGATCCCGCGACGCGATCGATCCCGGTGGTGATGCTGTCGGCCCGCGCCGGCGAGGAGTCGCGGATCGAGGGCCTGCAGGCGGGCGCCGACGACTACCTGGTCAAGCCGTTCTCGGCGCGCGAGCTGATCGCGCGGGTCGAGACCCACCTCGAGCTCCGCCGCGTGCGCGACGCCGCCGCGCGCGAGCGCGATCAGCTGCTGCGCCGCGAGCGCGATGCCCGGCTCGAGGCCGAGCGGGCCAACCGCGCCAAGGACGAGTTCCTCGCCGTGGTATCCCACGAGCTGCGCACGCCGCTCAACGCGATGATGGGGTGGGCGCGGCTGCTGCTCGACGGTGGGCTGCCCGCCGACCGGCTGCAGCACGGGCTGGAGGTCATCGAGCGCAACGCCCAGACCCAGGCCCAGCTGATCGACGACCTGCTCGACGTCAGCCGGATCATCTCGGGCAAGGTGCGGATCGATCCCCGTCCGACCCGCCCGATCGGGTTCGTGGAGGCGGCGATCGAGTCGGTGCGGCTCGCCGCCAGCGCCAAGGGGGTCCGCCTGCAGCTCGCGCTCGACTCCGACGCCGGCGACATCCTCGGCGATCGCGATCGCCTGCAGCAGGTGGTGTGGAACCTGCTCAGCAACGCGATCAAGTTCACGCCGACCGGCGGCAGCGTGTTCGTCGGGCTGGCCCGCGCCAACGCCGGGGTCGAGATCTGCGTCGAGGACACCGGCCGCGGTATCCGTCCCGAGTTCATGCCGCACGTGTTCGAGCGGTTTCGCCAGGCCGACGCCAGCTTCACGCGCGCGCTCGGCGGGCTCGGGCTCGGCCTGGCGATCGCGCGCCACCTGGTCGAGCTCCACGGCGGAACGATCGACGTCCACAGCGACGGCGAAGGCCGCGGCGCCCGGTTCACGGTGCGGCTCCCGATCGGCACCGGGCCTCGCCGCGCCGACAGCGAGCCCGGCGCCAGCGCGGCGTCCGAGCCGGGGCCGCGCAGCCGCAGCCCCCAGCTCGATCTCGGCGGCCTCGAGGTCCTGGTCGTCGACGACGAGCAGGACGGGCGCGACGTGATCACCGAGATCCTCGAGCGCGCCCACGCCCGGGTCACCGTCGCGGCCAGCGCGGCCGAGGCGCTCGACGTGCTGGGCCGCCTCCGCCCCGCGGTGCTGGTGTCGGACATCGGCATGCCCGACGAGGACGGCTTCACGCTGATGCGCAAGGTCCGGGCGCTGCCCGAGCACCGCGGCGGCCGGATCCCCGCCGTCGCGCTGACCGCCTACGCGCGCGCCGTCGACCGCCAGCAGGCGATGATGGCAGGCTATGACGTCCACCTCGGCAAGCCGGTCGATCCGGGCGAGCTGGTCGACGTCGTGGCGGGCCTGGCCGCGCGCGGCGCTGCGGCCACCGGCTGATCACGGCACCGCCGCCCGGCGCTCCCGGCGCGTCAGCGGCCCGCCGCCTGGGCGCGCTGCTCCTCGGCCTTGTACTGGTAGTAGCGCTCGAGGACCATCTTCAGGTACTGCCGCGTGTACGCGTACGGCGGCACGGTGTAGCCGTACCTGGCCAGCGAGCCGAGCCCGGCGTGGTAGCCGGCGATCGTCAGCACGAGATCGCCGTCGACCCGGTTGGCGAGCCAGCGCAAGAGCCGCGTCCCGGTCATGATGTTGGTTCGCGGATCGAAGATGTCGCCCTGTGCGCCCATGTCGATCTCGACCTGCGGGTGGACCTGCATCAGGCCCTTGCAATCCATCGACGACACGACGCGGGTGTCGTAATCGCTCTCGATCTTGATCACGGCGCGGATCAGCGGCACCGGGATCCGGTAGAGCTGGGACGCCTCGAGGATGAACGGGTCGTAGCGGTGGAACCGCTCGGGCGACGTGTCGGTCGCCGCGACCTTGTCGCAGCGCTCGCAGCTGCCGCGCCGCGCGGCCGCCTTGGAACCGAGCTCCGGCTGGTCGAGCACGACCTTCTTCCACTTCGCGCCGGGGCCACCCGGCGGCTTGACGTTGGTGAAGTGGAGCACGCCCTCGCTGTCGGTCCATGAATAGATGTCAGCGCGGGCCGCAACGCTGGCCCCCAGCACGAGCATCACAGCGATCCACCGCGGCACGTCGAAATCGTAGCCCGGCTACACACGGAGCGCAAAAGCAGTATGGTCACACCTCACATGGCCGAGCCCGTGGAGACCGACTACCTGGTCATCGGATCCGGCATCGCCGGCCTCAACTTCGCGCTGCTGGCCGCCGAGCACGGCCGCGTCGTCGTGCTCACCAAGAAGCAGCCCGACGACACCAACACCAACTGGGCGCAGGGCGGCGTCGCCGCGGCGCTGTCACCCGACGACAGCCTCGAGCAGCACGTCCAGGACACGCTGACCGCGGGCGACGGCCTGTGCGATCGCGACGTCGTCGAGTACTGCATCGCGCAGGGCCCCGCGATGGTCCAGCGCCTGCTCGACATCGGGGTGCGGCTGGCGCGGACCCCCGACGGCCGGCTCGACCTCGGCCGCGAGGGCGCGCACACCCACCACCGCGTCGTGCACTGGCAGGACGTCACCGGCCGCGAGATCCAGCGCGCGCTGCTCGAGGCGGTGCGCCGCGATCCGCGGATCACGATGCTGCACGACCACATCGCGGTCGACCTCTTGTCGATGGCCAAGTACGGCGGCGATCCGGCGTGCTTCGGCGCCTACGTGCTCGACCGCGCCACCGGCGAGGTCAACACCCTGCTCGCGCGCGCGACCGTGCTCGCGACCGGCGGCACCGGCAAGGTCTACGTCTACACCTCGAACCCCGACGTCGCGACCGGCGATGGCATCGCGATGGCCTACCGGATCGGCGCGGCGTGCTGCGACCTCGAGTTCGTCCAGTTCCACCCGACCGTGCTGTACCACCCGCACGCGCGCAACTTCCTGCTCACCGAGGCGATGCGCGGCGAGGGCGGCGTGCTCCGGCTCGCGACCGGCGAGACCTTCATGGAGCACTACCACCCGATGAAGTCGCTCGCATCGCGCGACATCGTCGCCCGGGCGATCGACAACGAGCTCAAGAAGTCGGGCGCCGACTCGGTGTTGCTCGACATGACCCAGCTCGACCCGGCGTTCGTGCGCGGCCGGTTCCCCAACATCCATGAGCGCTGCCTGGGCCTGGGCATCGACATCACCCGGCAGCCGATCCCGGTGGTCCCCGCGGCGCACTACATGTGCGGCGGGGTCAAGGCCGATCACGACGCCCGGACCACGATCAGCGGGCTGTTCGCGATCGGCGAGTGCGCGTTCACCGGCCTGCACGGCGCCAACCGGCTGGCCTCGAACTCGCTGCTCGAGGGCATGGTGTACTCGACGCGCGCCGCCGCTGCGGTCCGCGATGCGCCGCGGCTCCGCCCGTCCGTCGTCGCGCCGTGGTCGTCCGGCAACGCCACCGACTCCAACGACGCGATCGTGGTCACCCTCAACTGGGACGAGATCCGCCGGTTCATGTGGTCGTACCTGGGCATCGTGCGCTCCGACAAGCGGATCGAGCGCGCGCGCCGGCGGATCGAGATCCTGCGCGACGAGATCCGCGAGTACTACATCGACTTCAAGGTCACGAGCGACCTGATCGAGCTGCGCAACCTCGCGCTGGTCGCCCACCTGATCATCGAGAGCGCGCGGCGGCGCAAGGAGTCGCGCGGCCTGCACGCCACGCTCGACTACCCCGGCAAGCTGCCCGAGGCCCGCCACTCCGAGATCCAGCTGACCGACGGCCCGCGCGGCTGACCGAGGTTGCTCGCTCGCCACCGAGACCCGCACCTTCACCGCCGGTCTCATCCAGGCGCTCCAGGCCGAGCGCGTCGTCAACCCGGTGCAGCTCGCGGTCGAGGCGCATCGCCTGCGCGGTCCGCTTGATGCAGGCGATCGGGCCGTAATCGCCTGTCATGGTCATGTGCGAGCTGCGTACCTAGAGTGGCCGTGCGCGATGGCGGTTTGTCGAGCGTCTACTCGCGACGAAACGAACCTACAAGGAGATCATCATGGCGGCTTCTGGGAATATCGTGCTGTATGGTTCCGGGCTTTTCGGGAGGAACACGCAGGCGAAGAACGCGGCGCAGCTCACCGCGCTGCAACAGTCCGGATTCACGACGGTCATTCTGTGGACCCTGCACGTCGATCCCGATGGGACGCTGAGCTACAACGATGCTGTCATCGTCGAGAACGGGGTGTTCGCCGCCACGTTCAGCTATCTCCCCGATCTCGTCAACCAGCTCACCACGGGTTCGTCGGTGCAGAACGTGCTGTTCTGCATCGGCAGCGGAGAGGTGAACGACTTCACCAACATCCAGGCACTGCTCGCAACCGACGCCGGCAAGCTGACGCTGAACCGCAACTTCCACGCGCTGAGCTCGGCGCTGCCGATCAACGGGTACGACTTTGACGACGAGGATCTGTACGACGCAGACACGATCGCCAACCTGAGTACGATGCTGTGCGACAACAACCAGATGATCATCACGTACTGCCCCTACGCCGAGCAGAGCACGTGGAACGCGGCGGTCCAGAAGGTCTACACCTGGGACCAGGAGCAGTATCCGCCGCTCGGACAGTCGGTGCAGTGGTGGAACCTTCAGTGCTACTCCGGCGGAGCAGGGAACGATCCGGCGCAGTGGGTGCAGCAGCTGCCGAGCAACGCCGGCATCACCGACCCGGCGTCGTACATCATCCCCGGGTACGACGCGAGCCTGCAGGATCCCACGAGCATCGAGCAGACGTTCCAGGGGCTCGCCCAGAGCGATCCGGGGATCGCCGGCGGCTTCCTGTGGAACTCGTCGGCGATCTTCGCCTCGCAGTACACGCCCCACGACTATGCGCAGGCGATCATCAACGGCCTGGGACTCGGCCAGAGCGCGCTCGCACGGCGGGCTGCCGCAAGGTAGCGTGTGCTTCCGATCACCGGTGGCGCGCGGCGGTCGCGCAGCCGCCCTGCGCCAAGGCACGAGCTGGGCCTCCTCTCACATGCGTGTCGGCAGATGAACCACGACGCAAGCTCCGAGACCTCGGAGGATGACCTCGTACGCTGTCGAGCTTTGCGGTGAAGCATCGCTTCCACGATCCCCCGGTGCTGCCGGGCACCGCGCTCGGGCCAGCCGAATGCCTGGCCCACGCGCAGCCGCTCGAGGCGACCGACGGGCAAGCCTACGTCGAACGGCGCGGCATTCCGGTGGCCATCGCCGCTGCCGCCGGCGTGCGGTTCTGTCCGGACTGGGCCGGACGGCCGGCGGTGCTGATCGCGCTGCGCGACGGAGACGACGAGCTCCGCTCCGTGCACGGCCGCTACCTGCACAACGTCCGCGGTCAGGACAAGATGCTCACCATCGGCGCCGGCGACGGCGCCATCTCCGTCCTGGGCGGCTGGCGCAGCGATCCCCTGATCGTCGTCGAAGGCCTGTTCGATGCGCTGTCGCTGGCGGTGTGCGGCCACGCCGCGGTCGCCACGATCGGCCGCGACGTGCCCTGGCTGCCCTCGATCGCGACCGGGCGCGCGGTCCACATCGCCTTCGACGGCACCCGGCCCGGCGAGCAAGAAGCCGCTCGCCTGGCGGCCGCGCTGGTGGGCGCGCGCGTGCTCCGCTTGCCCCCTCCGCCGCGCTGCAAGGACTGGAACACCGCGCTGGTGAAGCGCGGGCCCTCCGCGGTCGCGAAATGGCTGCGCGACAGCGTCGGGCGATCTGCTAGCGTGAGCCGGTGACCGAGATCTATGTCAGCACCGACGTCGAGGCCGACGGACCGATCCCCGGCCCGCACTCGATGCTCAGCTTCGGGTCCGCCGCGTTCCGGCCCGACAAGACGCGCGTGTCGACCTTCTCGGCCAACCTGGCACTCCTGCCGGGCGCCGCCGGTCACCCCGATACGATGGCGTTCTGGCGATCGCATCCCGACGCCTGGGAAGCCGCCCGGCGCGATCCGCGCGATCCGGCCGAAGCGATGACCGCCTACGTGCGCTGGCTCGATGCGCTCGACGGCAAGCCCGTGTTCGTCGGCTACCCCGCCGCCTTCGATTTCATGTTCGTCTACTGGTACCTGATCAGGTTCGCCGGGCGCAGTCCGTTCAGCCACTCGGCGCTCGACATGAAGACCATGGCGATGGTGCTGCTCGGCAAGGACTATCGCGCGAGCACCAAGAAACACATGCCGCGCCGCTGGTTCGAAGACGTCCCCCACACCCACGTCGCGCTCGACGACGCGATCGAGCAAGGCCTGCTGTTCTGCAACATGCTCGCCGAGAGCCGGAGCAAGCGCGGATGAAGCCGTTTCCCCAGTCGGTCTGCTTCCGAGTCACCCGCGCGTGCAACGCGCGCTGCGGGTTCTGTCTGGCGCCCTGGGACGGCCAGCATCCGTCCGGCGAGGTGCTGCTGCACCGCATCGACTGGCTGACCGACCGCGGCGTGCGCACCGTGCACTTCTGCGGCGGCGAGCCGACCATCCATCCCGCCCTGGGCTCGTTGATCGCGCGCACGCGCGAGCGCGGCGCCACCGCGCGGCTGACCACCAACGGCATCGCGATGCCCGAGCTCCTGCTCGAGGCGCTGCGCCGCCATCGCGTCCACGTCAAGGTCAGCCTGCACGGCGGGCGCGCCTGGCATGACCGCATGGTGGGACGGCCCGCCTACGAGGCGGCCACCGCCACCCTGCGGCGGCTGCTGGCCGCAGGCGTCGCCGCGTCGGTGCAGACCACGCTGGTCGCGGGCGGCGGGGACGTGCTCGCCGAGATGATCGCGTTCTGTCTCGACACCGGCGTGAAGCGGCTGAGCCTCTTGCCGTTCATTCCGCGCGGCGATGGCGCGGCCCGCGAGGCCGAGTTCGCCCTGTCCGACGCCGAGCGCCGCGCCTTGCGCCAGGCCGTGGCCACGCAGCGGCGACGGCTATCCGGTCGCCTCGATCTGCGCTGGCTCGACTTCACCACCGACACGGCCCCCGTGGTCGAGGCCGACGGGCGCGTGCTGCTCGAAGGACCGCGCGAGGCGAGCGACACCCTGCTGGCCGTCATCGCCGCACCCCCTGCGGTTCACCCCGGGGAAGCGGATCGTCGCCGGGCCCAGCTCCACGTGCTGCCTCGGCCGTGACTCGACGCAAACATTGCAGAGGCAGCGGGAGTCGAGTCCGTGGCTCAGGCCTCTGCCGCGGCCCGCATCAGCGGCCGGCGCTGCGGCGCCTGACCTCGGCGAGCGCGGCCTCGAGGCGGGCGCGCGGCAGCCACCGGCCGCGGACCATCACGCCGTCGGGGATGGGCGGCAGCGCGGTGGTCAATGGGTCGATGGGGAGCACCAGCAGATCGGCGTGCGCGCCGACGGCGATCACGCCGGCCTCGTGCGGCGAGCCCAGGAACCTCGCGGCCTCGGCGGTCGCCGCCCGCAGCGCGCGCGGCCGCGGGAAGCCCGCCGCGACCAGCAGCTCGATCTCGTCGTGCAGCGACGCGCCGGGGACCACGAACGGGTTGCCGGCGTCGGTGCCGACCAGGAGCTGTGCGTTGGCCTGAGCGAGCGCGCCGACGATCTCGACATCGAGCTTGGCGGCCGCGCGCTCCGTGCCGTAGTCGCGAAAGTCGTAGCGCGAGTATCGCGGGTCCTGCTCCCAGCGCTCGATCATCGCCGGCGGGATCAGATCGAGCCAGGTCGTGCGCTGGTGGAGCGCGGGGAGGTCGTCGAGCGCGCCGGCCCGGTCGGCAGCGGTCAGCATCGGGCAGATCCAGGTGTGGGCGGCGATCACCTGACCGATCAGCGCGGGGAGCAGCGATGGATCGAACTGCGACAGGGCGGTGCGCTTGGCCTCGACCGTGCCGCGCAGGCGAGACAGGTCGACGTGTTCGGGCAGCATCGCGTACAGCCAGCTGTCGAGCTGCTCGATCGAGCGCTGGCCCGCGGCGATCGCGGCGGACAGCCCGACGGTGAACGGGACGTGGCCCTCGAGCGGCATGTCATGGTGCTTGGCGGCGGCCGCGAGCGCCTGGTAGGCCTCGAGCGTCAACCCGGAGTACGGCTCGACGACGTCGTAGCCGGTGGCCTTCTGCTCGGCGACGAGCTTGTCGGCGTCGGCCGGATCGTCGAGCACGGTGGTCGCCGGCCACAACGGCGGATCGCCGTCGATGATCGGTCCGGCGGTGACGATCGTCGGCCCGATCCACTGGCCGGCCGCGATCTGCGACCGCCAGGTGAGGTGGCGGGGCGCGCCGAGCATGTTGCGGACCGTCGTGACCCCGGCCGCGAGGAACAGGGTGAGATCGTCCTTGGTTCCCAGGTGGACGTGCATGTCGGCGAGGCCCGGCATCACCCACTTGCCGGCGCCGTTGATCACGGTCGCTCCGGCGGGGACCTCGACCTGCGCGCTCGGCCCCAGCGCGATGATCCGGTCGCCGTTGACCACCACGGTGTGGTTGGGGAGCACGCCGCTGGCCATCGTCACGACCGTCGCGCCGGTGATCGCGAAGCCGCCGGACGGGGCGTCGATGAATGGCGAGGCCGCCGGCTCGGCGATCACGGGCGGTTTCGGCCCACCGCAGCCAGCGGCGACCGCGACGGCGGCCCCCGCCAGCCATCTCAGGACTGACGTTAGACGAGTCACGCCGCCAGCGTATGCGAACTCCGTCCGAGGCACAATGCCTCGGGCAGCCCGCCCCCGCGGCGACCGCGCCAGCCGCCCCCCCTGCGGCGGTGGCTACCGGCGCCCGAGCCGGGGGGCGGCTCGACCCCCGGCGCACGGGCGAGGCCGCGCTCACCGGGGGAGACGGCCAGCCCGCCGGGAGCGGCGAGCCACCCGGGGCGCGCGCGCTAGCCTTGCCCATGTATTCCATATCCGAGACTGACATTCACGACTCCGGTGCGGTCTTGCAGCGGCTGTGGGCGGACAACCTCGACGTCCGCGGCAGCCTCGATACCAAGCTGCGCTGGTTCTACTGCGACGGCCCGCACGGGCGGGGGCGCGCGCTCGTGCTGCGGGCGCACGACGCAGCGGTCGGCTGCGCCGGCTTCGGCGTGCGCACGCTGGTCCAGCGCGGCGCGCCGCTGCGCGCTGCGCTGTTCGCCGACCTCGCGATCGATCGCCGGCATCGCAGTGGGCTGCCCGCGCTGACGCTGCTGCGCTCGATCCGGGACGAGGTCACGCGCGATTTCGACCTCGGCTACGGCTTCCCCAACGGCAAGGCGATCGCGGTGTACCGCCGGGCCGGGTTCGTCGAGCTCGGGCGGATGTTCCGCTACGTGCGGGTGCTGCACTGCGGCCACTACCTCGCGGCCGCGGGGCCACAGCGGCGGGTCGCCGCCGCGGCGGATCACGCGCTGGCCGCGATCGAGCACCTGCACGCGCTGCGCGCGCGGCGGTTCGAGCTGGACTGGCCGGTGCGGTTCGACGCGCGGTTCGACCGGCTGTGGCAGGCGGTGCGCACGGCCGACCGGATCGCGTGCGAGCGCAGCGCGGCGTTCCTGGGCTGGCGGTTTGCGCACGAGCCGCACCGGATCGCGGCCGTCCTCCACCGCGACACCGGCGCGCTGGCCGCGTACGGCGTGCTGCGGCCGGCCGATCACGGGTCGATCGACCTGGTCGACCTGTTCGGCGCCAGCGCGCGAGACATCGACATGGCGCTCGCGCTGATCGTTCCGGCGGCACGCCAGCTCGGGTCTGCGGCGATCGGGTTCCGCTTCCTCGGCGACCCGCGCGTGATCCGCGTGCTGCGCGCACATGGCTTCGTCCGCCGCGGCGAGCCGCGCTCGATCGTGGTCGCGCCCGGCCGCGACCGGGCGCTCGCAGCGCAGCCCGCGGCCGCCTGGTACCTGACCGACCTCGACGAGGATACCTGAGCCGGCGGCGCTCGCCGCCGCCGCGGTCACCCGGTCATGGTCCCCACCCACCGGGGATCCCCGGCGGATCGATCAGCAACGGCGGCGCATGCAGGTAGCGGGCGGCGGCGCGCTTGGCGTCGATGTCGCGGTAGACCCGGGCGACCTGGTCCGGGGTGAGCCCGAGCGCCTCGGCGACCAGCGCCGGCGCGACGCCGTGATCCCGGGCGAGCAGACAGGCGTCCATCTGGCCGTACGGCAGCGAGAAGAAGAACTCCTCCTGGGTCTGCGGCAGCGAGTAGGTGTCCGTGGTCGGCGCGCGCTCGCAGATCTCGTCGGGGATGCCGAGCAGGTTTGCGAGCTGATAGACCTGGGTCTTGTAGAGGTGGGCGATCGGCTTGACGTCGGCCGCGCCGTCGCCGTTCTTGACGAAGAACCCCTGATCGTATTCGAGTCGGTTCGGCGTACCCGCGACCGCGTGGTGCAGTCGATCGGCGTGGTAGTACTCCAGCATCTTGCGGACGCGCTGCTTGAAGCTGGTCGCCGCGACCACCTGCAAGTACGCGGCGTGCGGCAGGCGCGCGACGATCTGCTCGCCGTCCGGCGACTGGACCACGATCGAGAACAGCCGCAACCGGTCGCTGTCGAGCACGCGCGGCAGGACCAGCTTGCACTGCCAGCCGGCGCGATAGCGCGGGATCACGGCGTGGATCGCCGCGTCGCGCCGCGCGTAGCAGCCGACCGCCTCCAGGATCGGCGAGATCGGCTCGTCGACGGTCGGGATCGCGAGCTGGTCGGCGACCCGCCGGGCGAGCCGCACGGTGTCGGGCGCCGACTCGGCCTCGTTCAGGAACAGGCCGAGCACGCTGTCCGCACCGAACGCGCGCGCACACAGGGCCGCGACCACGCTGGAGTCGACGCCGCCGGACAGCGCGACCACCGCGCCGCGGCGGCGCAGCCGGCCGAGCACGGTGTCGCGCAGCGCGGCCGTGATCCGCGCGATCTCGGCCTCGGCCTCGCCGGCCGCGAACCCGACGTCAACGTGCCAGCCGGTCATTGATACCTCCGTTGATACCTCCGTTGCTGCCTCCGTCGCCGCCTCGCTTGCGCTGGATGAAGCGAGCGAGTGCGCCGATCGAGTCGAAGTTGGACGGGATCAGCTCGTGGTCGGCGATCGTGATGCCGTACCGGGACTCGACGTGTGCGACCAGCTCGAGCACGCCGGTCGAATCGATGATGCCGGCGTCGAGGAACGAGGTCACCTCGTCGAGCGGTTGCCCGTCCGGGATGTAGAAGTTGGTGACGATGAAGTCGCGCAGGTGGCGCTGGGGGTCGGTCAGGTCCTCGTGCATGGCGCGTCACCCCAGCTCGCTCTTCTCGATCTTGCCGTTGCTGCTTCGCGGGAGCGCCGCGCGCAGCTCGATCTGGTGCGGGACCTTGAAGCTCTCCAGCCGAGCCCGGCACTCGCGCTGGAGCACCGACACCTCGAGCACCACGCCGGGCTCGGGCACGACGAACGCCTTGATCGCGCTGCCCAGCAGGTCGTCCGGCACACCGATCACCGCGGCCTCGCGCACGCCGGCGATCCCGAGCAGGGTCGACTCGACCTCCTTGGGCGGGACCTTCTCGCCGCGCGACTTGATCACCTCATCGGTCCGGCCCACGAAGTACAGGTAGCCATCGTCGTCGAGCCGACACAGATCGCCGGTGTAGAGCACGCGCTCGCCGGGCAGCGGGCCCGGCCGCAGCTTGCGCGCGGTGGCCTCGGGCTTGTCCCAGTAGCCCTGCATCACGGTTGCGCCGCGGACCACCAGCTCGCCGACCTGGTCGGGGCCGAGCCGCTGGCCGCACTCGTCGACCAGCCACAGCTCGGTGTTGGGGATCGCGATGCCGACGCTGTCGGGCTTGCGCGCGAGGTCCTCGGGCGGGAGGTAGGTGCAGCGCTTGCACTCGGTCAGCCCGTACATCGAGAACAGCTTCGCGGCCGGGAACCGCCGGCGCAGCTGCGCGATGTGCTTGACCGGCAGCGCCGCCGCGGTGCTGGTGAAGTAGCGGATCGCCGACAGGTCGTACGCTGCCAGCGAGTCCATCCCGAGCAGCGTCGCGAACATCGTCGGGACGCCCGGGAAGCCGGTGACGCGCTCGCCGGCGACCGTCCGCATCACCTCGGCCGGGAACGCGAACGACCGCTCCAGCACCAGCCGCGCGCCGGCCGAGAACGCGAGGATCATCTGGTAGAGCCCGTAGTCGAACGCGAGCGGCAGCACGCACAGGATCACCTCGTCGCGCGTGATCCCGAGGTAGCTCGCGATCGACGCGGTCGCGGCGATCATGTTGCGATGCGACATCATCACGCCCTTGGGCTCACCGGTCGATCCCGAGGTGTAGATGATCGCGGCGAGATCGACGTCGATGCAGCGGTGCGGCGGTGGGGCATCGTGCGGTGCGTCCGCGATCGCGTCGGCCAGCGCGGTCAGCCGGGGCAGCGCGGCGAGCCGCTCGCACGCGGCCGCGACCCGCGCGTCGTCGGTGGTGCCGGTGATCATCACCGTCGCGAGGTCCGGCGAGCTCCGCGCCGGCTCGGCGAATACCGGCTCGAGCCGGTGGTCGGCGATCAGCGCGCGCGCCCGGCAGTCGCGCAGCAGGTAGCCGAGCTTGGCCGGCTTGGTCTGGGGGTGGACGATCGAGACCGCGGCGGAGGCCTTGAGCACGGCCCAGAACGCGACCGCGGTGTCGAGCGTATTGTCGCCGAGGATCACGACGCGGTCGCCGCGCTCGACACCGCGCGCTGCGAGGGCGTGGGCGAGCGCGTTCGACCGCCGGTCGATCTCCCGGTAGGTGGTGCGCTGGCCGTCGCAGACCACGGCGATCGCGTCGGGCGATCGCGCGGCGGACTCAGCGAGGAAGCTGTGCAGCAGGAAGCAGGGATGGTGGATCATGGGGGTCTCGGGGGTCTCGGGCAGTGGGATTCGGGCTGACGTGATCGATGACGGTGGTGAGCTCGATCGCATCGGGTCGATCGAGCCGCGCGCGGATCAGCTGGCGGTGGAGGAGCTGGGTCGACACGACGCCGGTGAGCGCCATGCCGTCGGCGTTGGACGGCGGCGCCGCGGCGCCGGTGCACTTGCGCACCAGCCGGGCCACGACCCCGGGATCGAACACGCCGGCGTCCGCGATCGCGGCCGGCGCGAGCTCGTCGGCGAGCCACGCCGGCGGCCGGTCGCACAGCGCGAGCGCGTCGGGCGCGCGGTAGGGCTGCTTGGGACGCCGCACGATCGAGTCCGGCACCAGGCCGGCGGCGGCGCGCTTGAGCACGTGCTTCTCGTCGAGGACGCGCAGCTTGAAGTCGGCCGGCAGCGCGCATGCCAGCTCGACGACGTCGATGTCGAGGAACGGGTGGCGCGCCTCGACCGCGCTCGCCATCGCGACCCGGTCGCCCTGCGACGCCAGCAGGTAGCCAGACAGCAGGGTCCGGATCTCGAGGTACTGGTCGTGCGCC
The DNA here is from genome assembly GCA_036265355.1 of Kofleriaceae bacterium. GTDB lineage: Bacteria > Myxococcota_A > Polyangia > Haliangiales > Haliangiaceae > JABFXX01. The sequence goes on along the minus strand of DATAPF010000360.1, from coordinate 5,559 downwards.
AGCGGGTCCCAGTGCGCGAACTCGGCCGGCAGGGTCGCGAGCAGCCCGGCGATCGGATCGCCGGCCGCGGCGATCGCGCAGCGCAGGGCCGGCGAGAACACGCGCTGCAGCGCGCTCGCCGACCGCCAGCGCGGCGCGTGCCCGAACCCGGGCTGATCGGCGCGGTCCAGGTCGCGCGCGAAGAACGCGCGGGCCATCGCGCGCGCCGCGGCCGGCGACCGCGCCAGGTACGGATACAGCCGGTCGAGCAGCCGCGGCCGGAGCTGCGAGCGCGGCTCGCGGGCCCAGAACCGGCGCACGCGGGCCTCGCGGAACACGTCGTATCCCGCGAACATCTCGTCGGCGCCCTCGCCGGTCAACACGACCTTGACCCCGGCGTCGCGGACGCAGCGCGCGAGCACGAGCATCGGCGCCGGCGCGGTGCGCAGCACCGGCCGCTCGGTGTGGCGGATCACCTGCGGGAGCTCGGCCGCGATCGCCGCGCGAGAGATCTCGACCTCGGTGTGATCGCTGCCGAGCCAGCGCACGATCTCGCGCTGGAACCGCCCCTCGTCGAATTCATCGTCGGTGAACCGCAGCGAGAACGTGCGCAGCCGGCCGCCGCGAGCGCGCTGGCCGAGCGCGGCAACCAGCGCGCTGTCGAGGCCGCCCGACAGGTAACAGCCGACCGGGACGTCGGCGCGCAGCGCGCGCAGCGCGGTGGCCCGGGTCAGCGCGGCGCGCACCGCCTCGGCGGCATCGCCGAGCGAGCCGCGGAACCCGTCCCCCGACGCGAACCGCGGCCGCCAGTAGCAGCGCTCGACGACGCCTCCCGGATGGTAGGTCCGGAGGTGACCCGGCGGCAGCTCCTCGACGCCTCGGAACGCGGTGCGCGGCGCCACCACGGTCCAGAACGTGAACGTCTCGGCGAGGCCGAGCGGGTCGAACTCGCGCGGGATCGCCGGGTCGGCGGCGAAGATCGCCTTGACCTCGCTGGCGAAGTGGACGCGGCCGGCGTGCTCGCACACGTGCAGCGGGCGCTCGCCGAGCCGATCGCGCGCCAGCAGCAGCGTGCCGTCGCGCGGCCGCCACTGCGCGAGCGCGAACTGACCGTTGAACCGGACCAGCGCCTCGTCGCCCCACGCGCGCAGCGCCCGGACCACGACCTCGGTGTCGCTGCGCGTGCGGAAGCGATGACCGAGCGCGGTGAGCTCGTCGCGCAGCTCGACGTGGTTGAAGATCTCGCCGTTGAACACCAGGTAGCTCTCGCCGGCCTCGTCGGCCATCGGTTGCTGGCCGCCGGCCGCGTCGATGATCGCGAGCCGGGTATGCGCGAGCCCGCAGCGCGCATCGCGAAACACGCCGGCCGCGTCGGGCCCGCGGTGGCGCAGCGCCGCCGCCATCGCGCGCAGCGCCGCGATCGCGGGCGGCGCGCCGGCTCGACACAACATCCCTGCGATACCGCACATGGCAAGATCCGTCCTCTCACCGCGACGGCGGATCCGCCGGCGGCGGCTCGCGTCCCTCGCGCCTGCGTCGTGATGCAGTCGTCGTACCGTGGCCGCGATGAACTTCAGGGCGCGCGACGCATCGTCATCGCATCGTCATCGCGGCGGCGCAGGGAGCTGTGCGCACGCCGCGTCAGCAGCGCACCACAAGGTGGGCGAGGTCGCCGGGAGTTCGCGCCGTCGCTGAAGCGATGTCGATGGAACGCTGGGAACGTCGTTGCAAAGGACGTTGACCTTGACCTTGACGTTGTCCCGAGACGTTGACCTGAACGGCGACGTAACCGTTGACTCCCTCCTTGACCTTGTACGTAGACCTTCCGGCGATCTCCGGATCCTGATCGAGGAATCGCGAGCGACGGTCAACGTCGAGGTCGACGATGGAGTCAACCTCTACGGCCCCGTCAAGCTCAACGACGGCGGTCGACGTCAACGTCAACGCACGTCAACGCTCAGGTCAACGTCCGCCGGACGTCTGCACTCGGGGCAATATGCCCCAGGGCGCCCGCTCCCGCCCCCGCACCACACCTCACGAGTCAACGCACGTTCACAGCCGCCCGGCGGGCGATCCAGGGCAAGGCCACTTGCGCGCTGTTCTCGGCCCCTGCGCCGGCCATGCGTGCTGGCATCTGCCTCGCAGTACCACCGAGCATACTCACGCTGCCGGATCTTGACGGACGGCCACGCAGTGTGAGGGGCCACCGAGGCATGCTGCCTCGGTGGCTTTGCTTTTTCGGCGGCGGCGACCTGCGTTCCGCACGCTCCGAGACCTGGGCGCGCAAGTTCCTCGCAGCCCGCCGGCCGCGCCCCCTGGGGCGGGTGCCGCGGGTGCCGCGGGTGCCGCGGGTGCCGCGGCGGCATGACCGCGGCTCCAGGTGCTAGTGTCAGGGCGATGGGTTCGCGCTGGCTCGGTGTCGTCCTCGTGGTCTGCGGGTGCGGTGGGGCGAGCGGCCCGTCCTCGCCCGCCGCCGATGGTGTGCGCGCCTACGTGCGGGCGCTGCGCGATAACGACCCGCGTGAGGCCTACGCGCTGCTGTCGGCCGAGGCCCGCAAGAAGGTCAGCTTCGACGAGTTCGCGCTGGCGTGGAAGCAGAGCGACAAGGAGCGCGCCTGGCAGGCGCGGGCGCTCGACGACGGACTGCGCGGCAACCCCGACGTCGGCGAGCGCGCGCTGATCAGCTTCTCCGATGGCAAGCTGGTCCAGCTCGAGCGCGAGGGCAAGACCTGGCGGCTCGAGAGCGAGCTGGTCAGCCGGTCGCGGGCCAAGCAGCCGCGCGACGCGGTCCGGCTGTTCGCCGAGGCGATCACGGCGCGCGACATCACCGGCGTGCTCAACGTGCTGACCCAGCGCCGGCGCGACGGCCTGACCCGCCAGGTCGAGGGCTTCGTCGCCGGCATCGGCAAGCGGATCAACGACCGGATCGATCAGTTCGGCACCGACCGCGCCGAGCTGCGGTGGGACGAGAACGGGATCCGCTACCGGATCGTGCTGCGCAAGGAGGAGGACGAGTGGCGGGTCGACGACATCTACATCCGGCCGGCGCCCCGGGACGACGACGGCGAGAAGACCGAGGGCGGCATCCCCGAGGACTTCTGACGTTCTGGCGTCAGCCGCGCTTCTTGCCGAAGAACGGCAGGTAGTGGCGCAGGCTGCGCAGCCGCTCGAACGCCTGGGCCGCGGCGCCCTCGCGCGGCGCCGGCTCGAGCCGCGGGACCTCGTCGGGCACCAGCTCGGCGAGCGGCGTCACGTCGGAGATCTCGCCGATGAAGCCGCTCAGGCCGAGCGCGGCCCGCGCCTCGGACACGCTGCGCGACAGCACGCTGTGGAGGTCCTTGCGGAGCTGGACCTTCTTGAGCGCGGTGCCGATCTGGCGCGCCATCTCGCGGGTCGACGGGAACCGATCGTCGACCTCGGCGGACAGCGCGCGGTGGATGATCTGGGCGAACTGCGGCGGCACGTCGGGCCGCAGCGGCCGCAGCGGCTGGACCAGGCAGTCGCGCAGCCGGCAGTACGCCGCGTAGTCGGTCTCGCCGTCGAACAGCTTGCGGCCGACCAGCGCCTCCCACAGCACCGAGCCGCACGCGAACTGATCCGAGGCCGGGCTCGGCCGGCCGCCGGTCACGATCTCGGGCGCGAGGTACGACATCTTGCCCTTGACGATGCCGGGGTCGGTCGTCTCCTGGGCGCGGTCGGGCGCGAACGCGAGCCCGAAGTCGATCAGCTTGACCACGCCGCGCGTGGTGAGCAGCACGTTGTGCGGCGACACATCGCGATGGATGATCGGCAGCGGCGCGCCGTCGGGCCCGGTCCGCTCGTGGGCGGCGGCGAGGGCGCGCAGCACGCCGACCGCGACCGCGGCAACCAGCTCCCAGCGGGTCGGCTCGTTGCGCGCGACGTGCCACTTGACCCAGCTGCCGAGGTCGACGCCGTCGATCCACTCCAGCACCATGTAGTAGTGGCCGCCGTCGTGGACGAAGTCATGGACCTCCGAGATGTTGGGCGACTTCAGCACCGCGCCGACCCGGGCCTCCTCGACGAACATCGCGACGTACTGAGGCTGGGTGGTCAGGTTGGTGTGCATCTGCTTGATCGCGACGTCGCGCACGAACCCGGAGTCCCCGCGCACCCGGCCGCGCCACACATCGGCCATGCCGCCGCGACCGGCGACCCCGATCAGCTCGTAGCGGCCGCCGACGATCAGACCTGGGCGCGGCTCCTCGGCCATCGGCCCGCCAAGCATCGCATACATTGCCCTCGGGGATTGCCGGAGCGAGAGATCATTCACGGGCCAGGGACCGGATGCTAGATTTCCGCTTCGATGAGCAGCCCGGAGCTCGAGAGGTTCGCGGAGGTCGTCGCGTGCGACGACTTCCCGCTCGACCACGCCGCGCTGCTGATCGGCGCATGGGACTATCCGGAGCGCGATCTCGGCGGGTATCGCAACCAGATCGACGCGATCGCGCGGATCGCCGAGCCCTCGGTCGAGCGCGCGAGCGGCGGCATCGGCCGGGCCCGCGCGATCAGCGATTGCCTGTTCGACCAGCTCGGGTTCCACGGCAACACCGGCGACTACTACGATCCGCGCAACAGCTTCCTGTGCGACGTGCTCGATCGCCGGTGCGGCATCCCGATCTCGCTGTCGGTGCTCTACCTGGAGGTCTCGCGCCGCGTCGGTGTGCTGGCGCAGGGCGTGAACTTTCCAGGTCACTTCCTGGTCCGCGTCGCGATCGAGGACGCCTGGCTGTTCGTCGACCCGTTCAGCGGCGGCCGCGCGCTCGCCCCGGCGGACCTCGAGGCGCTGCTCCGGCGGACGACGACTCCGGATGCCGTGCTCGAGCCGAGCGTGATCGCCGCGGCGACCAAGCGCCAGATCCTCGCGCGCATCCTGGTCAACCTCGCCGGGATCTACGGCCGCAACGGCGATCTGCCGCGCTCGCTCGACGTGCTGGAGCGGCTCGCCGTGCTCGAGCCAGGCAACCCGAGGATCTCGCGCGACCTCACCCAGCTGCGCGCGCGCGTCGACGGCCTGAATTGACGCCGCCGCACCTGACGCACGGCCGGGCTGACGTATAGTGCCGGCGATGCGCGAGCGAGCACCGAGCAGCCACGCCGCGGGCGACCATGTCCGAGCCCGGTGAACCGTTCGCGGAGCAGTCGGTCGCGCGCCAGCTCGACGACTGCACGTTCTGCCCCAAGATGTGCCGGCACGCCTGCCCGGTGTCGACCGCGAGCGGCCGCGAGACCTACATCCCGCAGGTCAAGATGGATCGGCTCAACCAGCTGCGGCTGTCCCACGCGAGCTGGACCACGGAGTCCAGCGATCCGCTGTGGGCGTGCACCGGCTGCCGGCACTGCACGATGTACTGCGATCACGGCAACGAGCCCGGCCTGGTGCTGTTCACCGGCCGCGCGGTCGCCGCCGCGCGCGGCGTGTCGCATCCGGCGCTCGCCGGCTACAGCGAGCGGTTTCGCGCCCGCGAGCAGCGGCTCAGCGCCCAGCTCGCGGCGATGTTCGAGCCCCACCTGGCGAGCGACGGCGAGGTCGGCTACTGGCCGGGCTGCGACGCGATCGAC
>DATAPF010000359.1:0-10392 GCA_036265355.1 Kofleriaceae bacterium | reverse complement strand
TGGCGGAGCGCGCCCCACGCCGAGCCGAGCGCCGAGGCAGCGAGCTCGGGAAGGAACGATCGCGACAGCCGCAGCGCGACCGCGAACGCCGGCAGCATCGCCATGCCGAGCGCGGTGGCACCCGCGCTCGACTGCCAGAAGCAGCGGGCGGCGATCAGCGCGAGGATCGCCGCGATCGCCGCGACGCGCGGCGACCGCGTGCGGGTCTCCGAGGCGACGAACAAGATCGCCGGGACGCCGGTGAACAGCAGCGCGAGGCCCGCACCACCGCCGCCCTGGTAGAGCGCGAGATCGGCGAGCGCGACGATCGCGCAGAGCGCCGCGACCTCGCGCCCGCGCACCCGGGGCGGACGCTGGATGAGGATCGCCAGCGGCGGCGCCCCTTGCCCGGTGACGAATGCGCCGAGCGCGCCGAGCGCCGACGCCGCGGTGGGCGCCGAGGCCGAGGCCGGCGGCGCGCGGAGTGCTCCGTCCTGGGTCGGCCCGGTGGCGAGCGCGGCGAGCGCCGACGCCGAGGCCGGCGGTGCGCCGGGTGCTCCGCCCTGGGTCGGCCCGGTGGCGAGCGCGGCGAGCGCCGACGCCGAGGCCGGCGGTGCGCCGGGAGCTTGGTCCTGGGGCGGAGACGATGCAGACGGTGTGGCCGATGTCGCTGGGGATCCGGCAGGTTGCATGACGGATCAGACGTCCGGTCCAGGCCGCTCGTTGTGCCGCTCGCGCGCCTCGCGCGACCGCTCGCCCCGCGAACGCGACCGATCGGCCGCGGGCGGATCGCGCGCCGGCGCTCCCGGACCCTGGCGGCGCGCCCCATCAGGTCAGACGATGCAGCTGCCCACACGTCGGCGGACGGCGCTCGTTGTGCCGCCGGGTGTGGCCGGCGACCGCTCACCTCGCCCGTGCGACCGATCGGCCGCAGGCGCGCCGGGGCGGCGGCGCTCCCGGACCTCGGCGGCGCGCGCCACCAGGTCAGGCGATGCCGAGCCGGCGGCGCAGCCGGCGCGCGGCCTGGCGCGACACGTCGACGCTCTTGCCGCCTGCGATGCGCGCCACGTAGCCGCCGCTCAGCACCGGCTCGAGGCGCTCGACGTGCAGGAGGTTGACGATCGCCCGGCGATGCACGCGCTCGAAGTGCGGCGCGGACAGCCGCTGCTCGAGCTCCTGCAGGGTCGACTCGCTGAGGATCGCGCGATCCCGGGTGTGCACGGTGACCAGCTGACCGTCGAACACGGCGTGAGTCACCTCGTCGGGGCCGAGCAGCACCACGCCGGTCCGGGTCGCGATCGCCAGGCGCGCCAGCGGCGCGGCGCCGTCGTGCGGCTCGCGACCGAGCGGCGCATCGAGCTGCCGGCGCGCGCGATCGAGCGCCTTCCTGAGCCGGACCTCGTCGACTGGCTTGACCAGGTAATCGGTCGCGCCGACGTCGAACGCGGCGACGGCGTGCTCGGGATGCGCGGTGAGGAAGATCAGGTACGGCCGGTCCTCCGGCATCTGCAGCACGGTCTCGAGCCCGGTCATCCCCGGCATGTGGATGTCGAGCACGACCAGGTCGACGTCGTCGACCGCGAGCCGGGCGAGCACCTCGCCGCCGCTCGCGCACTCGGCGACGACCTCGACGCCCGGCTGCTCGGCGAGCAAGCGCGCCGCGCGCCGCCGCGCGATCAGCTCGTCGTCGCACACCACCACGCGCAGCGCGGGCGTCATGCTCCGGCCTCGAGCGATCGCGGCATGCGCACGGTCACGCGCGTCCGGTCGCCGTCGGCTCCGTCGGCGCCGATCGCGAGCGACGCGCGATCGCCGTAGGCCAGGGCCAGCCGCTTCTCGACCATCGGCAGCCCGCTGCCGCCCGGGCGCGGCCCATGATATGCGCCGGGGTTCACCAGGTCGATCACCAGCGTCGCGGCGTCCGCGCGCACCGACAGCTCGACGCCGCCGCGGTGGCCGGCGCCCGGTCCGTGCTTCATCGCATTCTCGGCGATCGGCAGCAGGATCATCGGCGGCACGTCGCTGGCCTCGACGCTGGCCTCGACGTCGCGCCGGTACACGAACAGCTCCGGATCGCGGATCAGGTGCATCCGGAACAGCGCATCGACCAGCTCGATCTCCCTGGCGACCGGCCAGTGGGTGGTGCGGATCGCGGTCATGATCGCGTGCAGCATCGACGACAGCGCGAGGATCGCGCGCTCGGCGACCAGGCCGTCCTCGCGGCACCACTCGGCGATCGCGTTCAGCGTGTTGAACAGGAAGTGCGGATCGAAGTGGCTGCGCAGCGCGAGCAGCTGGGCGTGCCCGGCCTCGCGCTCGAGCGCCATCGCGCGCGCCTGGCTCGCCCGCAGGTGCTGCTCGAGATCGATGTCGCGCGCGAGCCCCCAGCCGCCGACCCAGAACAGCGCCACCGAGACCAGCGTGCCCGAGAACGTGGTGAGCAACGTGCTGCCCATGCCGAGCGCGCCCGGCAACGCGCGCCCGATCCCGAACATCAGGCCGATCCCCGCCGCGGCATACGCAGCGGCGCCCACCAGCCGCGGCGCCCGCGCCCGGTGCAGCGGAAACAGGTACCGCCACAGGGTCGGTGCGACGAGCAGGAACGCGGCGCACATCAGCATCCCGACCGGCAGCGCCATCAGGTCGGAGCCGAAGCTGCGCTGCAGGGCGAGCACCGGCACCACGACGACCGCGATCGGAAACAGCCGCCGGGGCGCCGCCAGCCCCGCCATGGTCTCCGCGAACACCCGCGAGAGCGGCAGCATGTCGCGGACCCCGGCGCTCACCGGACGAGGATACCATCGCACACGGTCCGGCCGCCGCGTTTCGCCGTCGGCGCCGGGGTGGCCCTCCTCAGCGCAGTGCGATCACGCCGCGGCGGCGGCGCACCACGCCGGCGCGCTCCAGCCGGGCGAGCGCGCGCGAGACGTTGGCGCGACTGCCGCCGACCTCGTCGGCCAGCGCCGCGTGGGTGATCGCGATCTCGCGGCGGCCGCGGCCGAGCTGCGCCAGGCGATGCCGGACGCGCTCGACCAGCCCGTGGCGGCGCAGTGCCTCGATCTCGGCCGACAGCTCGGCGATCACGCCGGCGAGGTGCGCGATCGCGGCAAACGCGGCCTCGGGATGGCGGCGCAGCGCGGCGGCGACCGCGGCCGCCGGCAACACGATGATCGCGCTGTCCTCGGCGGCGCGCAGCTCGGCGCTCGGCGGCGCCCCGACCGCGAGCGACACGCCGGCGACCGCAGGCGGCATCAGCGAGCGGATCACGAGGCCGTCGCCGACCAGCTCGATCCGGCCGGTGACCAGCACGACCAGCGCAGCGTCGCGGCGCGCCATCACCCGGTGGCCGCGACGGACCCGGCGGCGCACCGCGTGGACCGCCAGCTCGGCGACCGCGGCGCGCGGCATCGCGGCGAACAGCGGCGAGCGCAGCAGCAGATCCACGCGTTCCACCGCGCCACGCTACCACGGTGTCGATCGACACCGAAGGCCGAGACCGGCTGGCGCACGCTGGTGCCATGATCGACCTGATTCACCGGCTCCGCCGGATCGCCCAGATGGCGGGAGACCTGCGCCGCCAGCGGCTCGATGACGCGCTGCGGGCCGATGGCCGCGGCGGGCGAGCGCTGCTCGAGCAGCGCGATCCGCGCGAGGTCGCGGCCGCGCTGATGCGGCTGTGCGCCGCGCTCGGCTTCGAGGGCCTGGGCCACGCCCACCGGCTGGTCGCGTGGTGCCGCCTGCTCGGCGGTGCGGCCGGGCTGTCGGCCGGCGCGCTCGACGCGCTCGCGCTCGGCGCCCAGGTCCACGACGTCGGCAAGCTCGGGGTCGCGGCCGAGGTGCTCGGCGCCCACGACGCGCTGACCGCGACCGAGCTCGACTGGATCCGGATGCACAGCTCGCTCGGCCACGCGCTGCTCGCCAACCTCGACGGGCTCGGCGGCGCCCGCACGGTGGTGCTGAGCCACCACGAGTACTGGGACGGCAGCGGCTACCCCGAGGGCCGCCGCGGGGCGGACAGCCCGCGCGCCGCGCGCGTGTTCTGCCTGGTCGACTCCTACGAGGCGATCGTGCGCGACGACGTCGGCTACCGGGCGTGCCGCGACCACGACACCGCGCGCGACGAGATCCTCGAGCTCGCCGGCGTGCGCTACGACCCCGAGCTGGTCGCGGTGTTCCGCGGCCTCGATCGCGCCGCGTGGCGCGCGGTCGCCGAGCAGCACCCGGGCTGAGGAGCTGTCGGCGGGAGACTATCCCGGGCGGCGCCGCAGCGTCGCGATCGCCGCCGCCAGCGGGGCGTCGGCGAGCCCGAAGCAGTCGCGCAGCAGCGCGCCGAGCTCCGCGTCGGAGCCGCTGGCGAGCGCGGTGCGCAGCCCCATCGCCTTGGCCATGAACGCCGGACCCGCCGCCGCGGACTGGGCCTGGAAGTGCTGCGCGGCCGCCTGGGCCGCCGCTGCGTCCAGCCCGAGCAGCGGCTCCAGCGCCGCGCTCGCGGCACCGGCGTCGCCCTTCATGATCGCAGCAGCAAAGTCGCGGAACGTGACCTCGGCCATCGCGGGACGCTACTGCACGGCGGCGCCGCTCGCCACCCCGCCGCGGCGCCATCCGCGCCCGCATCGAGGCAACTCCGCCACCGGCCAGGGCCCGGTGATCCGGGGAGGGGTGCCCGTGCGCTCGGGCAGGTGCGCACGGTGCGTGAATCGCCGAGCCGCGCGATGCGACAGCCACGAGACAGACCGTCGACGGGCTGGCACTTGACTTGAATCACCTCCGAGTTACGGAGGCACCATGGTGTCAAGCGAACCACGCAAGCCGATCGGCGCGGAGCCGGAGCTGCCAGCGCCACCTGCCGAGGCCGAGCTGCCTGGGTCCGCCGGCGAGCCTGCGGCCAGCGCGCCGCCGGAGGCGACGCTGGAGTCGATCCGCCCGACGTCCGCCGAGACCGCGGCCGAGCGCAGTGCGGCGCTGCGCGCCCTGCGCAACCTGGAGGCGACCGAGGCGCGGCTGGAGCGCAACGCCCGGCGCGAGGCCGAGGAGACCCGCGGCAAGCTGGTGCAGGAGCTGTTGCCGGTGGTCGACAACCTCGATCGCACGATCCGCGCGGCGAAGACCGGCCGTAGCGATCCGGCGCTGGTCGAGGGCGTGCGCATGGTGCGCCAGCAGCTGGACGGCGTGCTGCGCGGCTACGGCGTGGAGCGGATCGAGGCACTCGGCCAGCGCTTCGACCCCGCGGTCCACGAGGCGATCGGGACGATCGCGGTCGACGATCCGCAGCGCCACGGCGCGGTCGTCCACCAGGCCGAGCCCGGCTACCGGATGGCGGGCCGGCTGCTGCGTCCCGCGCGGGTCAGCGTCGGCAAGCTCGCCGCACCGCTGCACCGCGCCGCGCCGTTCTGGCGCTAGCGTCAGAGCCCGTCGGCGTCGTCCACGTCGCGACGATGCGGGTCAGCAATCAATCGGGCTTGATCGCCAGACGTCAACGCGGGCAAGCCGGGCGACCGCGAGCGCGCTACGCCGTACGGACTCCGGGCGCAGTCAGCCGGAGGCCTGGCCGCAGCCGCTGCAGAACCGCGCGCCGGACGGCAGCTGTGCTCCGCATCCGGTACAGAACGCCTTGGCGCCGCCGGCCCCGCCCGCCCCGGTCGGCTTGCCGCAGCTCGCGCAGAACTTGGCGCCGGGGGCCACGCCGGCCCGGCAGTGCGGGCACTGGCTGACCAGCTCGGCGGTCGGGTCGAACCCCTTGACCTGATCGACGCTGCGCAGCTTCTCGCCGACCTGCTGCACGGCGATCTGCGCCTGCTGCGCGGCGGCTTCCTCGGCGAGGTTGGGAGCGCAGCTCTCGCACAGCTGGCGCTGGTCGTTCCAGCACACCTCGGGGCACACCCACTGGCCGCACCGCGTGCACTGGTGGAACTTCGGCCGGATCTCGTCGATCGCGTCCTTGAACGCCTTGTCCCACGCCGAGCCGCGCAGCCCGTCCTTCATGTACTCGCCGGCCTGGCCCGCCGCCCACAGGTTGTGGCCGCCGAACAAGCTGCCCAGCCCCTTGGCGATCTTGGCGCCGACCCCGAGCGCCGACGCATGAAACGTCGAGCGATAGCCGTTGCCGCACTTGTCGCAATGAAACTCGAACTGGTACCCGGTGTCATTGCTGTGATCGGAATAGTTCCGCGTGAACGCGATGCTCCCCATGTTCGGCCAGTGTACCGAAATCCCCGGGCCGTGCGTCGCCGCGGCGTCGCGCCCCGGCCGGCAAGCGCTGCCGCGCTACCCGGCGAGGGCGGCGGCGAGCGCGCTGGCGACCTCGGCATTGTGCAGCGCGAGAGCGCGGTTGGCGCGGATCGACGCGCCGCCGGTGACCTGCGCCAGCCGCGCGAGCAAGAACGGCGTCAGCTGCTTGCCCGCGATCCGCGCGGCGGTCGCCTCGGCGAGCGCGGTCGCGATCGCGATGTCGATCGCGACCGCGTCGAGCGCCGCGGCCTCCGGGATCGGGTTGCAGATCAGGATGCCGCCGGCCTCCAGCTCGTCCCACCGGGCGCGCGCGATCGCGGCTAGCTCGCCCGGCGTGTCGGCGCGGTGGTCGAGCGCGACCCCCGACTTGCCGGTGTAGAACGCGGGGAACTCGGCGGTGCGGTAGCCGATCACCAGCACCCCGAGGCTCTCGAGCGTCTCGACCGTGCGCGGCAGGTCGAGGATCGCCTTGGCGCCCGCCGACACCACCGCGATCGGCGTGCGCGCCAGCGCGATCAGGTCGTGCGACACGTCGCCGGTATCACCGCGGTGCACGCCGCCGATCCCGCCGGTCGCGAACACCCGGATCCCGGCGCGCGCGGCGAGCACCGCGGTCGCGCTCGCGGTCGTCGCCGCCGAGCTGCCGCGCGCGACGTGGACCGCGAGGTCGGTCGCCCCGGCCTTGGCGAGCCGGGTGCCGTCGCGCGCGACCCGCTCGAGCTGGTCGCCGGACAGCCCGACGCAGCACCGCCCGTCGAGCACGGCGACCGTCGCCGGCACGGCACCGCCCGCGCGCACCGCGGCCTCGAGCTCGCGCGCGATCGCCAGGTTGTCCGGCCACGGCAGGCCGTGCGCGATGATCGTCGACTCCAGCGCGACCAGCGGGCGGCCCGCCGCGTGCGCGGACGCGACCTCGGGTGCGAGCACCAGGTTCACCCGGCAGTTATCCGCGATCGTTCGCGCCGCCGGTAGTCGTTTCGGCGCCGGCGGCCGGCTGCGCGGCGGCCAGCCGCCGTGCTACGACGAGCTGTGTCCTCCACGACCCGGCTGCTCGTGCTCGGCGTGGTCAAGCTGTTCCAGCCGGTCCACGGCTACGACGTGCGCCGCGAGCTGCTCAGCTGGCGCGCCCAGGAGTGGGCGTCGGTCCAGCCCGGCTCGATCTACAACGCGCTCAAGACCCTGACCCGCGACGGCCTGCTCGAGATCGCGAGCACCGATCAGGTCGGCGGCCGCCCCGAGCGCACCACCTACCGGCTGACCCAGGCCGGCGCCGAGGAGTTCCGCACCCTGTTGCGCGAGGAGTGGTGGACCGTCCGCCCGCCGATCGATCCGCTGATGGCCGCGGTCAGCTTCCTCGGTGAGACCCCGCGCGCCGAGGCGATCGCGGCGCTCGAGCACCGCGCCGCGCAGATCCACGGCATGATCCGCCACCTCGAGTTCGCCATCGAGGGTCACGACGGCGCCGAATCGCCGTACCACGTGCGCGAGATGATGCAGCTGATGACCGCCCGGGTCGCCGCCGAGCTCGCGTGGTCGGAGCAGTTCATCGCGCGGCTGCGCAACGATGAGTACATCACCGCCGACGACCCGCCCTGGCAACCCCCGCCGCCGCGCCCCGCCCCCGGCCCGCGCCGCACCACGCTCGGGCGCCGCGCCCCGGTTCCGGCAGCGGGCAACGGGAGGCCTCCGCGCCGCGAACCGCCACCCCGCAGCGCGATCGAGGCCGCGGGCCGACGCATACGCAGAACCGGCGGCCGCGTCGCGGATCCGCGCGTCCTGCCCGCACAGCCGCAGCCCGCTCCGGCGCAGCCGGGCAGCCCTCCCCGGGCTCGCGCTGCCCCGGGCCGCGATCACCGCCGCCGTACACGCCGGTCCCGCCGCCACGCCTCGCGCTGACCGACGTCGACCCGGCGACGCATGTGGTGGAGCTACACCGCCGCTGTGCAGACGCCGATGGCGCGCACCGTCCGTGCATCGCCGCAACGGCCGATCGATTCCGGATGGAGCCGAGCCCAGCCCCACGGGGCGGTGGAGACAAGCGAGTCCAATGGGAGTCTTCGAGACGCGATCGCAAGACGCCAACGCGAGTCCGACGTGGGCGACCGCGAGCAGGATGGGGTCGGACGCCGCGACCGTGACCAGGATTGGCAGGTGTTGCCCCCGCACATACCTAGCGTCGCCCGCGCATGCGCCGATGGGGATTCGGCGGGCGCGGCTCCGACGCCCATCCGCGCAGCAGCCCACGGCGAGCCGAGCGTGCACGCGTTCTCCGACGGCAGTCGCGCGCAGCCTTGACAGATTAGTCAAACTTGACTATTCAAACCGGGTGATGATGATCGAAGCTCGCGGGCTCGCCCGCACGTTCCGGAATCGAGGCAAGGCGGTCGAGGCGGTGCGCGGGATCGACCTCGCGGTCGACAGCGGCGAGATCGTCGGGCTGCTCGGCCCCAACGGCGCCGGCAAGACCACGACCCAGCGCATGCTCGCCACCCTGCTGGAGCCGACCGCCGGCGAGGCCACCGTCGCCGGCTGCGACCTGCGGCGCGACCCGATCGGCGTGCGCCGCCAGCTCGGCTACGTGTCCCAGACCGGCGGCACCAACCCCGCCGCCAAGGTCGACGAGGAGCTCGTCACCCAGGCCCAGCTCTACGGCATGTCGCGCCGCGCCGCCGCCGCCCGCGCCCGCGAGCTGCGCGACGCGCTCGACCTCACCGAGCTCGGCGATCGCCTGATCAAGACCCTGTCGGGCGGCCAGCGCCGCCGGCTCGACATCGCACTCGGCCTGATGCACGACCCCAGGCTGGTGTTCCTCGACGAGCCATCGACCGGGCTCGACCCGCAGACCCGGGCCAACCTGTGGACCCACATCCGCACGCTGCGCGACACGCGCGGCGGCACGATCCTGCTCACCACGCACTACCTCGAGGAGGCCGACGCGCTGTGCGACCGGATCCTGATCATCGACGCCGGCCGGATCGTCGCCAGCGGCACCCCGGCCGAGCTCAAGCGCCGGATCTCCGGCGACCTGGTCACGTTCGAGGTCGACGACGTCGGCCGCGCCTCGGAGCTGCTCCGCCACCGCCCCGACGCCCGCGACGTCACCGTGGTCGACCGCCGGCTGCGGATCACCGTCGAGAGCGGCGAGACCTGCGCGCTGCCGCTGATGCGCGCGCTCGACGCCGCCGGCGTCCGGGTCGGCTCGCTCCACATCGCCCAGCCCTCGCTCGACGACGTGTTCCTCACCCTGACCGGCCGCTCGCTACGCGACGCGCCCGCCGCATGACCGATCCCGACCACGCCTATCACTGCTACCTGTGCTCGCTCGACGCCGAGCCCAGCGATCCCACGGGGAGCTTCGCCCCCCGCCCCGCCGGCAAGGCCGGCAGGGTCCCCACCCCCCATCTCGCTTCGCTCGAGGTCCCCATGCTCCGCGACGCCCTGATCATCTTCCGCTACCAGATGCGCCTCTTGCTCCGCGAGCCGGTGTGGATCGTCATCGTCATGATCCAGCCGCTGCTCTACCTCGCGCTGTTCGCCCCGCTGCTCGAGCCGATCTCGAAGACCCCCGGGTTCCCGCCCGGCAACGCGTGGACCGTGTTCGTCCCCGGCCTGCTGATCCAGCTCGGCATCTTCGGCAGCATGTTCGTCGGCTTCGGCATCATCGCCGAGATCCGCTACGGCACGATCGAGCGCATGCGGGTCACCCCCGCCAGCCGGCTCGGCCTGCTGCTCGGCCGCGTGCTGCGCGACACCCTCGTCCTCCTGCTCCAGGCCACCTTGCTGACCCTGATCGCGATCGCGTTCGGCCTGCGCGTGCCGCTCGCCGGCGCGCTGATCACGGTCGGCATCGTCGGCCTGCTCGGCGTCTCGCTCGCGTCGCTGTCCTACGCCGCCGGGCTGTGGCTCAAGAGCGAGGACGCCCTCGCCCCGCTGCTCAACATGATCTCGGTCCCCGTGCTGCTGCTGTCCGGCATCCTCTTGCCGATGACGCTCGCCCCGCCCTGGCTGCGCCGGCTGTCCGAGCTCAACCCGTTCAGCCACGTCGTCGACGCCGCCCGCGCCGCGTTCCGCAACGACCTCGGCGACGGCTCGCTCGTCGTCGGCCTGCTGTCCGCCGCGGCGCTCGCCGTCGTCGGCCTCGCCGTCGCGACCCGCACGTTCCGCCGCGAATCGGCATGACGGTCG
>DATAPF010000358.1:0-30008 GCA_036265355.1 Kofleriaceae bacterium | reverse complement strand
CCGGCGCGCGGCGGCCGGCGGGAACCGCGGCGGCCATGTACGGGCCGATCGGGATCGCGTTGCGCGCCAGCCGGATCGGCGCGCTGCCGGCCGCTCCGGGGGCGAGCGGCTCGCCGCGCAGCGCGGCGAGTGGTTCGGTCGGCCCCGAGCCGGCGGCGACCGGCGGCGAGGTGGCTGGCCGGACGGGGCTGGCGGAGGTGGCCAGCCGCGCGGGGCTGGCGGAGGTGGCCGGGCTGCCGGGCCTGGCCGGGCTGCTCGGGCTGCTCGGGCTGCTCGGGCTGCTCGGGCTGGACGAAGCGGGCCGGCTGCGCCGCGCTGCACCGCCGGGCGGCGCGCTGCCCGCGGCGGGCTCGCGCGGGCGCGGCTCGGTGGGCCTGGCCGGCGGCGGCGCCGACGCCCGGCGCTGCCGGCTCGCCGCGACCGCCGCGACGATCGCGCCGTGCGCGCGCTGGATCTCGCGCTCGGGATCCGCCCACCAGTCGAGCGCCCAGATCCGGTGGATGCGCCAGCCGAGCTGGCCGAGCACCTGCGGGCGCAGCCGGTCGCGATCGCGCGCGGTCGCGGCGCTGACGTAGGCGACGCCATCGGTCTCGATCGCGAGCACGTAGCGATCGGGGTCGCTGGGGTCGACGATCGCGAGATCGATCTGGTAGGCGCCGCAGCCGACCTGGTGACGCACGGTCCAGCCGCGCTCGACCAGCGCGCGCGCGATCGCCGCGGTGACCGGGCTGGCGGGCTCCGCCGCCTCGGCCGCCGCCGGGCGCGCCGCGCCGCCGCCATCGCGCGCGAACGCGAGCAGCGCCGCGAGGTCCTGGACGCCCTGCCCGGTCGCCCCGGCGAGGTCCTCGGGCGCGAAGCTCGAGACCACGATCAGCTGCTCGCGCGCGCGGGTGATCGCGACGTTGAGCCGGCGCTCGCCGCCGCGCTGCGACAGCGGACCGAGGTGGCGGGTGAACGCGCCGCCGTCGTCCGGCCCGTAGCCGACCGACAGGATCACGACGTCGCGCTCGTCGCCCTGGATCGCCTCGAGGTTCTTGACCAGCACCGGCTCGCCGCCGGGCCCGGCCTCGAACCAGCCGTCGAGCTGCTCGTCGCCGGCGCGCGCCGCATCGAGCAGGTCCTCGATCAGCTCCTGCTGGGCGCGCGAGAACGTCACCACGCCGATCGAGCGGGTGCGCTGCACCGGATCGCGCAGCCGCGCGATCACCTCGGCGGCCACCGCCTCGCCTTCGATCCGGTTCTGCCGCGTGCCGCCGCGATCGTAGACTCCGTCGACCCGCCGCCACGCCACGCCGAGATCCGGCGAGCCGTGCGCGGCCGGGAACACCTGCAGCCGGTCGGCGTAGTAGCGCCGGTTGGCGAACGCGATCAGGTCCTCGTGGCGGCTGCGGTAGTGCCAGGTCAGCTGGAGCTCGGGCAGCCGGGCCGCGACGCAGTCCTCGAGCACGCTGTCGAGCTCGGCGGCCTCGCCCTCGGCGGCGGCGTCGTCGGCATCGTCGTCACCGGCCGCCCCGGGGGCAAAGAACCGGGTCGGCGGCAGCTGGCGCGAGTCGCCGACCACCACCGCCGCGTCGCCGCGGGCGAGCGCGCCGATCGCGTCGGCGGTCGGCAGCTGCGACGCCTCGTCGAACACCACCAGGTCGAACCGCGGCAGCGCGGGATCGAGGTACTGCGCGACCGACAGCGGCGACATCAACAGGCACGGCGCGAGCCGCGGCAGCAGCGCCGGGATCTCGGCGAACAGCCAGCGCAGCGGGCGGTGGCCGCGCTGCTTGTGGAGCTCGCGGAGCAGCACGCCGAGCTCGCCGCCGGGCTCGGCGGTGACCCGCGGGACGCGCTCGGCGATCCCGGCGAGCGCGCGGGCGCGGACCTGGACCAGCGCCGCGCGATCGAGATCGCCGAACGCCGCGACGCGGGCGTGGTGCTCCGCGCCGTGGAACCGCGCGAGCGCCGGCGTGTCGGCGAGCTCGGCGTCGGCCCACGCCAGCAGCGCGGCGCGCTCCCACGCGGCCGCGAGCTCGGCGGCAGCCGTCTCGCTGCGCTCGATCGCCGTCACCGCGGGTCCGACGCCGGCGGCCAGCGCGGCGGTGCGCGCGCCGTGGAACGCGACCCAGTCGCGCAGCGCGTCGACCGCATGGCGCAGCGCCTCGATCCGCAGCCCAAGCGCCTCGAGGTGATCGCCGCCGCCGCCGAGCTGGGCCTCGTCGATCCCGGTCGCCTCGGCCAGCGCCGCGAGCGCCGGCCGCCAGCGCCGGACCGCGCCATCCAGCCGCGCGAACGCCGCCAGCTCGCCCGCGGCCGCCGCGTCGCCGGCGGGACCGGCCGATCCCGCCGGGCTCGCCGCGACCTGCGCGACCAGCGCGCGCCACGCCGCGGCCCGCCCGGCGCCGGCCTGTGCGAGCTCGACGGCATCGAACGCGAGCCGCAGCTCGGCGGCCCAGCCGACCGCGGCGTCGATCTTCGCCAGGTCGAGCGCCAGCGGATCGCCGCCGAGCTCGCCGAACCAGCGCCGCGCCGGCCCGGCCGCCGCGATCAGCGCCGCGCGCGCCGCGCGCTCGGCGATCACCGCCTCGAGCGCGGTGAGCATCGCCCCATCGGTCTCGAGCATGCCCGGCATCGCCGCGGCGCGGATCGCCGCGCGCGCCTCGCGCAGCGCCAGGTAGCGCAGCGGCGCGAGCCGGCGGGTCCACCGCTTGAGCTGGGCCCACAGCGCGGCGGCGTCGAGCTCGGCGACCGAATCGGTGAACCAGTCGTTGACCTCGGTCGCCAGCAGGCGGTGCCGGCTCGCCAGCACCAGGAAGCTGCCCGGATCGCGCGGCGGGTCGATCGTCCCCCCGCCCGCCCCGCCGCCGCGCGCCCGGATCAGCGCGATCCACTCGATCGCGTCGTCGGCGTGCTCGATCCGGAGCTGGGTCAGCAGCTCGGCGCCGGGCCGGGGCGACGCGGCGGCGAGCGCAGCCAGCCGGCCGAGCGCGATCAGCTGATCGCGGGTCCGGCCGACGATGCCGGGCACCCCCTGCTCGACCTCGCGCAGCGCCGCGGCGAGCTCGGCCGCGGCCACCGCCGCCGCGTCGAGCGCCGCCAGCACGCGCTCGCGGCCATCGAGCGGCCAGCGCGCCAGCGTCGACGCCCGCCAGGGGTGCGCGGCGACCGGCTCGACCGCGACCGCCGCCGCGGCCAGCGCGCCGACCGCGATCCGCCGGCGCTCGAAGCCCGCGCGGTCGAGCCCGGTCGCGTCGCGCTCGGCGAGCGCCGACCGCGGCGCCGATCGCAGCTCGACCAGCCGGCCGAGCACCTCGTGCAGCGACTGCCCGAACGGTCCGACGCGGTGCATCGCTGCGGCGTGATCGTCGAGCGCCGATCGCAGCTCGGCGAGCCGGGCATCGGCGCCCGCCGGTCCGCCGAGCGGCCGGAACGCGCGCTCGAGCACCCGCCCGAGCTGGCCGACGACCTGGGCGCGCACCGCCCGGTGCGAGTGCAGCGCCAGACAGACCTCGCCGAGCCCGACCGCGGCGAGCCGCTGGTGCACGACGTCGAGCGCCGCGACCTTGTCGGTCACGAACAGCACGGTCTTGCCGTGCGACACCGCGTGCGCGATCAGGTTCGCGATCGTCTGCGACTTGCCGGTCCCCGGCGGTCCCTGGAGCACGAAGCTCGCCCCGGCGGCGGCCGCCGCGACCGCGGCGAGCTGGCTCGCATCGGCGTCGAGCGGCGCGATCAGCTCGCCGAGCCGCGCCCTCGCCTCCGGGCTGCCCGCCGCCGCGATCGCATCCTCGGCGGCCTGCGTCGGCTGAGCGAACGCGGTCCCGGCGCCGGCCGCGAGGTGCGCGACCGCCGGGCTCGCGACCAGCTCGCCGGCGCGCGCGTCGAGATCGTTCCACATCACGAACTTGGCGAAGCCGAAGATCCCGAGCTCGGCCGCGCGCTCGACCCGCCAGCCCGGCCGCGCGGCGGCGATCGCCTCGGCCGCCGCCAGCAGCCCCGCGAGGTCGAGCTCGTCGCCACCGGCATCGTCGTCCGGGAGCACCGCGCCGAGCTCGCGCCGCAGCTTCTCGCGCAGGGTCTGGTTGACCCGCGGATCGACGCCGGCCGCCTCGACCAGCCGGAACCCGCCGGGCTCGCGCACCAGCTCGACCGGCCACAGCGCGAGCGGCGCCCGCCGCAGCACGGGCGCGGCGGCGACGTCGCAGGCGACCTCGCCGGGCGCCGCGCGCGCCTCGCAAGCCGCGGGAGCCGCGGGAGCCGCGCCGGGATCCTCGACGCGCCAGCCATCGTCGAGCAGCTCGCGCGAGGGCATCGCGACCGGCGGACCGTCGAGCCCGACCGGCGCGGTCGAGGCATCGTCGTGCGCCTCGGGCGCCGCGGGTGCCTCGGGCGCCGCGGCTCCGGGTGCATCCGCCGCACGACCCATGCCCCCTTCCGCGGCCGCCGGGTCGCCTTCGACCGCCCGGGCGGCGGCGGCGCCGGCCTCCGCGGCCGGTCCCCCGCCCGGCTCCTCGCTCCACACCAGCATGCCGAGGCCGAGCCACAGCGTGTGCACGCCGCCATCGGCCAGCTGGGCCCGCGCCGCGCGCCGGATCGCGACCAGCCGCCGCGCAAGCTCCGGCTTCGCGAGCGGCGTGCGCAGCCAGCCGGCGTCGCCCGCTTCGCCGCCCACCGCCGGCCCGGACTCGATCGCGAACGCGGCGCCGTCAGCCAGCGCCGCCGCGACCGCCAGCGGGTCGAGCGAAGGCAGCGGGATCGTCAACAGAGTGCGGCGCTGGCCCTGGCCACCCCCGACATCGAGCAGCCGGTTGGCCGTCGAGAGATCGAGGAGCGACCGCTTCCAGCGCTCGAGGCGCGCCTGCGCAACAGGGTCGATCACCCCGCCAATCTACGCCAACCGCAGCGCCGCTCGCCGAGAACGTCGTCGAGAGATCGCCTCGGGATCTGCCCGAGATCGGCCGCGGCCAGAGGACCATTCGGCGACCGACGCCTGGCTCGACACGAGGTTCTCTGCTGCTCGCCCCCGGAAGCGAGGCGATCTGTGCTGCACGACTCCGACGCGCGCGGAGTATGGTGCCGCCGTGCCATCGTCCCCGGTGTCTGCCGCGCTGTCCGCGCCCCTCTCCCCGATCGATCGCTGGGCGCTCGATCCCGCGGTCGTCCACCTCAACCACGGCTCGTACGGCGGCTGCCTGCGCAGCGTCACCGCCGCCGCGGCCGCCTGGCGCGATCGCCTCGAGGCGGCGCCGATGCAGTTCATGGGGCTCGACTGGCAGCCCGCGCTCGACGCCGCGCGCGCCGCGCTCGCCGCGTTCGTCCACGCCCCGGCGGACCGCCTGGTGTTCGTCCCGAGCTCGACCACGGGAGTCGCGATCGCGCTGAGCTCGGTCGAGCTCACCGCCGGCGACGACATCGTCACGATCGATCAGGCGTACCGCGCGTGCATGAACCAGCTCAAGCGGCTCGCCGCGGCGCGCGGCGCGACGATCACCGCCGTCCCCGTCCCGCTGCCGTTCGACCCCGGCGCGCTGGTCGACGCGGTCGCGCGCGCGATCACACCGCGCACCCGGCTCGCGCTGTTCGATCACATCACGAGCCCGACCGCGCTGTGCCTGCCGATCGAGGCGCTGGTCGAGCGGTTCCGGTCGCGCGGCATCCCGGTGGTCGTCGACGGGGCCCACGCACCGGGCCAGATCCCGCTCGATGTCGCCGCGATCGGGGCGACGTGGTACGTCGGCAACTGTCACAAGTGGCTGTGCGCCCCCAAGGGCAGCGGCTTCCTGGTGGTCGCCGAGGGCGCGCCGGCCCGCCCGGTGGTCACCTCGCACGGCGCGAGCCCCGAGTACGGGCCGCCCAACCGGCTCCACGCCGAGCTCGACTGGTCCGGCACCCACGATCCGTCGGTGCACCTCACCGTGCCCACCGCGATCGCCGCGGTCGCCGCCGAGGGCGGTGGCTGGTCGGCGATCTACCGGCGCAACCACGCGGTGGTCTGCGAGCTGCAACGCCGGCTGACCGACGGCCTGCGCGCCCCGCCGCTCGCCCCCGAGGACGCGCTCGGCTGCATGGCCGCGATGCCGATCCAGCTGCCGCCCGGGCTGACGCCGCCCGCGCTGCAGGACCGGCTGCTGCGCGACGGCTGGGAGATCCCGATCGTCGAGTTTCCGCGCGGTCCGCTGATCCGCGTGTCGGCCCACCTCTACAACCACGCCGGCGAGGCCGACCTGCTGGCGGCCAAGCTGCACGCGCTCGGGGTCCGGATCGGAAGCTAGCCATTCCTTGCCGCGCCGCGCCGCGCGCCATTCCGTCCGACTCCCGCGATCCGTCGAGCCAGAGCGAGTATGGTAGCCGCCATGCGCACCGTGCTCGCGTTGTTCCTCGTTGCGTGTTCCGCGCCTGCCACCTCGCCCGCGCCGGTCGCCCCGGCGACGCCGCCGGCCGCCTCCCCGGCTCCGACCACCGCGGCCGCCTCCGCGGCGACCCCGCCGCCGGCACCCGCCCGCGCGGGGCTGAGCTACCCGCCCGCGCGCACCGGCGACGTCGTCGAGACCCACCACGGCGTGGCGGTCGCCGACCCCTACCGCTGGCTCGAGGACATGGGCTCGGCCGAGACCCGCCAGTGGGTCAGCGCCGAGAACGCCGTGACCGATGCGTACCTCGCCGGGCTGCCCGGCCGCGATGCGCTGCGCCAGCGGATCGGCGAGCTGATCAGCTACGAGTCGTACGGCGTGCCGCAGCGCCGCGGGGCGCGCTACTTCTGGAGCCACCGCGACGGCAAGCAGAGCCAGGCGGTGCTGTTCACCGCGGCCAGCCTCGACGCGGCGCCCAGCGTGCTGATCGACCCCAACACGATCTCGACCGACGGCAGCCTCGCGTTCAGCGGGCTCGCCGTGAACCACGCCGGCACCCGGATCACATACGGCCTGGCGCACGGCGGCGGCGACTGGCAGACCTGGCACGTTCGCGACGTCGCGGCCGCCCGGGACCTGCCCGACGAGCTCGATCACATCAAGTACTACCGCCCCGCGTTCACCCACGACGGCACCGGCGTGTACTACAGCCGGTTCCCCGAGCCACCGCCGGGCAAGGAGCTGGTCGAGACCGACCACGACTGCAAGCTCTACTACCACCGGATCGGCACGCCGGCCGCCAGCGACGTCGTCGTCCACGAGCGCACCGATCACCCGACCTGGCAGTTCGATCCGGTGATCACCGACGACGGCCGCTACCTGGTGATCACCACCGGCGACGGCCAGGTCGGCGACCGCGGCGTCGAGCTGGTCAGCTACCTCGACCTCGCGCATGGCAAGCCGGGCAAGGCGGCCCCGACGCCGCTGGTCGACACCTACGACGCCGAGTACGACTTCCTGGGCAACGACGGCCCGGCGTTCTACTTCGTCACCACGCTGGGCGCCGCCAACAAGCGGGTCATCGCGATCGACACCCGCCATCCGGCGCGCGACCGCTGGCAGGAGATCCTCGCCGAGGGCCGCGATGCGATCCAGGGCGCACGGATGGTCGGCCACCAGCTGATCGTCGTCACGCTCAAGGACGCGCACCACGCGGTCACCGCCTACGACCTCCACGGCAAGAAGCTGCGCGACGTCGAGCTGCCCGGCATCGGCAGCGCCAGCGGGTTCGGCGGCGGCCCCGACGCGCGCGAGACGTTCTACCTGTTCAACGGCTTCACCGCGCCCGGCACCGTGTACCGCTACGATCTGGCGACCGGCAAGAGCACGCCGTGGAAGGCGCCCCAGGTCGCGTTCGACTCGGCGAGCTTCGAGACCACCCAGGTGTTCTTCCCGAGCAAGGACGGCACCAAGGTGCCGATATTCCTCACCGCGAAGAAGGGCCTGCCGCGCGACGGGTCCAACCCGACGATCCTCTACGCGTACGGGTTCGGCGGCATCTCGACGACGCCGCGGTTCGATCCGGCACGGATCGCCTGGCTCGAGCGCGGCGGGATCTGGGCGCTGGTCAACATCCGCGGCGGCGGCGAGTACGGCGAGGCGTGGCACAACGCCGCGCGCCGCGCCCACCGCCAGGTCGCCTACGACGACTTCCTGGCCGCCGGGGACTGGCTGGTCGCGAACAAGTACACCTCGACCGCCCACCTCGGCGCGGTCGGCGGCTCGGGGGGCGGCATGCTGGTCGCCGGCGCGCTGGTCCAGCGCCCCGATCTGTTCGGCGCGGTGGTGCCGCTCGCCGGGGTCCACGACCTGCTGCGGTTCCAGCTGTTCGGCCAGGGCGCGGGCTGGCAGGGCGATCTGGGCTCGATCGACGATGCGACCGAGTTCGCCGCGCTGCGCGCCACCTCACCGCTCCACAACGTCCGCGCCGGCACCCACTACCCGGCGGTGATGATCGTCACCGCCGATCACGACGTGCGGGTCGCGCCGCTGCACTCCTACAAGCTCGCCGCCGCGCTGCAGGCCGCCCAGGCCGCGCCCGCCCCGGTCGTGCTGCGGGTCGAGACCTCGTCCGGCCACGGCGGCGGCACCACGCGCGCCCAGACCATCGAGCAGCAGACCGAGCGCTACCTGTTCTTCGCGGCGAACCTCGGCCTGCGCCTGGAGTGACCGCGGCGCCGGGCGCCGAGCGAGATCGACGCGCCGGCGTCAGACCTTCTTGTTGCGGCGCTGCTGGAACGAGTACGGCCGGTGCCCCGCCTTCTTGTCCGGGTCATCGCCGTCGGCCTCGACCGGCGTTCCGACCAGCGGCTCCTCGGCGCCGGGCCGGAACTTGATCGACGCCATCGGGCTGTCGCCGACCAGCACGCGGTCGCCCGAGCCGAGCAGCTGATCCATGCCCTCGAGCTTGTCGATGTCGTCGAGGATGTCGTCGACCGTGGCGTAGCGCTCGCTGCGCGAATCGCGCGTCATCCGGTCGAAGATGTCGTCGATGCCGCGCGGCAGGTTCGAGTTGAGCTGCGACGGCATCGGCGAGCGCCGGCCCGGCAGCTTCCGGGTGAGCAGCTCGTAGAAGATGATGCCGAGCGCGTAGATGTCGCCCTGCGGCCCGCTGGTCATCGGATCCGAGTACAGCTCGGGCGCCATGTACGCGACGTTGCCCATGCCGACGTAGATCTGGCGGATCACCGCGTGATCGCGCTCGACGATCCGGGTGAACCCGAAGTCCGAGACCTTGACGTTGCCGTAGCCGTCGATCAGCAGCTGCTCGGGCTTGAGGCCGCGGTGGTAGACCCGCTGGGCATGGCCGGCGCGCAGCGCGTGCAGCGTCTGCAGCAGGTACTTGAACACCAGCTCGACCGGGATCTCCTCGGCGTCGTTGATCAGCCGGCGGCACGAGCCGTTGGGCGCCAGCTCGGTCACCACGTTGGGGAACTCGGTCCACAGGTTGACGTCGTGGATCGGCAGGATGTTGGGGTGCGCGAGGTTGCCCCACGCGCGGACGACATCGGTGAACCGCCGCACGATCTCGTTGCGCTGGTCGTCGCTGAAGAACCCGAACAGATCGCGGATCTCCTTGAGCGCGACCTCGCGGTTGAGCGCGACCTGGCGCGCGCGGTACACCGTGCCCATCCCGCCCGAGCCGATCGACGCCAGCTTCTCGTAGCGGTTCTCGATGTCGTTGCCGAGCTGGATCTCGCCGCCCGCCATCGCCGACGGCCGGCCGCCCGACGTCGTGATCTTGGGGTTGGGCGCCTCCTTGCGCGGCAGCGCCTGCGCCCCCGATACCTCGCGGACATCGCGCGGCGGGATCGCCGAGCTGACCACGCCGGACTGGGTCCCCATCGGCACCGCGCCGGTCGGCACCGCCATCGCGCGGCTCTGGCGCAGCTTCTTGAAGTGGCTCACCGCGCGCTCGGTGAACTCCGCGAGGTTGCCGCCGTTGACCACGGTCTCACCCTCGGGGCTGACCTCCAGGCTCTCGGTCGTGCGATCGTGGCGCAGGTACCCCGACTTCTCGAGGAAGCCGATGTACTCCGCGAACGGGATCGACACGGCGCCTTCGCACACCCGCCGGATGTCGTCGTAGCGGTTCTGGCGACCGTAGCGCGCCTCCGCCATGACGTTGGCGAGTATGAAGCGGGCCTCCTCGCAGAGGACTTCCTTGGTGACCTTCGCGCGGCCTTCCATCGACGAATTGTAGGCACCCGGGACAGCGAGGGTCAATTCGGCGGGACGCCCTCTACACGCAGGCGTTCGACGAGCGGCCGGTCCGCCGGCAGGATGTCCCACTCCCCCAGGTCGCCGGGCGCGACCCACACGAGGTCGGCGACCTCCAGGGCGCGCGGCGCGCCGGACGGTCCGGGAGAACTTGTGATGATCCGGCACACATAGACGAGCATCACGAGGTCGAACTCCGGGTAGGCATGGAACAGCACGTCCCAGATCCGGCCCACCGCAACGGCGACGCCGATCTCCTCGACCAGCTCGCGCGCGAGCGCGGCGACCGGCGCCTCGCCCGGCTCGACCTTGCCGCCGGGGAACTCCCACTTGCCGCCGAGCGCCTGGTCCCCCCGGCGCTGGGTGATCAGGATCCGGCCGTCGTCCCCGACGATCAGCCCGGCGACCACCAGGGTGCGCAGGCGGTCGGTCACAGCAGCCCCCGCCGATCGGCGAACGGCGTCGTGCACGGCGGCCCGTCGGCGTGCAGGTACGCGATCACCTCGCCGCGGCCGGCCGCGACGATCGTCGACGACCGCGTCCCGTAGCCCGGCGTGTGGATGCACACCGCGGTCAGCTCGCGCGCGATCTCGGGCGGCAGGTGCGACGGCGGCGGCGGCACCCGCGTGTGATCGGCGAGCGCGGCCGCGAGCGCCGGGACGATCGCCGGCCAGGCCAGCGGCGCGGCCGCGATCGCGTCGTGCAGCCGGACCCCGCGCGGGAAGCCGCCGGCGCCGAGCCGGTCGTTGCACAGCACGTGGATGCCGCGCGGCAGCCGCTCGAGGTCAATCGAGCCGCCCGGCGCGCCGCCCGGCGTGCCGCCCGGCGCGCCACCGGTGCCTTCCGCGCCATCGCGGCGGACGTACGCGATCGACACCGCGCCGGCGCCGCCCCACACCAGGTTCATGCTCGCGTACTGCGTCGGGTCGAGCCCGGCGACGTGGCGCTCGGGGTCAGCGGCGGCGATCAGCTCGCGGACCGCGAGGCCGCGCGAGCGCAGCCCGGGCGCGACCGGCGCCAGTGCGCGCTGGTTGGTCACCGCGGCGAACCGACCGTCGCGCCGGATCGCCAGCCAGGTGCCACCCGACACCGCGTCGACGCCGCCGGCGATCCCGTCGCCCAGCGACTCGGGAGGCCGCGACGGCCGCGCATAGATCTCGTCGCGATTGGCCGCGACGACGAGCGGCGCGCCGGCCACGACATCGAGCAGGATTGCGATCGTGCACATCGTCGGAAACGGGTCGGAAAATGACAGCGAGAGTCTGCCGCGCGCCTTGCATGTGAGGCGTCCGGACCCTACAGTGCCCCGAGAATGAGACTGTATCCAGGGAAGGTCGACACCATCGCGGCCGAGATCATCACCTCGCTGACGCAGACCGGTGATATCGAGGTCAGCGATGCCAACGAGGCGCAGCTCGATGCCGCGGCCGTCCTCAAGGAGTACATCCGGGTCGACAAGGAGCTCACCGAGCGCGCCAAGGACATCCTGGAAATTCGTGGCCTTCCTTATTCTCATCTCGGCCGCACCAAGCGCCAGCTCGCGGATCAGAAGGAGTTCGGCCTCGGGGAAGAAGGTCTGTCCTGGATTGCCAACCAGATGCTCGAGGCATTCATGTCGTCGCGCCACATCGAGGAGGTGTTCGCCGACGACGCGATCTTGCGCCGCAAGATCAAGGACATCTGCAAGAAGCACATGCAGCTCGACGAGGCGATCGATCAGGAGGTCCGCGACCGGATCAAGAACCTCGAGGAGGGCACGTCGGCGTGGGAGGTCGAGTACGCCAAGGTTCTCGAGCAGATCAAGCACAAGCACGGCGTCAAGGAGTGACCGAGGGGTGACCGAGCGCCGGTGCCCTGCGCGCATGCGCGCGCGGTGATCACTGCCCCGGCACTGCCCCGGCGCCGCCCGGTGCTGACCCGGGTCGACGGCGTCGGCTGAGTCGACTGGCATCGGTTAGCACCGCCTGGCAAGCCGTTCCGGTGGCCCGGGCCACGCCGCCGGGCCCGACAGTATTTCGAGCTAGGCACGTCGTCGCGATACGGGCAGAGTGAAGCCATGGGCGCTCCCGGCTGTACGTCCTGCGCCACACACCCGGCGATGCGCTGCGGGCGCTGCAACACCACCCGGTGTGAGGCCCACGCGCTCGCTCCCGGGCAGCGCTGCGATCGCTGCGAGCGCGACTGGCAGGAAGACGGTGTCATCCGGTGCGCCGCCAAGGTCATCTTCGCTCCACCGCTCGCGATCTTCGCCGGCGGCCTGCTGTTCGCGCTGCTCCTGCCGATCTCGCTCGGCGGTGCGATCGGCGCCGCGGTGATGTGCGCGCTGGCCTGCTCGATCGCGGTCGCGACCGGCGCCGGCGTGTGCCGCCTGGTCGATCACAGCGCCCGCGCCATGTTCCTGCGCGAGCACACGACCGGCCTGCCGGCGGCCCGCCTGCTGCCCGCCGGCCGCAGCGGGCACCGCTAGCGCCTGGCCTAGGTCGGCAGCCCCAGCGCTTCCCGGATCTCCCCGACCACCATCTCGGCGAGCCGCTGGATCATCCGCTCGCCCTCCTCGATCGTGGCGGACGCCGGGTCGCCGGCGTAGGCCAGCTCCATCCCCATCGCCGCGAACGTCGTGACCCCGGCCGCGAGCTGCTGGGACAGGCTGATCGGCACCGGCGGCAGCACACCACGCACCGCGTCGTCGACCATCTCGGGCGCCGCCGCCATCATGATCGACGTCTCGTACAGCCCGGCGTGGCACGCGCCGCTCTTGAACTCGGCATCGAGCGTACGCGCCCACTTCCGGGTGAGCGGGCACGCGACGGTGACCCGCCGGTCGCGGCCGGCGAGCACCGCGCGGACCGCGGCGTCGTGCTCGGGCTCGAGGTGGTTGTTGACCAGGCACACGTGGCGGATGCCCTGCGCCAGCAGGCCGTCGCAGATCGCTGCGAGGTAGGCGGTCAGCACCGCGGCCGGCACCGACACCGCCCCGGCGAAGCCGCGCGCACACTCGGTGACCCCGTAGCTCACCGCCGGTGCGATCACCGCCGCGAGCGGGCCCTTCTTTGCGAACATCTCGGTGGCGCGGACGCACGCCGCCGCCGAGATCACGACGTCGGTGCCGAGCCCCAGGTGCGGCCCGTGCGGCTCGGTCGAGCCGACCGGCACCAGCGCGACGAGCGGCTTCTTGTCGTCGAGCAGCGCGCGCAGGCTCGCCGTGGTGTGCCGGGCAAGGAACTTCTCGGGCATCGGGGTGGTAGCGGGATTGGGGCAGTTACTCGGGCAGGTCGCCGCGACGTTCTCGTTCGATCAATAGCTTCTTGTCGACCTTCCCGCGATCGTTTTTCGGCAAATCATCGACGAACACCACCCATCGCGGGTACTTGTGCCTGGATAGCCGGGCCTGGACGTGGGCCTTGAGCTCGTCGGCGAGCGCCCCGCGGTCGCGGCCGCGCGCCTCGGGCCGCAGCACGATCACGGCCTTGGGCTTGACCAGGCCCTGATCGTCGGCCGGGATCACCGCCGCGACCGACACCGCCGGGTGGGCGAGCAGGCAGTCCTCGACCTCGCGCGGCGCGACGAAGATCCCGCCGGCCTTGAACAGATCGTCGGCGCGGCCCGAGAACCACAGGTAGCCGCGCTCGTCGATGTGGAACAGGTCTCCGGTCCGGCACCAGTGGCCGTGGAACGTCTTCCAGCTCTTGTCGCGGTCCTGGAAATAGCCGTGCGCGACGCTGTCGCCCTTGACCCACAGCACCCCGATCTCGCCCGGCGGCAGCGCTGGCGCGCCCGGGCCCTCGGCGTCCTCGGGCAGGATCGTCAGCGTGTAGCCGTCGACCGCGCGGCCGAGCGAGCCCGGCATCACGTCGCCCGGCCGGTTCGAGCAGTAGATGTGGAACATCTCGGCCGAGCCGATGCCGTCGTAGACCGCGCCGCCGAACCGCTCGACGAACCGGCGCAGCAGCGGCTCGGGCAGCGCCTCGCCCGCCGACAGGTGGAACCGCACCGACGATAGATCGAGCCCGGGCTCCCCGGCCGCGCGGCGCTCGTCGTCGAGGTCGAGCAGCTTGCCGAGCATGGTCGGCACGTTGGTCACGATCGTCGGCCGGTAGCGCGCGATCGCGCCGGCCACGCTCTCGGCGGTCGGCCGCTCGCTGAACAGCCCGACCGTCGCGCCGACCGCGAACGGGAACCACAGGTTGGTGCCGGTCGCGTAGCCGAAGAACAGCCGCGGCACGCTGATCGCCAGGTCGGACCCGGCGTAGCCCACCGTGCGCTTCGCGTAGACCTCGGTGTTGAACGCGAAGTCGCGGTGGCTGTGCATCGCGGCCTTGGGCCGCCCGGTCGAGCCCGACGTGAACAGCCAGATCGCCGGATCGTCGCGCCGCACCACCGGCAGCCGTACCAGCCGGTCGGCCGCGCCGATCGCGGCGTCGAGCGACTCGACCCACGGCGCCGCCGCGTCCGCACCTGCCGCCATCCGCGTCAGCTCCGGCCCCGCCACCACCGCCGCCTCGGGGTCCTCCCCGGTCGCGGCCGAGGGCGCCAGCAGCACGCCGCGCAGGTACGGCAGCTCCGCCAGCCGGGGCGCGAGCGCCTCGCCGACCTCGGGCGTCGTGATCAGCACCGCGGCCTTGACGTAGTCGAGCACGTAGGCCAGGTCGTCCGGCGGCGCCGCCGGGTTGCCCATCGTCACGATGCCGCCGGCCGCCAGCGTCGCGAAGATGCTCCACGCGAACGGCGGCACGTCGGGCAGCACGATGTACACCCGCTGCTCCGGGCCGAGCCCGCGCGCGACCAGCGTGCGCGCGAGCGCCCCGGTGCGGGCCGCGACCTCGGCGTACGTCCACGTGCGGTCGCCGAACCGGATCGCGACCTTGTCGCCCTTGCCCTCGCGCAGCCGGTCGAACAGGAAGTAGTCGGCGAGGTTGAGGTCGTCGGGGAACGCCGGAGCCGGTGCCGCGACTGCCGTCGTCGCCGTCCCCGTCGTCGCCGTCACCCGACCCGCCCTTGCTTCGCGAGCGCGCGCCCGATGATCGTCCGCTGGATCTCGCTCGTGCCCTCGTAGATCCGCAGCGGCCGGATCGCCCGGTACAGCTGCTCGACCACCGCGTTCGCCATCACGCCGCGCCCGCCGAACAGCTGGACCGCGCGATCGATCACGCGGTGCGCCGCCTCGGTCGCGCCGAGCTTGGCGATCGACACCTCGGTGGTCAGCTTGCCGCCGGTCGTGTCCTTGCCGTACGCGGCGCGCAGCACCAGCAGCCGAGCCGCGTCGAGGTCGACCGCCATGTCGGCGAGGTGGGCCTGGACCAGCGGCTGCTCCGACAGCGGCTTGCCGAACTGCCGGCGCCCGGTGACGAAGCCGAGCGCCTCATCGAGCGCCCGCCGCGCCATCCCGACCGCCGCCGCGCCGACCGACGCCCGGAACGCGTCGAGCGTGTCGAGCGCGAGCTTCATGCCCTGCCCGGCCTCGCCGATCCGCGCCGCCGCCGGCACCACCGCCCCGCGCAGCTCGAGCGCCCCGATCGGGTGCGCCGCGATCGCGGTCAGCGGCCGCACCGTCACCCCGGGCGCATCGAGCGCCAGCCAGAACGCCGTCAGCCCGGCGTGGCCGCGCGCCGGGTCGACCGTCGCGACCACCACCGCGTGGTCGGCGATCCCCAGGTTCGAGATGAACAGCTTGTCGCCGTCGAGCCGGTAGCCGCCCGCGACCTCGGTCGCCCGGGTCGCGATCGCCGCGACGTCCGACCCCGCCTCGGGCTCGGTCAGCGCGAACGCCGCGATCCGCTCGCCGCGCGCGAACGCCGCCAGCTCGGCCCGCAGCTCCGCCGATCCGGCCGCCCCGATCGCATACGTCCCGAGCCCCTGGCAGACCAGGATCGAGTCCGCCCGCGGCGACACGTAGCCCAGCATCTCGCGCGCCAGGCACACCGCGCGCAGGTCGATCGAGAGGGGGCTTTCCCGCCCCCTCTCCGCCGGCAAAGCCGGCGGATTCACCCCTCCGCGCGTCGCGTCGCGCGGCCCTGCACCTGTCAGCCCTGCGCTCGCCCCCCCCTCTCTCTGCTCTCCCTGCTCCGAGAGAGCGCTTGCTCGATCGTCGTCGGCCCCTATCCGCGGCACTACCAGCTCGAACAGCTCCGCCTCGGCGAGCGCCGCCACCGCCGCCCGATCACGCGCGGCATCATCGGCGTGCGCCCCCGGCAGCTCGATGGCGGCGAACGCCAGCGCCGCCGCGCGCAGCCGCTCGGCCAGCTGGACATGGGCCTCGGTGAAGAACATCGGCAGGTCATCGCTCGACAGCTGCATTCGTCCCCTGAGTATCCCCCACGGACGGCACGGCGTCCTCGTGGCGCTGCGCCTATGGTAGGAAGGAAGGGAAGCCAGCGACCCTGCTGGCATGCCCATGATCGACCGCGTCCATTTCGAGAACTTCAAGAGCCTCCAGGACGTCACGCTCCACCTGGAGCGGCTCACCGCGCTGGTCGGACCCAATGGATGCGGCAAGAGCAGCGTGCTGCAGGGCATGCACCTGCTGTCGCTGACCGGTGTCAAGTCGCCGACCGATCGAGCTACCGAAGACGAGATCCCGAGGATGAGGTCGGAAGGCTACGGCCTCGCGTCCACGCTCGCATGGATGAACGTTGCCGACGACGCTGGGCTCGCAGAGCTCACGCACGACCTTCGAGACCTGGTGCCCGGCGTCAAGCGAATCAAGACTTGCCGCGAGCGCATCGCGACCCGGCGGCCGGAAAAGTTCGATGCTGGCGGTCAACCGGCCTGGCAGCTGGTCGATGACACGGCGATCGAGGATCGCTTTGCGATCGAGTTTGATGATGGCTTCGAGGTTTCAGCAAATCTCCTGGGTGAGGGCACCGTGCTTGCACTCGGCCTGCTCACCAAGCTGCACGGGCCTGTGCGACCGCGGCTGTTCCTGCTCGACGACATCGACCGTGGCCTTCATCCCACCGCACAGTTCAAGCTGGTCCAGGTCCTGCGCAAGCGGATGGCGCTCGATCCCGAGATGCAGATCGTCTGCACGACGCACTCACCGTACCTGCTCGATCTGTTCGAGCCGGCCGAGGTGCGCGTGCTGGCGCTCGACGCCAAGCGGCGCACGCATGTGCGGTCGCTCACCGAGCACCCCGAGTTCGGCAACTGGAAGTTCGGGACCCAGACCGGCGAGCTGTGGGCGGCGCTTGGCGAGGAGTGGGTCCTGGCCGCGGCGACCGGATGACGCCGATCGGATTCGCCAAGGCAGCCCGAGGTGATGCTCAGTGGGTGAGCCGCCACAGCATCGCGCGAACCCGATCCAGCGCGGCGTCGACCGCGGCGTGGTCGGCCGCGGTGATGTAGCCGCGCGCTCGCGCGATGCGCAGCGCCGTGGTGAGCTCGCTTGCCGAGCCGGCGGCGCGGCGGAACAGGTCTGCGCGGTCGAGGCCAGCGCGCTGCCGTGCTTCGCTGACGTTGAGGGCGACCGATTCGGCTGCCCGGCCGATCTCGTCGGCGAGCGACTTGCGGCGCTGGCGGATCTTGGTCTCCACGGGTGCGAGCTGCTCCAGCACGGTGAGCGACATCTCGAGCGTATCGAACATCGGGACCTCCTGTGATTCGCCCCTCAGCACCGGGGGCGTCGTCGCCCGACGCGTCGCGGAGCGCACGTCCCATGACGAGCGCGGGCACCGCGACCCGCGGCTCGTCGATCGATCCAGCTATGGGGGCGCCGCATGCGCCACGTCGGTCGGTCCGGCGCTCGGCAAGGGACGGTGCGCGAGAGCGGCGCAAGGGCGACGCCCCCGGTGCGAGGGCGAATCACGGAGGGCCGCTGTGAGCGCTTCGAGCGGCGCAGCGTGGGGAGCACTCGTGCGTGGAGACCATGTCATTGCCGCACACGCTCGCGACGAGCTGCAGCGGTGGCCGTAGCGGCACCCGGCAGCCGAAGCGGGCACCCGGCACCGGTAGCCGAAGCGGCAGCCGAAGCGGTCGTCGGCCAGCTGCGACAGCCCAAGCGGCCGCCTGCTACTCTCGTCCGGCGTGCCGCGGGCGAGCTACGAGGTCGGGACGGCGGCTGGCGCGTGAGGTCGGCGCCGCTTGCGGCGGCGAGCGCCGACGTCAAAACGCCGGTGAGCGTACCCTCTCCGTTGCTCCGCAGCGCCGCGTGCCGTAGCTCGCTGGAATGCTGATCCGCCTGTCCGCTCTGTTCGCCCTGATCGTATCCGCCTGTGGGTTCCAGTCCGATCCAGCCCCGGTGCTCGACGAAGCGCCGGCGACCTCGGAGGCCGAGCAGGCCGTCATCAACACGTGCGATCCGGTGAACTACCCCTGCGATCCGTTCGATCGGTTCGCGAACGGCGTGTGCCAGCTGATCTGCGGCGGGGACGGATACTGCCTGGAGTACAGCGCCGTGGAGTACGGGTGGTGCGCGGCGCATCCCGACAAGGCGTTCGGCCCGGGCAAGCTGTGCTCACCCGACGGCGACCCGCTGTGGCACACGCACTGTGTGCCGGGCTTCCTGCCGTGAGCTGCGCGGCGGCGGCTACTCCTCGTCCGGGGCGCCGCGGAACCGCGCCGGCCGCTTGGCCTTGAACGCCGCGTGGGCCTCGGCGAAGTCGGGGTGCTGCATGCACAGCGCCTGGGCCTGGGCCTCGGCCTCGAT
Organism: Kofleriaceae bacterium; assembly: GCA_036265355.1. Taxonomy (GTDB): domain Bacteria; phylum Myxococcota_A; class Polyangia; order Haliangiales; family Haliangiaceae; genus JABFXX01. Next base: position 11,252 of record DATAPF010000358.1, on the reverse strand, counting down.
CGCCGCGGCGAGCGCCATGGTGTGCTCGCTCTCGAGCATCTGCTTGGTCATCGCGTGGGCGAACGCGGGGCCGCGGGCGAGCCGCTCCGCCCAGTCCTGGGCCATGGCGACCGCGGCGTCGGCGTCGGGCATCACCCGGTTGACCAGGCCGATCTCGAGCGCGCGGCTCGCCGCGATGATGTCGCCGAACAGCAGCAGCTCGGTCGCGTGGCCGAGACCGACGATGCGCGGCAAGAGGTACATCGCGCCCATGTCGGCGCCGCACAGGCCGACCTGCGGGAAGATGAAGCCGAACTTCGCGGCCGCGGCGGCGATCCGCAGGTCGCTGGCGCACGCGATCACGGCGCCGGCGCCGACCGCGGTGCCGTTGATCGCGGCGATGATCGGCCGGCGGCACGCGCGCATCGCATGGATCAGCCGGCCGGTGGCGCGGGTGAACGCGAGCAGCGCTGGGGTGTCGCGGCCGAGCAGGTGATGGATGATGTCGTCCTGATCACCGCCCGAGCAGAACCCCCGGCCGCGGCCGGTGATCACGATCGCGCGGACGTCGTCCTCGCGGCCGAGCTGCTCGAAGCTCTCGGCGAGCTCGCGGTAGACCTCGAAGGTCAGCGCGTTGAGCCGCTCGGGGCGATCGAGCGTGAGCGTCGCGACCCCGCGCGTGAGGTCGAACGCGAACGTGCGCGGCTCGATCATCGCGGACCTCCGGCCCCCCGTTCGGCGAGGTAGGCGGTCGCCTGGATCTCGATCACCGCGCCGGGCTCGACCAGGGCGGTCACGCCGACCAGGGTCATCGCCGGGAAGTGGCGGCCGAACCGGGCGCGCCACGCCGCGCCGAGGTCGCGGGCGCCGCTGCGGTACGCGGCGACGTCGGTGACGAACGCGGTCATCGTCGCGATGTCGGCGGGCACGCCGCCGGCGGCGCGGACCACGGCGATCACGTTGTCGAGCGCCTGGATGAACTGCGGCACGAGCTCGGCCGAGACCAGCTGGCCGTGCTCGTCCCAGCCGATCTGCCCCGCGACGTGCAGGGGCCGGCCCGACCCGGTGCGGCCGTTGGCGTAGCCGCGCGGCGCCGGCCATGCCGGGACGCGGATCTCCTCGCTGCTCATGGCGTTCCTTTCGTGGGTTGGTTGCTGGCTGCGTTCACTTCAGCACCGCGCCGCCGTCGATGACCAGGGTCTGGCCGTGGATGCCGCGCGCGCCCTCGCCGCACAGCATCAGCGCGGCGTGGGCGACCTCCTCGGGCGTGATCATCCGGCGCTGCGGGCTCATCGCGGCGAGCTGGGTCCGCGCCTCCTCCGCCGTGCGCCCGGTCTTGGCCGCGATCCGGGTCACCGCCTCCTCGGCCATCTGGGTCTCGACCCAGCCCGGGCACAGCGCGTTGATCGTCACGCCGGTCCGCGCGAGGTCGATCGCGAGCGAGCGGGTCATGCCGACCATCGCGTGCTTGGCGGCGCAGTAGGCGGTGGAGTAGCCGTAGCCCGACACCCCGGCGTTGGACGCGACGTTGATCACGCGGCCCCACTTGCGCGTGATCATCGACGGCACGAGCGCGCGGGTCACCCGGAACGCGGAGGTCGCATCGAGCTCGAGGATGCGGTCCCAGATCTCGTCGGTGGTGCGGTCGAGCGGTGCGCTCTCGGCCGCGCCGGCGTTGTTGACCAGCACGTCGACCGGGCCGACCGACGCGGTCATCTCGTCGGTCTCGCGCCGGTTGGTGAGGTCGAGCCGCATCGCCACGCCGCCGATCTCGCGCGCCACCGCGTCGAGCTCGGGCTTGGTCCGGCCGCACACGACGACGCGGGCGCCGGCCGAGGCGAGCGCGCGCGCGATCGCCGCGCCGATGCCGCGGCCACCCCCGGTGACCAGGGCGAGCTTTCCGGCGAGCTGTCCATCCATGGCCTGGGGTTATACCGGCGTCCCCGGGTTTGTGCTCGCCCGCCACGCAGCTGTGTGCTCCGGTGCTACGACGCGACCGGCGCCGCGCTTCCCTCCCGCAGTTCACATTCGCGCGCGCCACCAGCGACGCCTCCGGGCCCTGCGGATCGCCGCCGCCGGATGCGGCAGACCGCCATTGCGATCGCAGCAGTTGCACGAACTGATCACGTTTGATCTGATCGCGCAGCAGTCTGCACAACAATTTTGCCGTGCGATCCTCGTCGAGCCGCGGTGAAATGAGGTTGTAAACCGCGGGTAGCATGATGAGGAGTACGACCGGGGCCCGGCACTCCGATCAAGACCTCCGCACACGGCAACTGGCTGCGAATGCACGTGTGGGCTCGTGTGTTCCACCGGCATGCAGCTCGCAACCCCCAGGTGGACGATGCACCTGCTCCCCGGTCTGTGTGTGGTGGCGATCCTCCCCGCCTGCGTCATCGGCGACACGCTCGAGGTGCCGCCGCCCGATCGCACCGGCATCGTCACCGCGCCGCGCCACGGCGCCGCCCAGCCCGCCGGCGATGTCACCGTCGACGGCTACGCCGGTGAGCCCGGCGCGAGCGTGGTGATCGAGCGCTGGGACGCGGCGAGCCGCGCCTGGGTGACCGCCGGCACGGCGGTGACGGCGACCACCGGCGCGGACGAGCCCGGCGCGCCGCTCTATCCGTTCCACGCCGCGATCGCGGTCGGCGCCGGCTGGCCGGCGGGCGGCCTGCTGTCGCTGCGCGCCCGGGTCGACGGCGTGGCCCTGGCGTTGCTCGACGCCGAGCCCGAGACCCAGCACTGCATCGACGCGCACACCACGTGGCGCGACCGGCTCGCGAGCTGCGCGAGCGGGTTTGCCACGGTCACGCTGGTCGACCCGACCGCCCAGCCGCCGGAGCTCGCGCATCGCTTCCTCGACACCAAGGGCGCCAACACGCCGGCCGACACCACGGCGTACTACCAGGCGATCGGCGCCCCGGCGACGCTCGCGCAGTTCCTGTCGACCTACGGGCTCGACGATCCGGCGACGCCGACGCTCACCTACTACAACCTCGGCGACCTCGCGACCGGCCGCGAGATCCGCTGCAAGACCCACGCGGCCGCCGCCGGCACCGGCGTGGCATGCACCACCTTCAACTACGGGCCGTTCGGCAGCGTGGCGGCCGACGCGCTCGATCTCGCGGTCAACGGCCGGATCGCAGGCGGCGGCAAGGGCGCGTTCGCCAACGTCTCGATGGTCTACGACCCGCCGATCACCGCGCCCAACGCCGTCAAGTTCATGGTGTTCAACGCGGCCGGCGCGCTGCTCACCTCCGCCCAGCTCGACACCCGCGGCGACAACACCTCGATCCCCAACAACTGCATCAACTGCCACGGCAGCGACGGCCGCTATGACGCGGCGACCCACAGCGTGATCGGCGCGCGGTTCCTGCCGTTCGACCCGAGCGCGTTCGTGTTCTCGAACCGCCCCGGGATGGGGCGCGGCGACCAGGAGGCCGCGATGCGGGCGCTCAACCAGGCGTTCCTCGCCGCGGCCCCGAACGACACGCTGGCCCAGACCGTGCGCGGCTGGTACGGCGGCGGCGCGGCGCTGACCGGCGCGGCCGATCCGTCCATCGTCCCGGCAGCCTGGCAGGGCCCCGCCACCGCGCCGACCTACCGCAACGTGATCGCCGTCGCGTGCCGCGGCTGCCACGCCTCGCGCAGCGACGCGCTGGCGTTCGCCACGCCCGACCAGCTCCGCGCCCGCGCCACCGACATCGTCCAGGCGATCTGCGGCACCGGCGACACCGCGCACGCCATGCCGTCGGCCGAGGCCAGCCTGGCGCGGTTCTGGTCCGGCCCGGCGCGCGCCTACCTGGCCGGGTTCCTCGGCCCCGAGGCGGTCGGCGCGTGCCCGCCGCCGGCGCCGTGAATCAGCCGATCTCCTTGCGGATGTTCGCGATCACCTCGGCCTGGCTCGTGCTCTCGACCACGGCGGCCATCTCGGCGGTGTAGCGCGCGACCAGGTCCTCGCGGCCGCGGGCCAGCGCGTCGCGCCGGGCGTTGTACAGGGTGAGGAACGCGCGCTCGGCGTTGACGAAGTACTGGACCATCGCGAGCACCGCGCGCGCGGTCGACGACGCGACCGAGCGCGACGCGTCGCTGAACGAGAACAGCCGGCCCTCGCTGTTGCTGACGTCGAGCGTGACCTGGGCGATGGCGTCGACCCCGGCCTGCGCCTTCTTGGTCCCGAGGTCGGCCGCGACCTGAAACCCGGTCAGCTGGATCGTCTTGAGCGACTGGTACTCGCGCGCGTAGCGCTCGAGCAGCGCGTTGTACAGCGCCTCGACCACGCCGACCCCGCGACCCTCGACCTCGACCGGCGCCTCGTTCTCGAGCACCTCGAGCTTGACGACCGAGCCGCCGTCGAGCTCCTCGATCGTGAGCCGGTGCAGCTTGAGCTCGAAGACGTTGCCACCGAGCACCCGGCGGATGAGCGGTTCGTGCGGCGGAGTGTTCACGCCGTTGAGTCTAGCGTGCCGGCACCGCGGTGCAGCGTGAACGTCGCCTGGCGTGGTGCGCCAAGCGCGGTGGGACGACTCCGGAGGGTGCTGGCGTCACACCGATCGGGCATAGTGCGCCGGTGTCCGTCCTGGTCCAGCTCCGGCGCCACGTTGCACAGCTGCGGGAATGTGACGCCTGTCCCGAGATGATCAGACCGGTGGTGACCGGGGTGCCGGTGGTATCGCCGGTGATGCTGATCGGCCAGGCGCCCGGCGTGCGTGAGGGCCCGGCCGGCAAGCCGTTCGCGTGGACCGCGGGCAAGACGATGTTCGGCTGGTTCGCGCAGCTCGGCCAGGACGGCATGGACGAGGAAGCGTTTCGCGAGCGCGTGTACATGGCCGCGGTGTGCCGGTGCTTTCCCGGCAAGGCCCGGGGCGGTGGCGACCGCGTGCCGTCGCCCGACGAGATCGCGCAGTGCCGCCGGCACCTGACCCGGGAGGTCGAGCTGCTGCGCCCGCGCCTGGTGATCCCGGTCGGCAAGCTGGCGATCGCACAGCTGTTCCCGGACATCGAGTCGCTCGCGCAGGTCGTCGGCCGGCCCCGGCGCGGCGCGCTGGCCGGCGTCGAGTTCGACGTGATCGCGCTGCCGCACCCGTCGGGCGCCTCGACCTGGCACCGCATGGAGCCGGGCAAGACCCTGCTGGCACAGGCGCTCACCGAGATCGCGGCGCACGCGGCATGGCGCTCACTGCTCGACAGCGCGCACCGGAATTGACGCGCGGGGGTGAACCGACGTACCACGAGGTGCAACGATGATGGTCGCCGACCTGACCGCGGAGCTCGTCGCTTTCCCGACCCAGCAGGCCGGCCCCGAGCGCGGCGCCGGCGACGAGCGGGCGCTGTGCGAGTACCTCGCGCCGATGCTGCGCTCGGCGGGAGCCGACGAGGTCGTCGTCGAGCTCGCGACCCGCAGCGACGGCGGCCCCGCCGCCTACGTGTTCGCGCGCTGGGGCACGCCGCGCCGGCTGATCAACGTCCACGTCGACACCGTGCCGGCCAACGCCGGCTGGACGCGCGATCCGTGGACGCCCTACGTCTCCGACGGCCGGCTCTACGGGCTGGGCTCGGCCGACACCAAGGGCGCGATCGCGGCCACGCTGGTCGCGATCGAGGCGACCCGGCCGCGCGACTTCGGCGTGCTGTTCTCGGGCGACGAGGAGGCGGGCAGCGGCGTGATCCGCGCGTTCCTCGCCAGCCCGAACGCCACGGCGGTCCGCGAGGTCATCGTGTGCGAGCCGACCGCGCGGACCGCGGGCGTCGCGCACCGCGGCGTGCTCGGCCAGCGCGCGAGGCTGTCCGGCCCGGGCGGGCACTCGTCGAAGGCCGACCACCTGCCCAAGCCGATCGCCCGGCTCGCCCGGTTCGCCACCGCGCTCGACGACGCCGGGGTCCGGCGGCTGCACGACGGGCCATCCGGGATGCAGGGCACCTGCCTCAACATCGCCGCGATCCACGGCGGCGTCGCGTTCAACGTGATCCCGGCGCGCGGCGAGCTCGAGTGGTCGCTCCGGCCCTACCCGGGGTTCGACCGCACCGGCTGGGATCGCGAGGTCGCCGCGCTCGCCGCCCGGATCGACTCCGACATCGCGATCGAGAACACGATCGACCACGTGCCGTTCTCGTGCGACGCGCTGGCCGATCACGTGCGGCGGTTCGTGCGCTCGGTCGGCACGCTCGACTTCTGGACCGAGGCCGCGCTGTGGGCGCAGCACGGCAAGGACGCGATCGTGATCGGCCCGGGCGACATCGCGCAGGCCCACGCGGCCGACGAGTTCGTCACGCTCGACGACCTCGAGTGGGCGGTCGGCGTGTTCCGCTCGCTCGTGCGGAACTGAGCCCGAAACGCCCGACGCCGCCCTCGCGGGGCGGCGCCGGTGGAGTCATCCGGGAACCGGGTGTCGGGGTCGTCAGATCACGGCGTCGGCGCCGCGAACTGGGCCGGCCCGCAGGTCGGGTCCTTGCTGTCGACCAGGCCCTGCACGAGGGTCGCGAACGCCTTGAGGTTGTTGAGCGCCGTGCTGTTGTTCTGCGTGCAGTCGAACGTCGGGTGGGTCCCGAGGCTGTTCTGCTTCTCCTTGCCCTTGTTGCAGATCTTGGTGTCCGCAGCGGCGATCTTGTAGGTGTTGTCGCCCTGGATCTGGGCCTGGAACACGCCGGTGAAGAACACCTCCTGCTGCCACTTGCCGTACATCAGATCCTGGGCCGTCTTGTTGTTCGAGATGCCGAGCCACTGGCCGCCCGCGCCGCCCGGCGAGTGGCAGCTGTAGCAGCGGCCCTGCTGGGTGTTGAGCAGCGCGACCTGGTAGGCCTGGGTGCCGGTGGCGGTGTAGGCGGTCATGGCCGCGGCCGCGTTCATGCAGCCGACGAACGCCATCTCCGCGCCGCGCGGCGTGGTGTTCGGGTTCGCGCCGGGCCCGGGGTCGACCGGCACGCCGCCGCGCTCCTTGAGCTCCTGGTTGAGCCACGCGGTGATCGTGGCGATCTGGGTGCTCGACCACGCCGGGCCCTCGTGCGGACCCTTGAGCAGGATCTCCGCCGCGACGGCATTGAAGCCGCCGTTGACCGCGCGGTCGCTGGTCAGCGTGGTGTAGTAGCTCGACACGCCGTCCGGCCCGAGGAACATGTTGGTCGGGCTGGTCTCGGGGCCGACGTGGCACGACGAGCAGTTCGTGGTGAGCAGCGGTGCGACGGTGCTGTCGAACATCTGGCGCGCGGTCTGTCCCGAGGTGTCGTCGTCGCCCCCGCCCGGCGGCATCGGGTCGATCCCGCCGACGCACGCACCGAGCATCGTCATCGCGACCGTCACAAGTAGCTGGTTGCGCATGATGGTGTGGTTTCCTTGGTGATACGCGGTGGGGGTTAGCGGGACCGGCGGCGGCGGACGAGGATCGCGGCGAGGCCGAGCAGCATCAGCGTGCCGGCGCCGGCGCCACCCGTCGTCGAGCAGCCACCGAGCGTGGTCCCCGGGTCGGAGCCGCCCGTGCCCGTGCCACCCGTGCTCCCGGCCGTCGGATCGGTCGGGTTCGGGTCATCCGGGCCGGCGACCGGCTTGGAATCGTCGGCCTGGCTCGGGATCAGGACCATGCCGAACGCGTTCTTGCCGCCGCAGGTGCCGTTGTTGGTCCCGATGGTCGGATTCGGGGTGCACTGGCCGGCGTGGTCCTTGTGGTAGATGTTGGCCGCCAGGATGAAGCTCTTGACGTCGGGCTGGTAGCCACTGGCCTGGTGGTAGCCCGGGTTGTCGACGGTCAGCGAGGTCACCGGGTACGACCGGCCCTGCGGGGTGTTGGGGTTGTGGCCGTACCACTGCGAGGTGTAGCCGCCCGAGCTCGCGTTGGCCCAGTTGAGCGCGCGCACCGGCTCGAGCTTGCCGTCGGGGGTGACGCCGATGACCTTCGCGGTCGCCGTGCCACCGTCGGTGATCGCGCCGGCGAACAGGAACGCGACCGAGCGGCCGTCCGCACCGTAGCGCGCCGTGGTCATGCCGGGGTGGGCGCCGTCGGCGATGCCGAACATGCCCTCGACCGGCTTGTCGAGCAGGGTCAGGCCGGTCTGCGTGATCTTGAGCGGCACGGTCTCGATCGCGGTGCGGCCCTTCGACCGGCCGGTGCGGTTGCTGGTGTCGACCTTGACGTACGACATGATGTACGTGTCGGTCGGGTTCCCCGCGGCGTCGAGCACCGGCACCACCGACGGCGTCGAGTAGCGGATGTTGCCGCTGCGCTGCGCCACGGTCTTGCGCCACACCACGCGCTGGCCGTTCGGGACGCCGGGCGCGGTGTTGACCAGGCCGCACCTGGCGCTGTTGGGCGGCTGGGTGTTGCCCGAGGCCCAGCACGCGAACATCATGTCCTTGAACGGGGTCGGCTGGGTCGTGCCGCGCGAGCGCTCCTCCTCGGTATCGAGCACGGTCTTGAAGTCCGGGGTGATCGTGTACGCCGCGGCGCCGGCCTGCCCGGTCGCCGTGGTCGTCGCACAGGTCGCCCACACGTCGTCGTCCCCGTTGCCGTTGCCGATGATGCCGCCGCACGACCGGGTGACGCCGTTGGCGTCGGCGTAGGTGTTCTTCCAGGCGTCCCACACACCACCGAGGTTGTCGTTGGTGTTGGCGAACAGCAGGGTCTGCTTCGAGAGGATCTGGCAGTTGGGGCCCAGCACCATGCCGTAGGTCTTGGTGTTGGTACCGTCGGGATCGTAACCATACTCGACGAGGGCCGCCGCCCCGTTGTTGATCGCCTGGGCATGCGGCTTGTGCATGTTCTGCCAGTCCGGGCTGTCGTTCTTCGTGAAGTACGACATGTTGGTCATCACGAGGCCCTTGACCGGGTCGACCTGGTAGCTCGCGCACAGGCCCTCGACGCGGTTGCCCTGCGCCTGGACACCCGGATCGCTCTCCTTCGGCGGCAGCACGCCGGCCTCGGTCGAGCTCAGACCCGCGCCGGTGATCATCGGCGTGATGTCGGTGTAGCTGCCCGAGCCGACGACCAGGATGTGATTGTCCGAGAGCTGGACGATCGACTGGTGCTCGAAGCCGACACCGCGCTGGTTGTTGTTGTTGGGACGGTCGTTCCGCCACAACGCACCGGCGTGCATGTCGTCGTGGCCTTCGAACGTTGCGATGAACGGGTCGGCAGATGCGACACCGCCTACAAGCGAAGCTCCGACGATGAGGCCGGCGATAGAACGCGGGTTCATTGGGAAAGTGCCTCCGACTTTTGGGGAGTGATGTTCCCGGCCTGGTGCAGCCGTCGTGCCCGTGATGTTACGCATATTACATCAAGCAAATTCAGCCACTTGCGATGCCATGTAGGCGATATCCATCGATGGCCACGGGCCCCACGCCTGGGGCTCGCGACCCCCCGACCGGCCGGGTGGAGACTTTTTCCCCGCTTCCTGGGGACCAAACCCCCGCTGGGCGAAGGTGCGAGCCCATATCATCGTGGAGGCGAGCTTGCATCGAAGGCCGACACCATGAAGCACCGACTCGTGCTGCTCGCGGGGATGGCCGCGATCGTCGTCGTCGCAGCGTACTGGCTCTTGCCGTCGGCGCCGGGCGCGACCCAGCCGGCCGCTCGGCGCGCGAGCGCGACCCCGCGCGGCGTCGAGCCGAGCCTGCCGGCGGTGCCTACCGCGGTCGACAGGCCCAGGATGGTCATGACCGAGAGCGGCTGGCGGCCGCAGACCAACCGCAAGACCCCGCGCGAGTGGAAGGATCCGGTCACCGGCGCGATCAACCGCGAGATCCTCGACGCGGTCCCCGATCCCGCCGCCGCGGCCGCCGAGGAGCTCAAGTACCGCAAGTCGCGGCTGCGCCTGACCCTCGCCGACGCCGCGGCGCCGTGCTGGAGCGGCAGCGACTCCAAGGAGGAGATCGAGCTCGAGTACACGCTGGTCGTCGAGCACGAGACGCTGCGCGCCGACAACGTCCGGGTCAAGACCAGCAACATCACCAACCCCACCGCCGAGCGCTGCATCATCGACGCGGTCCGCGATCTGAAGACGCTCGCCGACAAGATCCCCGACATGCGCGAGGACGGCGGCATCATCATGTCGCTGCACGACCTCTACGATCGCAACCAGCGCGACGCCAAGGACCGCGCGCCGCCGTCCACCCAGCGCGATCCCGTCGACCTACCTCCCGCTCGGCCGCCCGGGAACTGATCGCCGCGGCGCTACTTCGTCGCAGGCGGCTTCGCCGGCTTGCCCGGCGGCTGCCAGTCGCGCTCCATCTCGGGCATCGGCAGCACGGGCGGCACGTGGCCCCGGGTGTAGAGGTGGAGCGCGGTCGCCTGCCGGTCGTCCTTGCCGACCAGCAGCGTGCCCGACGCCTGCGAGTTGACCCCGACCTCGAGGTTCTTGACGTAGTCCTCGTCGACCCGGTCGCGCCGCTGCTCGACCAGGCCCTGCGCGAGCACCAGGTCGCCGGCGACCGGCTGGACCTTGACCCCGCGCGACGCGAGCAGCTTCATCAGGTCCCATCGCGTGTCGGCGACCCGGCCGACCGCGCCGAGCTCGTTGCGCTTGACCACCATCGCGAGCTTGTAGTCGACGTAGACCCGGAACCCACCGCGCTCCGGCGTGCCGTGGTACGGGATGCCATTGACCTCGACGCCATCGATGAAGGGGTTATTGTGCACGTCGAGCGTGACCGGCGGCTTGTCGATGAACACCGACACCGCGGCGTAGCGATCGAACGACGTGTTGGTCTTCATGTTCCGCGGCCAGTAGAACCGCGTCTTGGTCAGATCGTTGCCGGTCAGGTCGAACGTGATGCCGTCGGCGAACTTGCGGAACTGCGGCCCGGGGATCGCGACGTAGCCGGCGCCGTGCAGGTACACCATCTTGATCCGGGCGACGTCGATGCCGATCAGCTGAAAGTAGTCGGCGAGCCGCCAGCGCAGCAGCTGGACCTTCTTCTCGTGCGGCGGCGGATCACCGGGCTGGAAGTCGAGGGACTCGAGGTCGTCCTTCCATGCGATCGGCAAGGTCGCCGGGAGCTCGGCGAACAGCATCGTGCCGCGCGGCACGCCATCGACGTAGACCCAGGTCTCCTTGAACGCGGCGAAGTTGCGCCCGCCCTCCTCTTCCTCGTCGTGCCACTTGTCGCCGTGGATCACCGGCAGCGCGCCAGTCGGCGCGGCGACGTCGACGGTGCCCGGCGTCGGCGCGGCCGGCGCCGCGGCCGGTGCGACTCCCGACGGCGCGGGAACGCTCGCTGGGACCGGCGCCGCCGGCGCCGCCGGGGCCGCGCTCACCGTGGCCGGTGGCGTCGTCGACGGGGT
>DATAPF010000357.1:0-21181 GCA_036265355.1 Kofleriaceae bacterium | reverse complement strand
CGGCGACGGCCAGGGCTGCCAGTACCAGGCCGCCCGCCACGAACGGAGCTCGCCGGCGCCTCGCCGGAGGTGCCGGGGCGTCCTGCCCCGCGAGCGGAGATGCCTTGTCATCGCGAATCGGGGTGACGGCGGCCATGGGGTTGGCCGGCGAGTGTTGCATCTCGGAGGCCAGCATCACAGCGCAGAACGCCGGCTTGATCTGTCGGTTCCCCTGGCACGTGACCGGCGTTCTCCGACGGTCGGGCGTGGACTCCTGTCGCCGAGCCGACGACCGCGGTCTCCAGCCGGCAGACCCGGTAGTTCGCTGAGACCGCACAGCTCGCTGTGGGCACAGGTGGGAAGGCCCGGCTACCACGGATCGATGCACGGCCGCTTGCGCTCGCGGTGCTCGCCGAGCCGCGGCGGGGGGACCGAGGCCAGGCCGGCGAGGATCCAGCGCCGGGTCTCGGCCGGGTCGATCACGGCGTCGATCTCGACGTACGACGCCGCGTTGATCGCCTTGCCCTCCTCGTAGTAGCGGGCGACCATCTTGTCGTAGAACGCGCGGCGCTCGGCGGGATCGGCGATCGCCTCGAGCTCCTTGCGGAAGCCGAGCTTGACCGCGCCCTCGAAGCCCATCGGGCCGAGCTCGCCGGTCGGCCACGCGATCGCGAACCCGCCGCCCTTGAGCATGCCGCCGGCCATCGCCATCGCGCCCAGGCCATAGCTCTTGCGCAGGATCACGGTCAGGTACGGGACGGTGAGGCTGGCGCCGGTGATGAACATCCGGCTGACGTGGCGGACCAGCGCGGTCTTCTCGGCCTCGGGGCCGACCATGAAGCCGGGGGTGTCGCACAGCGCGAGCACCGGGAGGTCGAACGCGTCGCACAGCTGGAGGAACCGCGCGGCCTTGTCGGCGGCGGGGGCGTCGATCGCGCCGCCGAGGTGGTGCGGGTTGTTGGCGATCACGCCGAGCGGGCGGCCCTCGATGCGGACCAGCGCGGTGAGGATGCCGGCGCCGAACGCGGCGCGCAGCTCGAGCACCGAGCCGGTGTCGGCGAGATCGCGCAGCACGGTGCGGACGTCGTAGGCGCGCAGCCGGTTGTCGGGGATCGCCTGGCGGAGCCGGCGCTGGTCGGCGCAGTCCCAGCGCGCGACCGCGCCCTGGAAGTACGACAGGTACCGGCGCGCGACCGCGGCGCCCTCCTGCTCGCTGGCGACCAGCACGTCGATCACGCCGTTGGGGGCCTGGACGCGGGCCGGGCCGACGTCGTCGGGGGCGTACACACCGAGCCCGCCGCCCTCGATCATCGCGGGGCCGCCCATGCCGATCGACGAGTCGGCGGTGGCGATGATGACGTCGCAGCAGCCGAGCAGGGCGGCGTTGCCGGCGAAGCACCGGCCGGCGACCACGCCGACCACCGGGACCAGGGCGGACAGCCGGGCGAGCTCGAGGAAGGTCGGGACGTCGAGGCCGGTGCCGAAGTAGTCGGTGTCGCCCGGGCGCCCGCCGCCGCCCTCGGCGAACAGCACGACCGGCAGCCGGCGCTGGTGCGCGAGGGCGAGCATGCGGTCGAGCTTCTTGTGGTTCATGTAGCCCTGGGTCCCGGCCAGCACGGTGTAGTCGTAGACCGCGACCAGGCAGCGGGTGCCGGCGTCGCCGAACAGCTCGCCGTTGATGCTGGCGATGCCGGTGATCAGGCCGTCGGCCGGGGTCGACTCGATCAGGTCGGCGAGGCCGCGCCGGCGGCGCTGGGCGGCGAGCGCGAGCGCGCCGTACTCGGTGAAGCTGTCCGGATCGACCAGCGCGGCGATGTTCTCGCGCGCGGTGCGGCGGCCGGTGCCGCGGCGGCGGGCGACCGCGGCGGGGCGGGCGGCGTCGAGGCCGACCGCGTGGCGGGCCTGGACCTCGGCGAGATCGGGGCGGATCGCATCGAGATCGGCGGCGGCGTGGGCCGCGGCCTCGCCGCCGGCGAGCTCGGCCGGCTCGAGGAAGACGATCGGATCGCCCGGCATCAGGATGTCGCCGGGCCGGGCCGCGACCGCGCGCACGACGCCGCCATCGTCGGCGGCGACCACGATCTCCATCTTCATCGCCTCGACGATCGCGACCGGCTGGCCGGGCCGGACCTGATCGCCGTCGGCGACCGACACCGTGACCAGCTTGCTCTGCATCGGCGCGCCGATCGCGACGGTGCCGGGCGGCGCCGGCGGCGGGGTCGGGCGGCCCAGCGGCGACGACCGCGGAGACCCCGGCTCCGGGGAGGCCGGCCCGGCGGAGACCGGGGAAGGCGGCGCCAGCTCGCGGGCACGCGCGACCAGCTCCGCGGCGTGCTCCTCGACGAACCGCGTGGTGATCCGGTTGGCGATCACGTCGGGGTGCTGGACCAGCGCGCGGAGCAACGGCAGGTTGGTGGTGACGCCCTCGATCCGGAACCGCGCCAGGGCGAGCTCGGCCTTGCGCAACAGGCCCGCGAGGTCGCCGGGCTGCCCGGCCGGGTGACCGGCCGGGTGTCCCGGAAGATGGACGATCAGCTTCGCGATCAGCGGATCGAACGCGGCGGTGGTCTGGTAGCCGGCGTAGCCGGACGTGTCGACCCGGATCCCGGCGCCCGACGGCGGGTCGAATGCGGTCAGCGTGCCCGCGGTGGGGACGACGGCGCCGCGCGCGTCGAGGGTCTCGAGGTGGACGCGGAGCTGCAGCGCGCGGCCGGTGGGCGGCGCGACGCCGGCGGCCAGCCCGAGCTCGGCCAGCGTCCGGCCGGCGGCGAGCTCGAGCTGGAGGTGGACCAGATCGAGGCCGAGCACGGCCTCGGTGACGGTGTGCTCGACCTGGAGCCGCGGGTTGGCCTCCAGGAAGAAGAACCCGAGCGGCGCGCCGGCGGCGTCGAGCTCGACCAGGAACTCGAAGGTGCCCAGGCTGTCGTAGCCGGCGGCCTCGGCGAGCCGGCTCGCGGCCGCGACGATCGCGCCGCGCAGCTCGGCCGGCAGCGATGGGCTGGGCGCGATCTCGACCAGCTTCTGGTGGCGGCGCTGCAGCGTGCACTCGCGATCGGACAGCGTGATCGCGCGCCGGCCGTCGCCGGCGATCTGGACCTCGACGTGGCGCGCCCGCGGCAGCAGGCGCTCGACGTAGACCTCGGGGCTGCCCGACGCGGCCTGGGCCTCGGAGCGGCACCGCGCGTAGGCCTCGTCGAGGTCGGCCGGCCGGGTCACCGCGCGGACCCCGCGGCCACCGCCGCCGGCCACCGCCTTGACCATGATCGCGCCGCCGGGCCCGAGCTCGCGCAGCACGTCGTGGGCCTCGGCCAGGCTGGTCGCGTGCCGCGTGCCGGGCAGGACCGGCGCGCCACAGCTCGCCGCGAAGCTGCGCGCCGCCGCCTTGTCGCCGAACCGGTCCAGCACCTCGGGGCGCGGCCCGACGAACCGGAGGCCGGCGGCGAGGCACGCGCGCGCGAACCCGCCGCTCTCGCTGAGGAAGCCGTACCCCGGGTGGACGGCGTCGCATCCGGAGTCGCGCGCGATCGCGACCAGCCGCGCGCCGTCGAGGTATGCAGCCGGGCCGGCGGCGGCGAGCGCGATTGCCTGATCTGCGCGCCGGGTGTGCAGCGACTGCACATCGTCCGCGGAGTACACCGCGACGGTCGCGACCCCGAGCTCCGCCGCCGCCTGCGCGATCCGGACCGCCACCTCGCCGCGGTTGGCGATGAGAAGCTTGTGCAGCATGTCGGTGGGGGCGGATGGTGAGACAGCCCGATGGATTGTGCAACCGCGGGAGCGGCCTATGCAGCTCCCCGCAGCGGATCTGCCGCGCAACTCCCGTGCACCGAGCCGCGGCCGCGCGCGTCGCGTTCTGCGAGGTTCACGTGTTGCCGTCGGTGCGCACTGCCGATCTTCCAATACGGCATGATCATGATCGTCACTGCATGATATGCATCATGCTTTGTGTCCGGGTATGACGAACACACTCTCTGCAAACATCATTTCCGATCTCGACAGCGTTCTCGGCGGCGCGGGCAAGGCCAGCGCGGCCGAGGGCTCCAGCGGCGCGGGCAAGAGCGCCGCCGGCGAGGGCTCCGGAGCGAGCAAGGGCAGCGCCGGCGAGGGCTCCGGCGGCAAGCGCCGCGACGGCTCCGGGAACGGCGGCGGCGGCATCAGCGTGATCATCACCTGGCACCACTAGCCGCTGGCGCGAACTATCGGCGCGGCTCGCGCGGCGGCTCGCTCCGGTCGTGCGAGAAGCTGGGTATGGGTCGTGCGTATGCAGGGTTCGTGGTCGCGATCACAGCATGTACCGGTGGGGCCGCAACGAGCACGGGCGCAACCGGCAGCGCGATGGCCGGAGCCGCCGGCAGCGGGATGGCCAGCGCGGCCGGCAGCGGGACGGCCAGCGCCGCCGGTGGCGGGATGGCCAGCGCCGCCGGTGGCGGGACGGCCAGCGCAGCCGGTGGCGGGACGGCCAGCGCAGCGAGTGGCGGGATGGCCAGCGCCGCGGGTAGCGCGTCTCCGCCGGCGACCGCCGCGCCGCCGCGCAGCGGCGATCCGGTCGTGCAGATCGATGTCTCGATCGCTCCATGCGCGGTGACGGCGTCGGGGCGCGTGGCATGCTGGGGGGCGCCCCTCGGGGCCGCGAACAAGCAGACCTCGCCGGTGTTCGTGCGCGGCATCACCGACGCCGTCGAGGTCAAGCGCCGCTGCGCGCGCCGCAGGGCTGGCAGCGTCGTGTGCTGGGATCACGGGTTTCACGTCGAGCCGATGCCGGGCAGCGAGGGCACGCGCGCGCTCGTCGTCGGCGAGGGCACGGAGAGTGGCTACGAGGTGTGCGCGATCACCGCCGCGCGCACCGTCGCGTGCGCCGGCCCGGGCGGTACGGCGTTCGCGCCGGTCGACGGCCTGGCCGACGTGGCGTGGCTCAGCGAGCCGGTGTGGGATTATCGCTGCGCAGCGCTCGGGAACGGCCATGCCGTGTGCATTGGCCGCGTGCGCGGCCTGGCGCAGGACGCGGACCTCCGCTACGAGCTGCCGGGGGTAAGTGACGCCGTGGCCGCGTTTCCGTACGCCGATGACATCGCGTGCGCGGTCAACCGCGCCGGCGCGATGACGTGCGCTGGCAAGGGCATGGAGCCTGCGCATGGCCGGCCGCCGCCGCCGCGCGCCGCGACCCAGCTGTTTGCCCAGGAGTGCCTGCGGCGCGGCGGTGACATCGAGTGCTACGTCCGGGGTAGGGTGGGGCGCGACGCCAGGTGGGTCCACCAGGACGTCGGCGGACCGGCGACCGATCTGTCGTGCGAGGGCAGCACGTGCTGCGCCGTGGTCGGCGGCGCCGCGAAGTGCTGGGGCGACAACCGGCTCGGCCAGCTCGGCGATGGATTCGCGATGGACGGCGTGCGGCCGACCAAGGTTGCCGGGCTGCCGCCGATCGCAAGCGTGCAGGCCGGCGACGAGTTCACGCTTGCACTGGCGCGCAGTGGAGAGGTCTATCTGTGGGGCTGGGGCATGCTCGACGGCGACCGGCCGCGCCAGATCGGCCGCGCCGCAGCGCTGGTCGCGTGGGCGAGGGAGCCGGTCGTGGTCGATGGCGTGACCGTCTCGGAGGCCCACGACAACGCCGACGCGGTCACCCTGCACCCGCTGGCCCCGCTGCCGGCCGCGCCGATCTCGTTCGCCCAGATCTCGGACGACCGCTGCGCCGCGCTCGTCGACGGCAGCGTGCGCTGCTACGACTCCGACAAGGCCGCCCTCGCCGGCCTGCCGCCCGACCGAGGGACCTGGTGGCCGGTTCGCGCCCTGCGCGGCGTGGCTGCGCTCGACGATGACTGCGCGCTGCTGAACACCGGCGCGGTCGAGTGCTTCTGGGGCGGCGACCACCCGGTTCGCCATCCGATCGCGATCCGCGGGATCGCCAGGGCGCGCCGCGTGTCGAACCGTCTGATCGAGCTCGCCGGCGACAGCTACGTGCGCGCCGACGTCGACGACCACGATCGGTGGACCGTGGTCAAGCTGCCGCAGCTCCACGCGCTCGCCGACATCCACCGATCGCGCGACGCCGGGGGCAACTGCGCGATCCAGGCCGGCCGCGTGATGTGCTGGCAAGACGACGGGGTCGACCGCAGCAGCCTGCTCGGCCGCGATCCGGCCGCGCCCGGCGACCTGACCGCGCCCGCGCCGCTGTCGCCGGGCGTCGCGGCCACCGCGCTCTCGGTCGGCAAGCAGCACGCGTGCGCGATCGACGTGGCCGGCGCCGTGTGGTGCTGGGGCGACGACCACAGCGGCGCCACCGGAGCCGGGCACGCCAGCTTCCGCGGCACGCCGTCTCGCGTCGCGGGCATCGGCATCTAGGACCTCGCCACAGCGGTCTTGATCGGCGGCAGCCGTGGCAGCTCGTCGTCGGGGACGGTGTCCGGACGCCTCGCCACGCGCGGGCCTGCCCAGCTAGACTCGGCGCCTTCTGATCAGGAGGATGCCGTGACACAGCTCCGGAGACGCGCGCCGTGACCGGCGGCGGCAACGATGGGATGCTCGCGCAGGTCACCAGCGCGCTGACCGCGCCGTGGACGATCACGATCGCCGCGGTCGTGCTCGCGTTCCTGCTCGGCCGCATCATCGTGCACCTGGCCCGCCCGCTGCTGCTCCGGCTCGCCGGGCGCACCAGCGTCGAGTGGGACGACCGGCTCGCCGAGCTGATGGTGTGGCCGCTCAGCCTGATGCTCGCGCTCCAGGTCCTGCGGTTCGCGACGCCGTGGCTGCCGCTCGAGGCGCGGGCGCTCGCGACCCTGGGTGACGCGATCGCGATCGTGACCACGCTCGCCGTGCTGTGGACCGCGTTCCGCGGGATCGACCTGGTGCGCGCCATGCTGGAGCGGCGATCGTGGGCGGTCGACCGGCCGTCGTCGCGCTCGCTGCTGGCGATCAGCGCACGGCTGGCCAAGGTCGCGGTGCTCGTGATCGCAGGGATCGTCGGGCTCGCCCAGCTCGGGGTGTCGATCGCCAGCCTGATCACCGGGCTGGGGATCGGCGGGCTTGCGGTCGCCCTGGCCGCGCAGAAGACGCTGGAGAACCTGTTCGGTACGCTGTCGATCGGCGTGGACCAGCCGATGCGCGAGGGCGACTTCGTCAAGCTCTACGACTTCGTCGGCACGGTCGAGCGGATCGGGCTGCGCTCGACCCGGATCCGCACGCTCGACCGCACGATCGTCACGATCCCCAACGGCGAGCTCGCCAACCAGCGGATCGAGTCGTTCACCGCGCGCGACCGGCTCCGGCTGGCGACCACGGTCGGCCTGGTCTACGAGACCACCGCGCAGCAGATGCGGAACATCCTCACCGAGCTGGAGGCGATCCTGCGCGCCCACCCCAAGATCTGGCCGGACGCGGTCGTGGTGCGGTTCAAGGAGTTCGCGGCGTCGTCGCTCGACATCGAGATCATGGCGTGGTTCCAGACCGCGGACTGGTCGGAGTTCCAGGTGATCCGTCAGGACATCCTGCTGGCGTTCATGGCCGCGATCGAGCGTCACGGTAGCTCGATCGCGTTCCCGACCCGGACGGTCCACCACGTGACGCCGCCCCCGGCGGGCACCGGAGGATCTGCGCGGCCGTCGGCCGGCACCGACCGCAGCTAGCCGCCGCTCGTCGCGAGGTCGCGCGGGCCATCTCGCGATCGCCTCGATCGTCCGCCGGAGGGCGAGCGCCCGGTCGAGGATCGGCGTGGAAGTCCTGCGCAGACGTGATCGGGAGTCCGCCGATGTCCGACACCGTGTGGTGCGCCTCGCTGCGCGCCCGCGTCGTGAATTGCCCCGGTCGAACCAATGAACGGATTCTCACAGCGCGATGCGTGGTCGTCGCGGCGCGGGGGCTGTACATTGCCGCGCGGCTGTCCCGGGAAGATGTCGACGCCGTGCATCGGCTCGCCCTGCGGACGGTCGGATCGACCACGCACCTGCGAGGACGGACATGCAGCGATCTCGTCGGCAAACTCCCACGATCTTGTTCCTCTCATGGCTGGCAGCGGGTTGCGCCGCCCCCGAGCCCGATGCGCCGTCGGCCGAGTCGGTCGACGCGATCGCTCACCGGGATCGCGACGGCGACCACGACGGCGACCGCGATCACGACCGGCGCGAACATCACCGGCGGCCGATCCGGTCGCTGGCCGACGCCGCGGCGCGGACGCATCGCCTGATCGGCACCGCCGTCGACGCGCCGTTCCTGACCGGCGATCCGGTCTACGCCGCGACGCTCGCCGCCGAGTTCAGCTATCTCACGCCGGGCAACGAGACCAAGTGGGGCTCGCTGCAACCGGTCGACGCCGACCACTGGAGCTTCGGCCCGGCCGACGAGATCATGGGGTTCGGGCGCCGTCACGGCCTCGCCGCCAAGGGCCACGTGCTGGTCTGGCACAGCCAGCTCCCGCCGTTCATCACCGACGCGATCACGCCCGAGGATCTGACCCGCGAGCTGCGCCGGAACATCCGGAAGGTCATGGGCCGCTACCGCAGCGACACCCGCGCGTGGGACGTGGTCAACGAGGCGTTCAACGACGACGGCACGCTGCGCGACACCGTGTTCCTGCGCAAGCTCGGGCCGACGTACATCGCGAATGCGTTCCGCTGGGCGCACGAGGAGGACCGCGGTGCGCTGCTCTACTACAACGACTTCAACATCGACACGATCGGCGCCAAGTCGAACGCGGTCTACGAGCTCGTGCGCGGCCTGATCGCGGACCACGTCCCGATCGACGGCGTCGGCTTCCAGATGCACCTCGAGGCACCGACCGCACCCTCGACCGAGGAGATCGTGGCCAACCTCCGGCGGTTCACCGATCTCGGCCTGCGCGTCAACGTCAGCGAGCTCGACGTCCGGATCGCGAACCTGCCGGGGGACGTGGTGACCCGGTTCGCGGTCGAGCGCCAGGTGTTCCAGCGCGCGGTCGCGGCGTGCGTCCAGGTCGCCGGCTGCGAGACCCTGACCACGTGGGGGTTCACCGACCTCGACTCGTGGATCGACGCCACGTTCGGGCCCGACGATCCGCTCGAGCTCGACGAGCAGTACCACCGCAAGCCGGCGTACTACGGGATCATCGACGGGTTCATGAGCGTGCCGGTCGATCCACCCGGCACGCCGCCCAACCTGATCGCGAACGGCAGCTTCGAGATCGGTAGCGACGGCTGGATCGCCCCGGGCAGCCGGCTGTCGGTGTCGCGCCGCACCGCCCACACCGGCGAGGGCAGCGCGCGCATCACCCGGCGCACCGCGGCCGCGCAGGGCCTGGTGTTCGACGCGCTCTCCGTGGTCGCGGCCGGCGCGAGCTACGACGCCTCGGCCTGGGTGCGGATCCGCGGCGCCGCGAGCGACACGGTCGCGCTCACCGCGGTCACCCGGTGCAGCGGCGGCGCGGACACCGCGACCACGCTCGCGACCGGCACCGCGACCGACACCGGGTGGATCCAGCTCGCCGGGACGCTCGCCGTCCCCGACTGCGCCGTCGAGGCGGTCGCGCTGACCGTGGCCGGCCCGGCGCCGCGCGTCGAGCTCGAGGTCGACGATGCGGCGCTGCGCCCCCGGCAAGAGCTCGGTCCCGAGCTGATCGCGAACCCGGGGTTCGAGACCGACGCGGCGGGCTGGTTCGGGTTCGGCGGCGCGACGGTGTCGTCGACCGCGGCGCAGGCGCACTCCGGCGCGCGCAGCGGGCTTGCCACGGGGCGCACCCAGACCTTCCAGGGGCCGGGCTACAACATCCTCGCGGCCGGGGCCATCCCCGGCGCGACCTACCAGGCGAGCGCCTGGGTGCGGATCGCCGGCGCGGCGCTGTCGCCGGTGTCGATGACGCTGAAGTCGACCTGCGCGGGCACCGATTCGTTCCAGCGGATCGGGATCACGACGGCCAATGACGCCGGATGGACGCTGCTCACCGGGACGATCACGCTGCCGAGCTGCGCCGCGACCGAGCTCACCGCGTACTTCGAGAACCCGCCCGCCGGCGTCGACCTCTACATCGATGACGTCTCGCTGCGCGAGGACCAGTCGGTGCCGCGCCACAACCTGATCGCGAACCCGGACTTCGAGTCCGGCACGACCTCCCCGTGGTTCGGCTTCGGATCGCCGGTCGTGACCGCGACGACGGCGCAGGCCCACGGCGGTCACTGGAGCGCGCTCACCACCAACCGGACCGCGACGTTCATGGGCCCGGGCTACGACATCCACACGGTCGCCTCGCCCGGGCTGTACAGCGCGAGCGCGTGGGTCCGGCTCGACGGTGCCCCTGCGAGCCAGATATTCATGACCGCCAAGATCACCTGCACCGGGGCGGCCGATCAGTTCGTGCGGATCGGCACCGCCGACGCGACCGACAGCGCGTGGACCCACCTGACCGGGACGCTGACGGTGCCGAGCTGCCCGCTGTCGGGGCTGACCGTCTACTTCGAGGGTCCGGCCGCCGGGGTCAACGAGTACATCGACGACGTGGTGCTGCAGCGTTAGGTCGGCGCCAACCCGAGCCCCCGAGCTGGTCGTGGCCTGACCCTTCCAGATCTCCGGGGCGCGGCGGACGTGCGATGCTGGCGGCATGGAGACCCCGCTCAGTCCGCTCGACCTGATGCGCCGGACCCGGCGCCTGTACCCGCATCACGAGGCCGTCGTCGACGGTGAGCTCCGGCTGTCGTACGAGCAGTTCTTCGCGCGCTGCGATCGGTGGTCGGCGGCGCTGCAGCGCGAGCTCGGGGTGGGCCAGGGCGATCGCGTCGCGTACATCGCGCCCAACACCCACGCGCAGCTGATGTCGTTCTACGCGGTGCCGCAGCTCGGCGCCGTGCTGGTGCCGATCAACTACCGGCTGACCGGCGACGACTTCGCGTACATCATCAACCACAGCGGCGCCCGGGTCGTGTGCGCGCACTCCGACTACCTGGACGCCGTCGACAAGATCCGCGGCCAGCTGACCGGCGTGGCCCACTTCGTCGCGCTCGAGGGCGCGCGCGACGGCTGGCTCGACCACGAGCAGCTGATCGCGGCGGCGAGCAGCGAGTTCACCCGGCCGCAGATCGGCGAGCGCGATCTGTTGACGATCAACTACACCAGCGGCACGACCGCGCGGCCCAAGGGCGTGATGATCACGCACCGCAACGCGTACATGAACGTGCTCGGCACGATCCTCCACGTGCCGATGGCGGCGGCCGCCGAGCGCTACCTGTGGACCCTGCCGATGTTCCACGCCAACGGCTGGACGTTCGTGTGGACGATCACCGCCGTCGCCGGCCGCCACGTCTGCCTGCGCCGGGTCGAGCCGCCGCGGATCTTCGCCGAGCTCGCGCGCGAGCGGATCACGATGCTGTGCGCGGCGCCGACCGTGTTGATCGGCATCGCCAACGCGCCCGACGAGGTGCGCAAGGGCGCGCCGACCGGGGTCCGCGTGCTGACCGCCGGGGCGCCGCCGGCGGCCGCGACGATCCACCGGGTCGAGCAGGAGCTCGGCTGGGTGATCACCCACGTCTACGGGCTGACCGAGACCGCGCCGTTCATCACGGTGTGCGAGTCGCGGCCCGAGCACGCCGGGCTGTCACCGGCCGACCGCGCGGTGATCAAGGCGCGCCAGGGCGTCGAGCTGATCTCGTCGGGCGAGCTCCTGGTGGTCAGCGAGGACGACCGCGAGGTGCCGCACGACGGCCAGTCGATCGGCGAGATCGTCGTGCGCGGCAACGTCGTGATGGAGGGCTACTACAACGATCCCGACGCCACCGCGACCGCGCTGCGCGGCGGCTACTTCCACTCCGGCGACGCCGCGGTGGTCCACCCCGACGGCTACGTCGAGATCCGCGACCGGATCAAGGACGTGATCATCAGCGGCGGCGAGAACATCTCGTCGGTCGAGGTCGAGGGCGTCCTGCTGCGCCACCCCGCGGTGCAGGAGGTCGCGGTGGTCGGCATGCCGAGCGAGCAGTGGGGCGAGAGCCCGCACGCGTTCGTGATCCTGCGCGCCGGCGCGGGCGCGACCGAGGACGAGCTGCGCGCGTTCACCCGCCAGCACCTGGCGCACTTCAAGTGCCCGCAGGCGTTTCACTTCGTCACCGAGCTGCCCAAGACCGCGACCGGCAAGATCCAGAAGTTCGTGCTGCGCGGCCGGCGCGCCGGGATCTCGGCGCAGTAGCGCTACAGAGACCCGCCCGCGGCCGCCGGCGCGGTGTCGTCGAGCCGGACCTTGGCGACGTTGGCGCCGAGCTCGCGGCGGATCGCGAGCAGGTCGCCGCCGCGCGGCATCACGAGGTGGTCGTCGTACATCAGGCTGAGCGGGGTCGGGGCGAGCTGCGCGAGCGGGGTGAGCTCGCCGGTGTCGAGCGCGACGCGCGACACCTCGCCGGTCTCGAGCGCGCGCACCACGAGCTCGCCGGACGCCGTCCAGCTCGGCGCGAGGAAGTGCTTGACGTCGTCGACGTGGACCGGCCGCGGCTCGCCGCCCGGCGGCTGGATCCACAGGTGCTCGAGCGGGCCCGCGCCGGCGGCGGCCGCGGTCGGCGAGCCCATGCGGAACATCGCCAGCGTGCCGTCGCGCGGTGACCGGGTCAGCCACAGGGTCGAGCCGCGCCGGCGGTCGAGGATCTCGCCCTGGTCGCCGGTGACGAGGTCGATGCCGCGGTAGGTGAGCCGGTCCCCGGTCCGCACGGCGATCCGGTGGTCGTCGAGCCACACCGGCGCGGCCTCGGGATCGACATCGTCGACCGGCTGGCGCGAGATCACGGCGCCGCTGCGGTCGGTGACCAGCAGGAGCCGCACCGGCCGGGACGCGGAGCGCATCGCGCCGGGCGCGGCGGCGAGCTCGTCGTCGGCCAGCACGGCGAGCCGGCGGCCGTCGGGGGACCAGGCCGCGGTCAGCGCGCGGTCGACCAGGACCCGCGCGCCGGACGTCCTGGGCAGGCTCGACAGCCACAGCGGCCTGGGCCTGGGGGCCCGGCCGTCGCGGGCGATCCACGCCACGGCCTCGCCGTCGGGCGCGACGTACAGCGCCGCGTTGCTGTCGATCGACCACACCGGCTGGGCGGCGCCGCCGCGGAGCCGGGTCAGCGCGGTCCTGGGCGCGAGCGTCGTGACGTAGTCGATCCCGCGGCGGCGGCCGATCACGTCGTCGATCGCGTCGCTGACCCGGCGCCGCGACACGATCGCGCCGTCGAGCGAGATCTCGAGGAGCTCGCTCGATGCGTCGCGCTCGCTCAGCGCGATCACGGTCCCGGTGTCGCTGAGCGCGAAGCTCGCCAGCGGCTCCTGGGCGAAGGTCGCCCGGACCGCGCAGCCGGGGTGGAGGATCACCAGGCGGTGGCGCCCGGTGTCGAGCGTCAGGGTCTCGGCGACGAGCGTGCCATCGGGCAGGCCCGCGACCCGCCACAGGAACGTGTAGTCGCCGGGCACGGTACACGACGCCACGCTGCGGATCGGGTCGGCCAGCTGCAGGATGGTGACCGCGCGCTGGCGGTACGACGCCACGGCGATCTCGTCGGTGGACAGGAACGCGGCGGTGTCGGCCCCGACGAGCGGGCGCCGCGCACCGCTGTCGGCGTCGACCAGCTCGACCCGGCGCAGCGAGGCGTGCTCGGAGGTGGCGCCGACCAGCAGGTGCCGGCCGTCGGGTGACCACGAGATCGGAGGTTCGATCCCGTGGTCGACGACGGTGCGGTCCATGGCCTCGATCCCGAGCGCCTGGAGCACGAGCGAGTCGCCGGCGACGAACGCGAGCTTGGTCCCATCCGGCGAGACCGCCGCGGCCTTGAGATCGTCGTAGCGCGCCAGCGGCGTGAGGCGCGCCGCCGCGGGCGCGTCCGGTGGCGACGGCGCCGGGGTCAGCACGTCCGGGGCGGGCCGGGTCAGCGCGCCGGCGGCGACCAGGCCGAGCAGGACCGCGGTGGCGAGCCAGCGAGGCCAGCGCCGGTGCCGGCGGCGCGCGGCGATCGCGTCGAGCAGGACGCGCAGGGTCGGCCACCGGCGGTCCGGATCGCCGGCCAGGCCGCGCGCGAGCAGCGGGGCGAGCCAGGCCGGGCGATCGCGCCGCGGCGGGATCGGACCGGCGGCGATCGCGTCGAGCCGGGCCGCCCACTGCCGGCCGGCGTCGCCGGACGGCTCGGCGAACGGCCGCTGGCCGTAGACGGCCTCCCACAGCGCCACGCAGAAGCTGAACTGATCGGCGCGCGCGTCGATCGTCCGGCCGCGCAGCTGCTCGGGCGCCATGTACGCCGGCGTGCCGAGCACCACGCCGGTCTGGGTGAGCTGGTCTGCGGTCAGGCAGTCGGCGCTCGCCTCGGGCACCGGCTCGTCGATCGACAGCGACAGCCGCGCGAGGCCGAAGTCCGCGACGCAGATCTCGCCGCCGGCGCCGAGCAGCACGTTGTCGGGCTTGAAGTCGCGGTGCACCAGGCCGGCGGCGTGTGCGGCGGCCAGGCCGCGGCCCGCCGCGAGGAACCGGTCGAGGACGTCGTCGACGGGCCGCGCCCCGCCGCGCAGCCAGCGCTTCAGGGTGCCGCCCTCGATCAGCGGCATCGCGACGAACACGGCATCGCCGGCCTGGCCGACATCGAAGATCGGCACGACGTTGGGATGGTGGAGCCGGGCCATCGCCTGGGCCTCGCGCAAGAGGCGCAGGTTCGACGGGCTCGCGGTGTGGCGGACCAGCTTGATCGCGACGTCGCGGCCGAGATCCGGATCGTGCGCGCGATAGACCACGCCCATCGCCCCGGCGCCGAGCCGGTCGCCGATCTGGTAGCGCCCGACCCGCTCCGGGCAGGCCGGCGGCACACCGGGGCTCTGGCTGGGGCCCGAATCGTACAGGGCGCTCAGCGTCGCGGCGGCGTTGGCGGCGTGTGGCGCGGTGGTCACCGTCCCCATCCTGAACGACGATACAAGATCCAGATCGGCGCGCGAGACCGAAAACTTCCGATGCATCCCCCGCAAGCCGCCCGGGCTGCGATCGGGCTCACAGGGCCGGATCGGGCGAGCGGGCCCGGGGCGCATCGTCGCTGCGAACCGCCGACACCTCGATGCCGAGATCGATCTCGACCGCGAGCAGATCGCCGTCGGCCAGGGTCATCACGTGGTCGTCGAACGAGCTCCGCAGCGGGATCGGGGGGAGCTGCGCGACCGGGGTCAGCTCGCCGGTATCCAGGGCGACGCGCGACACTGCTCCGGTGTCCAGCGTGCGCACGATCAGCTCGCCGGCCGGCGACCAGCTCGGCAGCAGGAAGTGCTGGACCGCGCCGTGGATCCGCAGCGGCCACGCCGGCCCGCCGGCCGGCTGCACCCACAGCCGCTCCGCGGGGTCGTGCTCGTCGGGCAGGCCGTTGCGCCACATCGCCAGCATGCCGTCGCGCGGCGAGCGGGCGAGCCAGTAGGTCGAGCCGTGCCGGCGATCGACGACGTCGCCCTGCTCGTCGCTGACCAGATCGAACCAGCGGTACGTGGTGCGGTCCTCGGTCTGCGCCGCGATCCGGTGATCGCTCAGCCAGACCGGCGCGGCGAGGCGGTCGAGCTGGGTGAGCGGCAGGTGGCGCAGCAGCTTTCCGGCGCGGTCGATGACGATGACCTCGGTGTGCGGCTTCTTGGTGTCATCGACCAGCACCGCCAGCGACTGACCATCGGGCGACCAGCCGGCGAACAGGGCGTTGTCGAGCAGCGGCGTGCCGCGCCGTGCCAGGTCCTGCACGGTCGACAGCCGCAGCCGGCCGCGCTCCCGGGTCCCGCCCTCGACCCACGCGACGGTCGTGCCATCCGGTGACAGGCTGAACGACGCGCTGCCGCTGACCGATAGCAGCTTCTTGGGCTCTGCCCGGCCGTGGACGCGATCGAGGTGGGTCTGGATCCCGAGCGTCGCCACGTAGTCGATGCCGCGGCGGCGGCCGAGCACCTCGTCGACGGTGCCGCCGACCCGGCGCCGCGACTGCACCACGCCTTCGAGCGAGATCTCCAGGATCTCGCTCGATCCCTCGCCGGCCGCCAGCGCGATGATCGTGTTGGTGTCGCTGCGGGCGATGCTCGAGATCGGCTCGCCGGTGAACCGCGCGCGGACCCCGCAGTCGCGGCGCAGGATGACCAGGTTGTGGCTGTCGCCGTTCACGGTCTCGGCGACCAGCGTGCCGTCGGGCAGGCCGAGCAGGTTCCACAGGAACGCGTAGTCGCCGTCCACCCTGCAGGTCGCGATCGGCGCGCTGTTCGCCGCCAGCGAGTAGATCTCGATCGCGTGCTTGCGATACGCCGTCACGGCGACCTCGCCGCTCGACAGGAACGTCGCCCGGCCGCGCGCCGGGACCTTGAACCGCACCGCGCCGTGGAGATCGACCAGCTCGCTCTCGACCCACAGCGCGTTGTCGGATTCGGTTCCGACCAGCAGGAACGTACCGTCGGGCGACCACGAGATCGGGGAATCGGAGATCCCGTGCTCGACGATGACCTTGGCGTCCTCGGAGTCGAGCTCGGTGTCGCGGATCACGAGCGCGTCGCCCTGGACGAATGCGAGCTTGGCACCGTCCGGCGAGATCGCCGCGTGCTGGAGATCGCGGCGGTGGGTCAGCGGCACCAGGTGGTACGGCGCGGTCTCCGGCCGCTCCGGCCATGCGATCACCGCGATCGCCGCGATCCCGAGGGCCGCCCCGACCGCGCCCCGGCCGAGCCAGAGCCGCCACGGCCGGCGCCGCGGCGCGCGGTGCGCCGCGATCGCGTCGAGCAGCGCCTTCATGGTCGGCCAGCGGTCCTGAGGATCCGCGGCCAGCCCGCGCGCCATGACCTCCGCGATCCACTCCGGGCGATCGCCGTGCTGCGAAACCGGCCCGGCCTCGATCGCCTCGAGCCGGGCCTGCAGCGGATCGGCGGTGGCGCTCGGCTTGCCGAACGGCCGATCGTCGTAGACGCTCTCCCACAGCGCGATGCAGAAGCTGAACTGATCCGCGCGCGCGTCGCTCGGCCGGCCGCGCAGCTGCTCCGGGGACATGTAGGCCGGCGTGCCGACCACGTGGCCGAGCTGGCTCGCCGGATCAGGGGGGCGGGCCTCGAGCGACGGCCCGCCGTGCGCGACCCGCGCCAGGCCGAAGTCCGCGACCTGGACCTCGCCGGCCTCGCCGAGCAGCACGTTGTCGGGCTTGAAGTCGCGATGGACCAGCCCGGCCGCGTGCGCGGCGGCCAGGCCTTGCCCGGCGGCGACGAACCGGTCGAGGATCGCGTCGAGCGGGCGCGGGGTGGCGCGCAGCCAGCTCTTCAGCGTGCCGCCCTCCAGCAGCGGCATCGCGACGAACACCGCGTCGTCCGCCAGGCCCACGTCGAAGATCGGCACGACGTTGGGGTGGCGCAGCCGCGCCATCGCCTGGGCCTCGCGCATCAGCCGCGCGCCGCGCGAGCGCCCCGCGCCATCGGTGCGGACCAGCTTGATCGCCAGCGAGCGATCGAGCTGGGGGTCGCGCGCGCGATAGACCACGCCCATCGCGCCGGTGCCGAGCACGCCGGCGATCTCGTAGCGCCCGACGCGGGCGGGCATCGCGTCCCGCAGTTCGCCCTCCGGCGAGGTCGCCGAAGTCACCTTGCGCCCCGCGTCGCCGGTTGCGTCGTGTGCCGCGTTGTTCGCCATCCCCACGCGGCGTTGACGATACAAGATAGTTTCGCACTCGCAAAAACCAAAATCCGCGGCACTGAACCGCGGTGGCCGCATCCGGC
This sequence comes from Kofleriaceae bacterium, assembly GCA_036265355.1. GTDB lineage: Bacteria > Myxococcota_A > Polyangia > Haliangiales > Haliangiaceae > JABFXX01. The sequence continues at coordinate 3,535 of DATAPF010000357.1, read as the reverse complement.
CGCGCGCCGAGGATGGACGGATGGCAGGGTGGAACGATCCGTCTCCTGTGGCGGCGCTGTGAAACGCCGGATCATGGAATGGCGGCCCGACCAGCGCGGCTGGATCGTGCCTCGGAGCCGGCGCATTCCGTCGGTCCTGGACGATTCCACACGTTCCGGGGTCGCCGGCTGGAAAACTGCGTTTCGAGCCGATCCACTGCTACGGTGAGGTGTGGCTCGCTCCATGATCTTCGCGCTCGCGCTCGCCGGCGGTGTCGCGCTGTCGTTCGCGTCGCCGGTCGTCCACGCGACCGGCCCGGGCACGGGATCGTCCACCAAGCCGACCAAGCAGCGCTCCCGCCGGACTTCGAGCGTGGCGGCGCACCTCACCACGCCGAGCGATGCCAGGGACACACCAGCATATCATTACGCGCAGCTGTCGCAAGCCGAGTGCGAGGCCGAGCTCGCCGCCCGCCACATCGACTTCGTCCGCGAGACCGCGACCGCCGTGGAGCAGGCGGTCCGGCTCACCGGACCGCTGCACGGTGTGGTGTTCCGCACGGATCTGGCCGACAAGGTCCGCGCGACCAGCCCCTACGAGATCGCGGACTGCCGGCTGGTGCTCGCGCTCGATGACCTTGCCGAGATCCTGAACCGGCACGACATCGTCGAGGTCCGGCACTACTCGATCTACCGGCCGCCGAGGTCGTGGTCCGACGACAAGCCCGGCGCGCAGCACACCGGCGCGCTCGCGATCGATGCCGGGTGGTTCATCGATCGGACCGGCGCGGTGCTCGACGTCGATCGCGACTTCCACGGCGCGATCGGCGCGAAGACCTGCGGCGACGGCGCCGGGCCTCGGCCGGCGACGCCGGGCGCGCTCACCCTGCGCGCGATCCTGTGCGAGGTCGCCGAGCGACGGCTGTTCAACGTGATCCTGACGCCGAACTACAACCGGCCGCACAAGAACCATTTTCACCTCGAGGTCACCACCGGCGTGACCTGGTTCCTGTTGCATTGACCCGGCGCGGGCCGGCAGGAACCGAGCGGCCGGCAGGCGCGCCGCGGCGCCACCGATCGCGCCGGCAGCTGGTACGGTGCGGCCATAACTTCGCAGCGAGTCGCCCCCATGTCCCAGCTGTCTCGTCGAGTCATGGTCGCCACCCTCACCGGCACCTTCGCTGCCGCGTGCAGCCATCCGCCGGCCCCGCCGCAGCAGCCAGCCGCGGAGCCGACCGCTCCGGCTGCCGCGCAACCGGCTCCGGCGGCCGCGCAACCCGCCGCCGACCCCCACGCCGCGATCGACGCCGCCGGCAAGGCGATCACCGCCGACTTCCTGCGCGACCAGATCACCCGGATCTCGTCCGACGAGCTCGAGGGCCGCGGCCCGATGACGCGCGGCGATCAGGCGGCGCGGGCCTACCTGGCCTCGCAGCTCCAGGCCATGGGCTACGAGCCCGGCGACGGCAAGAGCTGGGAGCAGCCGGTCGAGCTGGTCGGGATGAAGGCCGAGATGCCCGCGAAGTGGACCTTCCACCGCGGCGGCAAGTCGCTCGCGCTCAGCTGGATGGATCAGTACATCGGGCGCAGCGGCGTCCAGGCCGAGCAGGTCGAGCTCAAGAACGCCGAGCTCGTGTTCGTCGGCTACGGCATCCAGGCGCCGGAGTACGGCTGGGACGACTTCAAGGGCAAGGACCTCAAGGGCAAGGTCCTCATCATCATGAACAACGATCCGGACTGGGATCCGGCGCTGTTCGCCGGCACCACCCGGCTGTACTACGGCCGGTGGGACTACAAGTACGAGAGCGCGGCGCGCCAGGGCGCGGCCGGCGCGATCATCATCCACACCACGCCGTCGGCCGGCTATCCGTTCCAGGTCGTCCAGACCTCGTGGTCGGGCGAGACCTTCGAGCTGCCTGCCGCCGGCGAGCCGCGGGTCCAGGTCAAGGCGTGGGCCACCGAGGACGCGGTGCGCGCGCTGGTCGGCCTGGCGGGCCGCGACCTGTCCGCGCTGATCGAGTCGGCGCGGCACAAGGAGTTCACCCCGGTGCCGCTCGGCATCACCACCTCGCTCCGCATCACCAACCAGATCCATCGCGGCAAGAGCGCCAACGTGTGGGGCCGGCTGCGCGGCGCCGATCCGGTGCTGTCCCAGGAGCTCGTCGTGTACTCGGCGCACCACGACCACCTCGGCATCGGCAAGCCCGACGCCACCGGCGACCGGATCTACAACGGCGCGCTCGACAACGCCTCGGGCTGCGCCCAGGTCCTCGCGATCGCCCGGGCGTTCAAGGCGCTGCCGACCCCGCCGCGCCGCTCGGTGCTGTTCCTGTTCGTCGCCGGCGAGGAGCAGGGCCTGCTCGGCTCGCTGTACTACGCGACCCACCCGACCGTGCCGACCGGCAAGATCGCCGCCGACATCAACTACGACGGCGGCGACATCTGGGGCAAGACCCGCGACGTGACCTACGTCGGCAAGGGCAAGACCACCCTCGATCCGCTGGTCGACGAGCTCGCCGCGCGCCAGGGCCGCGTCGTCAAGCCCGACCAGTTCCCCGACCGCGGCGCGTTCTACCGCTCGGATCAGTTCAGCTTCGCCAAGGTCGGCGTCCCCGGCCTCTACCTCCACACCGGCACCGACTTCATCGGCCGCCCGGCCGGCTGGGGCCGCGAGCAGATCGAGGCCTTCGAGAAGACGCGCTACCACCAGGCCAGCGACCAGATCGGGCCCGACTGGAACTTCGACGGCATGATCCTCGACGCCCAGCTCGGCTTCGCGGTCGGCGTCACGGTCGCCAGCTCCGACCAGCTCCCGGGCTGGGTCCCGGGCGACGAGTTCGAGGCCGCGCGCAAGAAGTCGCTGCAGCACTGATCGGCAGGCCGGGCGAGTAGATCGCTGGACGCCGGCGACGCTCGACGCGGCGGCGCCGCGAGCGCGTTCGGTGGGGCAAGATGTCCATCGAATCCGGACTCGAGCACTGATTCCGGCGCTGGCGGCCGGCGGTACGAAGCGATAGGCTCGGGCGCGGAGGGGGTCGATGTCGAATGCACCGAACGCTCGGTTTGCAGGAGTCGCCGGCTATTTGACGCCCAACGATGGCTACCGCCATGCAATCGTCGCGACCAGCGAAGGATGATTGTACGAGATCTTTTATCATCCGTCGATCGGCACGCATCAATCGCGGCCGGCGCTGGTCAACTTCGCAGGCATCGTCGCGATCGCGGCGTTCTACACGCCCGACGATCACTACCGCCACGTCATCGTCGCGACCAGTGACGGCAACATCCGCGAGGTGTTCTACCATCCATCGATCGGCGTCCACGTCTCCAACCCACCGCTGGTCAACCTGCCGGGCGTGGTCGCGCTCGGTGCATTCTACACGCCCGACGATCACTACCGCCACGTGATCATGGGGACCTCCGGCTACAGCGGACGGGACCCGGTGCACGCCGATCCGTGGGACTTCGCGCTCGACACTGAGGCCGGAGGAGCCACGGCCTGGGTCGCCGGAGATGGCGGCGTGTTCGCGTTCAAGAACCCGACGCCTTACAGCTT
>DATAPF010000356.1:0-13672 GCA_036265355.1 Kofleriaceae bacterium | reverse complement strand
GGGGGCGTTGCCCCCCGCCCCGCCGGCGGAGCCGGCAGGGTCCCCACCCCCCATCTCGCTTCGCTCGATGCCCCGGCCGGCTCCGAAGCGGTCACGCCGCTGACCTGGAGCGACATCCGCAAGGCGGTCGCATCGCCGAAGGGCTGGGCCGGGATCGGAGGCAAGCCGGCGTGGGGGTTCGTCAACCTCGGCCACACCGATCCGAACAAGTCGAACTCCGGGATGCAGGCGCTCGCCCTGATGGCCTACGAGTACTTCCACACCACGTCGGGGCTCACCGTCGAGCAGCTGCTCGATCCGAAGTTCCAGGACTTCGTCAAGGACATCGAGCGCGGCGTGCCGCACTTCGAGAGCTCGACCGGCACGTTCATGACCGACATGATCCGGTTCGGCCCGTCGAAGTACGACATCGCCGTGGTCTACGAGAGCCTCGCGGTGTCGCAGCTCGAGAACGCGCAGGGCCGCTGGGGCAGCCTGCACATCTACTACCCGCCGGTCACGATCTGGAGCGATCACCCGATCGCGCTGCTCGACGCGCCGTGGGTCACGCCCGCGCAGGCCCGGGCCGGCGCGCAGCTGATCGGGTTCCTGCGCAGCGTGCCGATCCAGACCAGCGCGCTGCGCTTCGGGTTCCGTCCGGCCGATACCTCGGTGCCCGTCAAGGCGCCCGACGGGTCCAGCCCGTTCGCCAGGGCTGCGCCGTACGGGCTGTCGCTCGAGCTGCCGCCGGCCGCGCAGCCGCCCGACGGCACCGTGATCCGCAACATGCTGATGATGTGGTCGCGCGTCATCAAGCCGAAGTGATCGCCGGCCGCGCGGATCGCGGGCGCGCGAAGATTCGATGCGCACTGACCGGGCCGCAGGCTCACCCGACCCGCTCGATCAGCGGCGGCGACCAGGTCTGGGTCGCCGACACCGGCGGCGCCGGCGCGTAGACCCGGAGCACCAGATAGAACGCGCTCGCGGCGCTGCCCGGCTTGGCGGTCTGCAGCCAGTACACACCGGGCGACAGCTGCGGCGGATCGGGCTGGATCAAGATCTGGATTCCGCCCTCGGGGCGCTGCGTCTGATACTGCGGATCGTGACTGTTGATCGTGTAATTGGTGGTGTTGGGGATGAAGTCATAAGTCGCGGCGTCGTACACCGTGATCGACCAGAATCCGTGGTACTCGGAGAGCACCGGCGGCATCGACGCCGTCGTGGGAAACGTGATCGCATAGCGGCCCGCGCCGAGCGGCACGCCCTTGGCATCGACGGAGGCATTGAGGTACACGCTCTCGTCCGGGTCATTGGCCACGATGCCACCCAGCGCCTGTATCGCACTGCGCGTGATGTAGTCGCCCGCCTGCCCGGCGCGTCCGGTGTCGAGCGGCGGGTAGGTCCAGCCGTTGACCTGCTTGCCGCGACCGCTCGCCATCTGCTTGAGCAGCGCCAGCCCGTCGGCCGCGGCGCGCTGCAAGCCGCGCAGCGTCGCCTCGGATTGATCCGCGAGGTGCTGCCCGGGCCCGATGCCGATCGTCGCGAACAGCTCGATCAGCGACCGCTGGTCGATCCCCGGCGGCACGCCCGGCGGGTTGTAGGTCATCGCGTCGTTCATCGTCAGCCAGGCGCCGCTGGTGTCGTTGTAGTCGAACCCGGTCGGCACCATCGCCTTCGGCGGCTGTTCCGGCGGCAGGTTGGCGTCGAGCCAGCGCGACAGCGGTGTCAGCTGATAGCCCTGCTGGATCGCGAGCGCCGCGGGGAGGTCGCTCTGGCCGAGCACCTCGGTGCGGCAGAGCATGAACACCACCGGAGTGCGCGATCGCGGCAACACGTCGAGCACGTTGGCCGGCGCCTGGCCGGTCCAGCCCGGTCCCGCGATCAGATAGTCACCGGCCGCGGTCCCGGTCGCGGCCGTGCCGACATACGCGAAGTTGTCCGAATCAATGCTGGCCATCTCGACGTTGTAGAACCGGTCGGTGACCTCGGGCACGCTGAGGACCAGCGGCTCGCGCGACAGGTCGAGCCACGCTGTGGCATACAGCGTATCTGCATTGGGGCTGCCGCCGGTCGCGCTGCCCGGCGCGGCGACCTGCGAGGCGCGCCAGAAGCTGTTCATCGGCGCCCACGGGGTCTTGCCGCCGGTGATCGCCTTGCCCTCGGGGCTGGTCCACAGCCAGGCGAGCTGCGACAGGTAGATCCACGGGAATCCCCAGATGTATGCCTGGATGCCCAGCGAGTAGGCATTGGCTTCTTCCCAGAGTGCGCCGGGGTCCGCCGTGCGAATCAGGTCGTCGATGTTGGCCAGTGCGGCCCGATGTGTCATGTTCTTGTTGGGTGGTTGCATTCCTCCAGACTAGGCACGATCCCCGACGAGCACAGTGACCGCGCGCGCCAGATCGCTCGCCCCGGCGCGCCACCGGATGCGTGGCCGCGTCGCGATCAGCGCCGTGTGCCAGAAGTGGATCCCGGACTCACGCTGCGCACTGGTAGTAGAAGTTGAGCAGTCCGCCAAGCCGTTCGCGGCGCTCGATCGGCGCGTTGTTGTTGGCCGGTCGCACCGCGTGTTCGAACGGCGTGATCAGCCGGTTGCCCATGCCCTGGTGGTTGCGTTCACGAAGGTCTTCCACGGCATCCGTTTGCAGGTCGGGCCAGCTTGAGCTGTCTACGCTGTCACGGACGCGGCAGCGCGGAGACCGACGACGAGTACCGTGCGCGCGTCGTACCTCTCATCAAGGCGGGGACGTCATCCACCTCCGTCGAGACCACGTACCGCGCGCGGAACGGCCTCGTCCGGCTCTGGGGAGGCCCTGGCTGGGAAACTGGCCGGGCTACTCGACGCAGGTATTCACCGAGCAGGGTGAGGAATCGAACAAGTTGGACTTTGCGCACAGCGTCACTGCAAAGCCCACGGGAGTGTTGCAGCGCGTGATGCGCACGCTTCGGTAATTCGGGAGCCAGGCCTTGTTGTCCCCGTCGAGCCGGGGGATCATTGGGGCCGGCGATGGAGCCCGCGGATCTTCTGCAGGATCGATTCGAGATCGAATACCGGGTGCAAGGTGGCGGTATGGGCGAGGTGTTCCGCGCCCGGGACCGTGTGTCGGGACAGCCCGCAGCGATCAAAGTGATCGCCATGAGCCACGACCCCGGCGGTGCGCGGTTCGCGCGCGAGGTCCAGCTGCTGTCCGAGCTCTCGCACCCGGCGATCGTGCGCTACGTTGCGCACGGCGTCACCGCGGCGGGCGCGCTGTTCCTGGTCATGGAGTGGCTCGACGGCGAGGACCTCCGGCGCCGCCTGGAGCGCGAGCCGCTGTCGATCGGTGAGTCGGTCGCGCTCACCACCCGGGTCGCCGAGGCGCTCGGCGCCGCCCACGCGCGCGGCATCATCCACCGTGATCTCAAGCCGAGCAACCTGTTCCTGCCCGACCGCCGGATCGACCAGGTCAAGGTGCTCGACTTCGGCATCGCCCACCGGGAGGGGCTGACCCAGCTGACCCGGACCGGGACGCTGATCGGGACGCCGGGCTACATGGCGCCCGAGCAGGCGCGCGGCCAGAAAGTGGTCGATGCGCGCGCCGACGTGTATGCGCTCGGCTGCGTGCTGTTCGAGTGCCTGACCGGGTCGCGGCCGTTCGAGGGCGGCAGCGCGATCGCGATCCTGGGCAAGCTCCTGTTCGAGCAGGCGCCCCGGGTCAGTGCGCTGTGGCCCGAGGTGCCCGAGGACCTCGACGCGCTGGTCGCCCGGATGCTGGCCAAGGATCCGGCGCTGCGGCCGAGCGATGGGCCGAACCTCGCCGCGGCGCTGGCGGCGCTCGACCCGCGGGTCCATAGCTCGATCGTCCCACCGCGCGGGCAGCCGGTGCGGCGCTCGGTGCTAACCGGCGGCGAGCGGCGGCTGCTGTCGGTGGTACTGCTCGGGCCGGCCGACGACGACCCGATCGCCCAGGACGAGCTGCGGCGGGAGATCCAGCGCTATGGCGGCCGAATGGAGCAGCTCGCCGACGGCTCCACGATCGTGATCATCGATGCCGATCGCACCGACTGGCAGGCGGCGACCGATCCGGCGGCACAGGCTGCGCGCTGCGCGCTGGCGATCCGCGCGCTCGCCCGGCACCGCCCGATGGCGATCGCGATGGGCCGCGCCGAGGCGACCGGCTCGCTGCCCGAGGGCGACGCGATCAACCGGGCGTCGCGGCTGCTCACCCAGTCGCCTCCGGTGGCGACCGGCGGGCCGCTGCCGATCGCGCTCGATGACATCAGCGCCGGCCTGCTCGACGCCCGGTTCGAAGTGGTCGAGGCGTCGTCCGGCCTGATGCTGTGCGGCGAGCGCGCCTTGATGCAGGGTGCCCGCACCCTGCTCGGCCGCCCGACCTCGTGCGTCGGCCGCGACTGGGAGCTCAGCGCGCTCGCCGGGATCCTCGACGAGTGCATCGACGAACGCGAGACCCGCGCCGTGATCGTCACCGCCGTGGCCGGGATGGGTAAGTCGCGGCTCGCCGCCGAGTTCGTCGCCCGCATCCCCCAGCGCGGCGATCCGGTCGCGGTGTGGGTCGGCCGCGGCGACTCGCTGCGCGCCGGGTCCACCCTCGATCTGCTCGCCCAGGCACTGCGCGGCGCGCTCGGCATCCACGGCGGCGAGTCGCTCGCCGAGCGCCACGCCAAGCTCCACGCCCGGGTCGCCGAGCGCATCCCCTCCGCCGAACGCACCCGGGTCGCCGAGTTCCTCGGCGAGCTGATCGGCGCGCCATTCCCCGACGCCGCCGCCAGCGCATCGCTGCGCGCCGCCCGCCAGGACGCCCAGTTCATGGGCGAGCAGATGCGCAGGACGTGGCTCGACTTCCTCAACGCCGAGACCGCCGCCCAGCCCGTCCTGCTCGTGCTCGAGGACCTGCACTGGGGCGACTTCGGCACCGTGCGGTTCGTCGACACCGCGCTGCGCGATCACCGCGACCGGCCGTGGATGGTGCTCGCACTCGCCCGTCCCGAGGTGTTCGAGGTGTTCCCCAAGCTGTGGGCCGAGCGCCAGAACGTCCAGGAGATCCGCCTCCAGGAGCTCGGCCGCAAGGCCGGCGAGCGCCTCGTGCGCCAGGTGCTCGGCGATACCATCAGGCCCGAGACCATGGAGCACCTGGTCAAGCAGGCCGATGGCAACGCGTTCTACCTCGAGGAGCTGATCCGCGCCGTGGCCGAGGGCAAGGAGGGCGCCCTGCCCGAGACCGTGCTGGCCATGGTCGAGACCCGGCTCGCCCGGCTCCCGCTCGAGGCGCGCCGCGTGCTGCGCGCCGCCAGCGTGTTCGGCGAGGTCTGCTGGGCCAGCGGGGTGGCCCTGCTGCTCGGCGAGGCCATGGACGCGAAGCTGGTGGGCGAGTGGCTCACCAAGCTCGTCGAGCAGGAGGTGATGGCGGTCAAGCTGGAGAGCCGCTTCGGCGAGAACCGGGAGCTCGCGTTCCACCACGCGCTCCTCCGCGAGGGCGCCTATGCCACCCTCACCGAGGAGGACAAGCGGATCGGACACCGCCTCGCCGGTGGCTGGCTCGAGAAGCACGGCGAGAGCGATCCCATGGTGCTGGCCGGACACTTCGAGCGCGGCGGCGACGGCGCGCGGGCCGCGAGCTATTACCTCCGCGCGTCGGAGCAGGCCGTCCATATCCTCGACCTGGACGCCACCGTCGCCCGCACCGGCCTGGGCCTCGCCTGCGCGCCCCCCCAGGAGCTCCGGCTCGCCCTGCTCGGCATGCGCTGCGAGGCCTCGGGCACCAGCTTGCAGGCGCTCAGCGCCGCGATGCCCGACGCCGAGGAGGTCCTGCGCTCGGCGCCGTCGAGCTCCCTGCCCTGGGCGCAGGCCGTGGTCGCGTACATGCAAGGCACGATGCTGGCCGGCAGGATGGACGATCTCCTGGCGGCGATCGCGCGGCTCCGAGAGGTGAATCCGGCCCCGGAGGCGATGGGGCGGATGGCGCTCGCCTACCTGACCGGGATCTCGATCCTCGACAGCTCCGGACAGGTCCCCGTGGGGACCGCGCTCGAGGAGCGGTTCTTCGCGGTCGTGGGCGCGACCGGGGAGCGGGAGCCGCTCGCGCGCTTCTGGCGGAACATCGCGACCGGAATGCGGGCCTCGTATGCCCACGAGGACCCGTGGAGCGCCCTGCAGCACTGCGACTCGCTCCAGACGATCTTCGACGCGATCGGCGGCGAGCGGGTGTTCCTGAACATGCAGCTGTTTCGCGGGATGAACCTCTGGTACCTCGGAGCGTTCGCGACGGCGGAGCGGCTGCTGGAGGGGATCGAGGCGGCCGACGAGACGCTGGGGGTCGCGAGCTCGCTGCGGCGCTTCCACCTGGCCTGGCTGCTCGCCGACCGCGGCGCGCTCGGCGAGGCGCGCGCCCTGGCGACCGGGCTCAGCGAGTACGGATGCGAGCATCACCTTCCGCTGGAGGAGGGGAGAGGCCGCTGGGTGCTCGGGGAGATCCTCCGCCGCGCTGGCGACTTTGAGGGGGCCGAGCGCCAGCTCCCGGCCGCGCTGGAGATAGCGGTGCCCCTCGAGCTTCCAGGCGTCCTGGGGACGCTCTCGGCGCTCCGCCTCGCCCAGGGCCGCGCCCGGGAGGCCCTCGTGGCCGCCGAGGACGCCGTCGCCCGCTGCGCGGCCATGGGCGGGTGCGGCATGTTCCGCGGCGCGTTCGTCCGCCTCGCCCACGCCGAGGCGCTCCACGCGACCGGCGCGCGCGACGCCGCGCGAGGCGCCATCGCCGAGGCGCGGGCGCGCCTGTTCACCATCGCCGAGCGGATCGCCGATCCGGACTACCAGCGCAGCTTCCTGGACAACGTCCCCGAGCATGCCAGGACCCTCGCGCTGGCGAGCGTCTGGCTGGACGAGGCGGCGCCGGGCGCATAGCCCCGGGCGCGGTCAGACCCGGCTCAGGCTCTGCCAGCCCCGATTCGCGAGCGGCTGCATCCCGGCGCGCTGGACGATCCCGTTCGATGCCTGCTGCGCGGACTGGAAGAACGCCTGGCGCGTCCCGTCGGGCAGGAAGCTGAGCTCGCGGTCGCGCATGACCACCTTGCCGTCGATGAGCACGGTGCGCACGTCGTCGACGTGCGCCTGGTAGACGATCACCGACGGCAGGTGATGCTGCGGGTACCACCATGGCCGGTTCGTGTTGAACAGGACGATGTCCGCCTTCTTGCCGACCTCGAGCGAGCCGATCTCGGCCTGGAGGCGGATCGCGCGGGCACCGTCGATCGTCGCCATCTCGAGCACCTTCTCCGCGGTCATGGCGCCGGCGTCGTGCGAGAGCCCCTTCTGGATGAGCGCCGCGTGCCGCATCTCGGTGAGGATCGAGATGTTCGAGTTCGTGTTCGTGTCGTCGGTGCCGAGCCCCACCGTGAGCCCGGCTGCGATGTACTTGGGCACCGGCGCGTACCCCGAGGCGAGGAACATGTTGCTCGAGGGGCAGTGCGAGATCTTGACGTCGTTCACCTTGAACAGGCGGATGTCTCGATCGTCGAGCCACACGCAGTGCGCGCCGAGCATGCGCTCGTCGAGGAAGCCGAGGCAGTTGAGGTAGTCCGTGCACGAGAGGCCCGGACCGGACTCGCGAAAGACGCGCGCGTCCGTCTCCGACTCGCAGTGATGGATGGCGACGATCGTGTCGAACTGGCGCGCCAGCGCGAGCGAGCCCATCAGGCCCTCCGGCGTCACCGTCTGGGGCAGGATCGGAGCCGGGCAGACGTTGATGCGCCCGTTCTCCGTGCGGTGGTGCGCGTGCATCAGCGCCTCGATGCTGGTCAGGGCCGCCTGGGTGGGCTCGACGAGCGTCGCCGGGTTGAGCACGATCCCGGGCACCTTGCGCAGGAGGACGTCGACGAGGGGACCCCAGTACGCCGGGAACGTGTCGCTGAACATGCGCGCGAACATCATGCGGATGCCCGTGGTCCGGTACACCTCGAGCGTGGCCTCCGCGCACTCGTTCACGCGCACGGGATCGTCGCCGTTGTTGACGCCCCAGTTGTCGGTGATCGTCGTGACGCCCGACGAGATCGCTTCAGCCATGTTCAGCTTGGCGGCGATCGCGCAGTCCTGCGGCGTGTACGCGGACGTGCCCGCGTAGTACACGTTGACGAGCCAGTCGAAGAGCGCGCGGTCGACCTCCAGCCCGCCTCGCACGAGCGAGTCGATGACGTGCTGGTGCGTGCTGATCATCCCGGGCATGATCACCCCCTTCTGCCCGTTGATGTGCTCGATGGTCGGCGCCGGGCCGGTGTAATCGCCCTCCCCGATGGCGTCGATCAGATTGCCAGTGATCGAGATCCACCCTTTCTCGATGATCTGGCGAGCAGGGTTCATGGTCAGGATCGTCACATTTGAAATGATGATATGCGCCATCGTGCACCTCCCGTCGCAGCAACGTGCGTGTTGGACCACCCCGGCGGCCTCCACTCCGGAAGCTCCGCCGAAACATCATCATACGCTCAAACATCGTGAGGATCGAGTGAGATGGAGAATGAGATGGCGCGATCACAGCGCCGCTCTTGACCCCGCCGGTCGCCGCCGCCGCCCGCGCGCCGATCGGCGACGCGCGCGGCGGGGTCGGCGATCTGCAGACCATGGCGAAGACCGATCCGCAGAAGGTCCTCGCCGATCAGGCTGCCGCGATCGCGCAGGCCAAGGGCGACATGCCCTGCAGGCCGCCGCCGAGAAGGCACTGGCCGACGCGCGCCGGCATCCAGTTGCAATGGAACCGCCGGGGAATCTATCGCGTGCCGGGCCAACATTTCGCGTAAGAATCCGCAAGTCATGTTGAGTCCTAAAGGAACAGACTGGCGTCGATTACGTGCCAATCACGCTAACGCGGTACTCATGAGCGGGATGAACCGGGACTCGGTTCTGACGCAAGCCTTCGTGCTCACCGCCGGATCGCGAGATGGTAAGGATCTCGGCTTGCGTCGGTAGGGTTCGAGTCCCCCTTGGCGGTGGCCGGTTCAACGTTTCGGGCCACTGGCGCGCTCGGGGCGGCATCGAGCGGGGATCTGTCGAGGCGCAAGTGCGAGTGAGGGTTGCAGTGAGTCCACGACCAACGGGCTTTCGGTCGCCCCTCTCGGGCGTGGGCCCCGATCTGCCCGCGCCGCTCGCCACCGCGAGCGCAGCGAGCGGAAATGGATCGACCGAGACGTCGCGGCGAGGGTCCGGCCTAGCCGCTCGCGTACTGGCGCTGGTGGTTCGACACGCCGACGAACCGGAACTGGTCGCTGGGCGCGTGGGCCGGCCACGGGACCAGCGGTGCGGTCGGCGGCAGCGCCATGATCCGCTCGTACTCGGCGACCGAGATCCGCTCGCGCGCCGCGAGCAGCTCGTCGATCTGCGTGGCGGCGATCCGCGCCGCGGCCCCGGGGGCGACCACGCCGGAGAAGAACTCGCTGGTGCAGCCGCTGCCGTACGAGAACAGCCCGATCCGCGATCCGGCGAGCCGATCGGCCTGGGCGTGGAGCAGCCCGGCGAGCCCGAGGTAGAGCGAGCCGGTGTAGATGTTGCCGATCCGGGCGCACAGCCCGAGCGACGGCTCGACCTGATCGCGGAACGCGGCGGACGCGCGGTCCTCGGCGGCCGCGTCCCATGCTCCACCCGCGTCCTCGACGTCGCAGCGCCGGAGGTGGAGGTGCGCCTTCTTCGCCATCTTGCAGAACGGCACGTGGTAGCAGATCCGCGCCAGCTGCTCGCTGGCCAGGCCGGCGCCGCGAACCAGCTCGCGCGCGGCCGCGCGGCCGCGCCAGCCGCGGTAGGCGGCCGCGACCGCGTCGAGGTAGCACTGCACGCTGTAGTGGCCGTCGACCTGGGCCTCGCGCAGGCCGAGCGGGCGCCAGAAGTCGTGGACGTGGCTCGACGCCGCGCCCGAGATCCCGACGTCGAGCTCGATCAGCCCGGGGTCGGTCGAGATCACCATCGCGACCGCGCCGGCGCCCTGGGTCGGCTCGCCCGCGGTCGCCACGCCGTAGCGCGCGATGTCCGAGCACACCACGAGCGCGGCGCGGCCGTCGGCCGCCCCCGAGGCGATCCACTCGACCGCGGCCATCACGCCCGCGGTGCCGCCGTAGCACGCGTGCTGGGTGTCGTAGACCCGCATCGCCGCCGGCAACCCGAGCAGGCCGTGGACGAACGACGCGACCGGCTTGCTGTGATCGACGCCGGTCTCGGTGCCGACCACGAGCATGCCGAGGCGGTGCGGCGCGACGTCGCCGCCGGCCAGCGCGCGGCGGGCGGCGAGCGCAGCGAGCGCGACGGTGTCCTCGCCGGGCTCGGCGACCGCCATCTCGCGCGCGCCGAGGCCGTGGGTGTACTTGGCGGGGTCGACGCCGCGCGCCCCCGCCAGGTCCTCCATGGCGAGGTAGCGGCGCGGGATGGCGAGCCCGAAGGCGTGGATGCCGATGCGATGCTTCATGGGATTCCTTGTGCGGCCGTGTGGACAGCCGGCGGTCAGACGGGATCGGGGCACAGCACCAGCCGGCCGGCGACCTCGCGGTTCTCCAGCCGGACGTGGGCCTTGGCGGCGTCACCGAGCGGCAGCACGTCGGTGACGTACGACGCCAGCTTGCCGGACGCGGTCAGGCGGAGCGCGGTCTCGAGCTCGCCGGCCGTGGTGGCGTACGCGCCGAGGATCTCGAGCTCCTTGACGATCACCAGCCCGGGGTTGAGCGCGATCGTGCCGCTCTCGAGGTTGCCGACCACGACCACCCGGCCGCCCGGCGCCATCGCCTTGAGGGTCTGGGCGAACGTCGCCGAGCCGACGATCTCGATCGCGACGCCGGCGCCCTCGCCGCCGGTCAGCCGGCGGACCGCGGACGCGTACTCCAGATCGGGCGCCACCACGACCTCCTGGGCGCCGGCGCTGTACAGCGCGCGCGCCTTGCGGGTGCTCGACGTCACCGCGATCACGCGCGCGCCGTCGAGCCGCGCGAGCTGGACCACCTGCAGGCCGACCCCGCCGCTGGCGCCGGTGACCACCACGGTCTCGCCGCGCTGGATCCGGCCGCGGGTGCGCACGACGTGGACCGCGGTGCCCGCGGTGCAGCACACCGTCGCCGCGACCGTCCAAGGGATGCCCGCGGGCACGTGGCCGATGCCGCCGACTGGCGCGACCATCAGCCCGGCATAGCCGCCGGGCAGCTCTTCCCCGAAGAACCGGTTGTCGCGCTTGCACAGGCTGGTCCGGCCGGCGGCGCACGCCGGGCAGTCGCCGCACGACATGCGCTGCAGCGTGGCCGCCCGATCGCCGACCGACCAGCCCCGCACGTCCGGGCCGACCTCGACGACCTCGCCGGCGACCTCGTGGCCCAGGATCGCCGGCACGGTGGTGCGCGGCAGGCTGCCGCGGCGGTTGATCACGTCGTGGTAGCAAACCCCGCACGCCCGCACGCGGAGCAGCACCTCGCCCGGGCCGGGCCTGGGATCCGCGATCGAGCGCAGCATCAGGTGATCGACGCTGCCGAACTGCTCCAGCACGACTGCTTGCATGGGATCTCCTAGGGTGCGGCGCCGACCAGCTCGCCGCGCAGGCCGGCCGGGTCGAGCGAGTGAAGGGTGTCGACCGCGGAGGCCGGGGGATCCGGGAGCGCGTGGAACGCGGCCGCGACCACGTAGCCGAACCCGGTGCGCGCGCGGACGTGGTCGAGCGCGACGCGCGGCTCGATCGCCTCGAGCACCGCCTCGGGCTCCACCTCCGGCGCCGCCTCGGTCGCTGCGGCCGTGCCGCCGACGGTGAACGTCGCCAGGTCGGTGAGCAGCCAGGTGCGCCGCGCCGCGTCCTCGGTGCTGCGGATCGCCACCCGCGCGACCAGCGAGCGCTTGCTCTGGCGCGGGACGACCAGCACCGGATGCCGGCACCACCGGCGCAGCGTGCACGCGCCGGCGACGCCGGGGAACTTCACCCCCGGCTGCGCGAGCGAGCCGGTCGCCGACAGGTTGGTGCGGCCGGCGCCGTCGACCTCGGCCGCGCCGAAGAAGATGTTGTCGACCCGGCCGCGACGCGCGTGGTCGAACAGGTCGGGGATCGTGACCTCGCCCGAGCGGCCCGTCAGGTAGGCGAGGTCCTCGCTCGAGCCGAGCAGCCGCGACACCGCCGGGTTCAGCGAGCCGACGCACGCCAGGTAGGTCAGGCGCGGCGCGTGGGTCGCGCGCGCCAGCGCGATCGCGAGCACTGCCAGCGGCGACGCGACGCCGGTCGCGACCACCGCGCCGTCGGCGATCTCGCCGGCCATCCGCCAGATCAGCCGGTCGGCGGCGCTCGTGGCAGGCACCGGCGCCCGCACCGCCGGATCGCGCTCGGCGATCGCGATCGTCACGGCGCCGCTCCTGCGGCTGCGCCCCGGCCCTGGTCTCGGCGCGGATCGCAGATCGGGGGCACGCGGCAGATCGGCGCGAGGCCATGCGCGATCCGCCGCGTGCCCGCGGTCATCGGGGAGTCACGGCGCGCGCGGGGCGCGGCGCCCGGGATGAAAGCGGTCATCATCATGCGGCACCTCGGCTGGAAAGCGCTGTCACCGCGGCCTCCGGCGAGCCCGCCAGCGCCGCCTCGATCCACGCCGCGCCGTGCCCGGCCTCGGCGGCGGCGAGGTAGTCGAGCAGCGCCGCCTCGTCATGCGGGTAATGGCCGACGCAGCCGGTCGGCCATGCGCCACCGGGCGCCTCGCACACGCGCTCGACCTGGAACCCCGGCACCGTGACCCGCGGCAGCGCGCGGACCCGGACCTCGGCGGTGGCGATCACGCGGTGCGCCGCCGCGATCACCAGCAGGTCGGTCGTCGGATCCTCGATGTACAGGTTGCCCGCGTCGTCGGCCGCCTGGGCGTGGACCAGCGCGACGTCGGGGTGAAACGCGCGCTCGACCGGAACGCGCGCGCCGGTGAACGGATCGACCGCGTACACCGGCGGCTCGAGCGCCGCCAGCTCCGACACGTCGGCGTCGGGCGCCGGGATGAACGGCAGCCCCATGCCGGCGGCGCGCAGCCGCTGCACCACGCGATAGCCGTCGTGCTCGACCCAGGCGACCCGACCGGCCTCGATCGCGCGCTTGAGCGCCGGCATCGGCCGCACCCGGTTGGCCAGCGTCAGTGCACTGAACAGGAACTCGACCCGCGCCGCCGCCCCGGCACCGACCAGCAGCTCGGCCGGCAGCGGGTTGGGCAGCGACAGGATCCGCAGGTCGCGCCTCCCGGCGCGGATCAGCGCGAGCACCAGCGCGATCGGCGCGCGCCCGAGCATGAACCCGCCGGGCGAGATCCAGGCGCCGTCGGGAACAGTCGCCGCCGCCTCGTCGACGCTGCACCACGCAGCGCCGACGGTCCGGCATGGAAAGCCCTGGAGATCTTGAGCGTTGGCGTTCATATCTACCTACCAGTCGGTAGCTTACCTGCCGGTTGGTATCAAACCGTGACGCTCGGGGTCAAGCAATTTGCGGAGCTAACTCACGCCGACCGGGCGCGAGAGCTGCGGTGGGTCGATGCACGCGCGATCTCGCCCCGCAGCACCTCGAGGAACGCCTCGGCGGCCCGCGATGCCCCGGTGGCACGCCAGCACACCGATGTCGTGGTCCGGACCTGCGGACCGGTGAGCGGCCGGTAGACCAGCCCTCCGGTCCGCCGGCCCTCGAACGAGGCCGGGATCAACGACACGCCGATCCCGGCCTCGACGAGGCTGGCGATC
>DATAPF010000355.1:0-12276 GCA_036265355.1 Kofleriaceae bacterium | reverse complement strand
GTGCTCGAGGTCGTCTACCTGATCTTCAACGAGGGCTACACCGCGACCACCGGCGACGATCTGATGCGCCCGGCGCTCGCCGCCGAGGCGATCCGGATCGGCGAGCTGCTCGCCCAGCTCGCGCCCGACGAGCCCGAGGTCCACGGCCTGTCGGCGCTGATGCTGCTCCACGCCTCGCGCACCGCCACCCGGATCGACGCCGACGGCGAGCCGGTGCTGCTCGTCGACCAGGACCGCGCGCGCTGGGATCGCGCGCTGATCGCCCGCGGCCTCGCCGCGCTCGCCCGCGCCGAGGTGCTGACCCGGGCGCCCGGCCGCTACCAGCTCCAGGCCGCGATCGCCGCGTGCCACACCCGCGCCGCCAGCGTCGACACCACCGACTGGGCGGCGATCGCCGCGCTGTACGGCGAGCTCGTCCGGCTGACCCCGTCGCCGGTGATCGAGCTCAACCGCGCGATGGCCGTGTCGCGCGCCCAGGGCCCCCGGGCCGGCCTCGCGCTGCTCGACCAGCTGCGCCGCGAGCCCAGCCTCGCCCGCTATCACCTCTTGCCCGCCGCCCGCGCCGATCTGCTCGAGCGCCTCGGCCGCCGCGCCGAAGCCGGCCGCGAGTTCGAGCGCGCCGCCGAGCTCGCCGGCAACGCTCGCCAGCGCGCCCGCCTGCTCGCCCGCGCGGCCGCCTGCAAGACCACCGACGACTCCGCGTGACGCCGCTGCCGCCCTCACCGACGCCTCGCGCTGTGCTTCGCTCCGCAGCATGAACCGGAGACAACGTGGGACGCTGTCCCGCCGGTGAAACAACCGTCCCGGGGCTCACAGTCGATGCTCGGGGCGCGGTCCGCGCGCGCAGTCATCGAGGGCAATCTCCGCGCCGCGCCGTGACGCGGCCGCGGCGGATGATAGGGTCGATCCATGAGGCGCGAGCTCTGGTTCGGCGTGATGATCGGCGCGATCGCGGCGTGCTCGACGCCGGCGGGGCCGCCGGGGCCGGCGCCGGGTGTCGTCTACACGTTCCCGGCCGATGGCCAGCTCGACGTGCCGCTCGGTGCGCGCATCGTCGTCACGTTCTCGGATCCGGTGAACGCGAGCGCGATCGCCGCGTGCTCGGGGACCGCGGTGCAGCCGGTCGGCGCGCTGTGCCTGGTCGGCCCCGACGGCCCGGTCGCGGCGAACGCCATGGTGACCGGCGACGGCCGGATCGTGCAGCTCACCGCCGCGCTCGCCGAGGGCACGCCGTATGCGGTGTACGCCCGCCCCGAGCTGGCGCCGGCGGCCGGCAACCTGCCGGCGAGCGGGCCGCTGGTTCACTTCACCACGCGCAGCACGCGGCCGAGCACCGCGGCGACCACCCTGCTCGCAGTCAACGGCGGCCCACCCGACCAGCCCGAGGCGCTGCGGCCGATGTTCGAGAGCTCGACGATCCGGCTGGTGTTCTCCCAGCCGCTCGATCCGCGCAGCGTCGCGCTCGCGCCCGGCCGGATCGAGCTGGTCGACGGGTCCGGCGCCGCGGTGCCCGCGCGCCTGCTGTTCGACAGCGTTCACGTGTCGCTCGACCCGATCGACGATCTCGTGGCGGACCAGTCGTACCAGCTCAAGATCGGCAGCGGCCTGACCGACCTCGCCGGCCGCCCGGTGACACCGGCCGTGGTCGCGCTGACGCCGAGGCGCAGCGCCGCCGCGCACCCGATCGTGGAGATGCTGCGCACGCGCGCCGCCGGCGACCACGGTCCCGCCGCGCCGCACGTCAGCGCCACCCGCAACGCGATCGCGATCGACAGTCCGCTGATCGGCACCACCGCGCTCGCAATGCAGCCCGGCGCGCTCGCGATCGAGCTCGGCGATCCGACCATCCTCGATCAGACGCTGCCCGATGATCGGAAGCTCAGCGACCGGCTCGCGTTCACGATCCGGCGCGGCCAGCGCCTGCGCGCCGGCGGGCTCGACGTGCAGCTCGGCGGTGTGGTGCCGGCCGGGCTCTCCACCGGCGACATCCTGATCGAGCTGCTCAGTGACGCCGGCGGTCGGATCTACCGCAATCCGCATCAGCCGGTCGACCAGCGCCCCGACAACGATCGCTCGCCGCTGCTCGTCGACCTCAGCCTGGACCTCGCGATCTACGCGGTCGATCCCGAGGGCAATGCGGTGCTGACCCAGACCGCGCTCGGCGTGCAGGGCTCGGGCGTGGTGATCGCCGACGACGGCGTGCTCGACATCGAGGCCGCGATCGCGATCGATCTCGACCTGCTCGGGCTCGCGACCACGACCACGAACCTGGCGCTCGAGCTGATCACCGATCCCGACGCCGCGCTCGACACCGATGGCACGGCACCGACGCTGCTGGCGGCGCTGCCGGGCGCCACTGCCGCCCCCGCCTCGCTCGACACCGCGGTCGAGCTGGTGTTCAGCGAGCCGATCGATCTGGAGCGAGCGCGCGCCGGCGGGGTCCAGCTCCAGACCGGCGACGGGCAGACTGTGCCGGCCGCGATCGAGGGCCACGGCGCGGCGCTGGCGATCCACCCGCTGTCGCCGCTGCTGCCGGGAACGACCTACCAGGTCGCGCTGGGCGACGTCGCCGACCTCGCGGGCAACCCGCTGCCGGCGACCACCCCACCGAGCTTCACGACCCCGCTCCAGATCGCGACCACCGCGCCGGCGACCGTCGAGTCGGTGCATCCGGGCGCGCCGTGCGTGCTCACCGGCGGCGATGCGAACAAACCGGGGCATTGCCTGACCAGCGACAAAGCAGGCGACGACTACCATCCGTTCTCGCTCGCCGCGAACGAGGCGATCGACGTGCGGTTCACCCAGCCGCTGGCGCCGGCCTCGGTGATGCGCGGCACCGCGTGCAACACGGGCAGCATCCGCATCGAGGAATTCGACACCGGCGGCGGCTGCGTCGCACCGGTTGCCGGGACTCTGCAGCTGCGCGATCGCGCCGTGTCGTTCGTCCCCGACCAGCCGTGGCAGGTCGACAAGCACTATCGCCTGACACTGGTGTCCGGCCCGGATGCCAGCTGCGACGCCGGCGAGATTTGCGGGACCAACGGCGTCGCGGTGAACCTGAGCACGGTTGGCCGCACAGCGCCGACCGTGCTCGCGCGGGCGAACCTCCTGATCGACTTCACAGGGGCCGCCGCGACCACGGCGACCCTGGTGACAATGGAGACCGCGCCGATCGGCGACGTCAACGGTTCGGGTACGATCGACGCCGGCGAGGCGGCGAGCGACGACAACCGCGTGGCGCTGCGCATCACCGGCACGGCCGGCGCGTTCACCGCCGCAAGCTTCTCGGTGCCGGACTGCATCGCCGCCACCCCCGAGGTCGAAGCGTGCAGCGCGCTGTCCGCCGCGCTCCCCGTCGCCCTGCTCCCGGCGGCGCACGACTGTGCACTTCCCGACGGAAGCACCGCCGCGAGCTGCGTCCCGGTGGCGATGTCGCCCCAGCTGGTCATCGTGACCTCGCTGCCGCTGAACACGAAGCTGATCACGGGCACGACGATCCTCCAGGACACCGGCGCGCTGGTGATGCGCCTCCGTGAGGCCCCCGCTGGCCCGGCGATGGGATACGTCATCGACGATCACGGCACACCGACCTTCGTGGCCAGGCTTGCGCTGTATCTCGACGCTCCCGATCTGGGTTTCGTGTTTGCCGAACACGACCTGCACAGCAAGCCGCTGTCGGTCGACGTACGCGGACCGCTGCGGTTCCTCCCCGACGGGCGCATCGCGATCGCGGTGGCCAACGTTGCGGACGTTCCGATCGACGTCAACATCCAGGGCAACAACCAGACCGGCGTGGTGCACATGCTGATGCCGCTCGGAGGACTCAAGCTCCAGCTGGTGTCGCCGCCGCTGCGCGGAGGTGCGCGATGACCGCACCGAACTCAGCACCGATCGAAGCATCGATCGAAACCCGGGCTTGCCATCGGCGGTCCGCTGCCCGCCGGCTCGCTGTCGCAGTGTTCGTCACCGCCACGCTCGCAGGGAGCTCCCGCGGGCGCGCCGAGCCAGCGGCCGGGTCCCCCGCGCCAGCGACCGCGTCCCCCGTGCGAGCGACCGCGGCCGGGTCCCCTGCGCCAGCAGGCGAGCCCCTCGCGCCGGCAGTCGAAGCCCCCGCGCCGGCGACCGCCTCGCCCGTGCGAGCAGCCGCGGCCAGCACGACGGCGCATGCCTCGTCGTCGCGCCGCCCCGCGGTGTATGTCCGGCTCGGCGGCGCCCTGATCAAGCCGGTGTCATCGTCGCGCGAGCTCGAGCTCGCCGATGTCCACGGTGCGGCGAGCCTCGCGGTGCAGAACGGCGCGATCCGCGGCTCGGGCGCCACCATCGACTCGGCAGCCACCCCCGCCGCGATCATCGGCTACGTGCTCCCGACGGCGAGCCGCCGCTGGTCGACCGAGCTCGTGCTCGGCCTGCCGTTCACCGTCAAGTTTCACGCCACCGGGACGCTCGCCACGACCTCGATCGCGCCGATGGCGCTCGGGATCCCCACCGGCGTTGGCCCGCTCGGCTCCGATCTCGGCGAGGCCCAGGCGGTACCCGTCGTGGTCACCGCGACCTACAAGCTGATCGACAATCGCTACGTCTCGCCGTACCTCGGGATCGGCCCGAGCGTGCTGTTCACCCGCAACGCCCGGGTGACCAATCCGACGCTCACCGAGGTCAACCACCCCGAGATGTCGATCGATCCGGCGCCGGGCCTGGTGCTCCAGGGCGGGCTCGATGCGCACCTGACGCGCTGGCTCTACGCGCGGATCGACGTGAAGTTCATTGCCTTCATGCTCGCCCGCGCCGAGGTCCAGCACATCAACGTCAAGACCCCCGGCCTGCCGCTGTTCGACAGCGTCGAGGTCGGCACCGCGAAGATGAACATCTGGGTCAACCCGGTCATCGTGCAGGCCTGCCTGGGCGCCGACTTCGACCTCTGGTAGTCGCCGGCTCGCCGGGTCGCGGGATCCCGCGCGCCTGCGCGGCACGCCGATTCTGCGCCATCGGCCCGACCGCCGCGATGTGCGCGAGACTTCGAAGGTTTCGCGATGGCGCTGCGGTTGCAATACCGGCGGCCATGCACAAGTCGCCCCCCCGCAAGCTCGCGCTGCGCCCCTTGACCCTCCGCACGCTCACCGACGAGGCGCTCGGCCGCGTCGCGGGCGGCTTCATCATGAAGGATACCATCATCATCCGGACCGGCGCCGTGGCGCCGGCACCGGCCGTACGCGATCGGTAGTGCGGCCACTGGCACGCTCGCGGCCGAAAATGGCCGAATCCGGCTCGCGCACGTCGAGCCGGACTCGGACCACGAATCCTCGCAACTCACCACGGCCGTGGTGGGCTGCGGTATTCAGGACACCAGTTCAGATCAGTCCGACTCCATCGCGGTCAGCATCGCGCTCCGGTCCGAGCTGTTGAGCGCGTTGAACGCGTTCTTCGCCGAGAGGGCCTGACCCGCGTGCGCATTGATCGCGCCGGTGATCGACGTCTGGGTGCCGTCGTGCATGAAGTGCGTGCGGAGGTGGAGGCCCCACAGCGGCGCGGTCCGCATCAGCTTGGTGCGCGCCAGCGTGTCCCCATCGTTGCCGATCTGGTCGCCGGTGCCGATGTCGTGGATCAGGAAGTCCGTGCGCGGCCGGAACGTCATGTTGGCGGGCACGCCGTTCGGCGGATGAGACCCCGTGTTGTAGTCCTTCAGCAGGTGGCACCCGGCGCAGCCGATCCGGTTGAACACCGTGCCGCCCTGGAGGTCGGTGCCCGCATCGATGGGAAGGCGCGGCGCCGGCGCGAGGAACGTCATGAACGTGAGGAAGTTGGCGACGTCGCCCTGGAGCTCGGACAGCCCATTCGCGCAGCTCCCGACGGAATCGTCGGTCCCCGCCGGAATGCCGGAGGGTGCGGCGGGCGCGAGATCGTCGCAACCCGTGGGCTGCGCCTTCCCGTTGGGCTTCGACTCGGTGGCGAAGCTCAGGACCGACGTGCCCTTGATGCAGTGCTGCGTGGTGATCCCCATCTCGTTCACGTAGGCATCGGCGGAGAACTGAGCGAGCGTGGCGACCTGCGACTTCCAGCCGAACTTGCCCACGCGCGTTCCGTTGAGCACCTGGGTGGCATCCGCGGGGTTCGGCAGCAGGACCTTCACGCTGTTGACGGTGCCGCGGATCGACGTGGGCTGCGCACTGGCGTTGCCCTGGATGACCGAGTCCGCGATCGCGTCGATCAGACCGGCGCCGTACAGCGGCGTCGTCATACGGCCGACGTTGTGCACGGTCGCATCGGCCGGCTCGACCTCGACGGGGGCGTTGCATGCCTGGCCGTTCGCGCCGGTGAACGAGCCCACCGAGAACAGCTGGCGCAGCGATCCGCCTTCGTTCGCGAGGCTGTTGAACACCCCGTTGTCGAACCGGCCGAACCGGCGCTCGATCTGGTTGCCGGCACCGCCGGTCGCGCCCAGGTTGTGGCAGTTGCCGCAGGCCTTCTCGTTGAAGACCGGGCCGAGCCCGTCCGCGAGTGCCTCCGCGGCCGCGAAGTTGGCCTTCGCCGCGGCGAAGGCCGATGCGCTGATCCCGGGCAACGGATCGCCGGTGGAGATCGCGGGCGTGATGTCCTGCTCGGTGGCGCTGAACGCGACCTGCTCCTCGTCGCTCGGCGCGTCTGCGCACCCCGCGACGAGACCTCCGGCGATGATGACGCCGGCCAGTGCACCAGCTTGCTGACGTACTCTGCTACGAATGTAACTTCTCATTTACGACTCCTCTCATACTGTTTCGTGCGTCTGCTAGCTCGACTCTGAGCATGAAATTACGGAGTTAGCGCGGCAGTCGTCGGCGTGGGTCCGGACGTGAGACCTGGCGAACGCGAGTCGCGCTCGCGCCTGGCTCGGTCAGGGAA
The DNA here is from genome assembly GCA_036265355.1 of Kofleriaceae bacterium. Classification (GTDB taxonomy): domain Bacteria; phylum Myxococcota_A; class Polyangia; order Haliangiales; family Haliangiaceae; genus JABFXX01. The sequence goes on along the minus strand of DATAPF010000355.1, from coordinate 5,400 downwards.
TACTTCATGTCGACTGATTGTCTGCAGCTCGGTTCGCGGTGATTGACCGGCGATATGCAATCGCAGCCAAAGTGCCCCACTACTAATGCCGGACAAATCGTGCGGTCATATCGAAATTTCAGTAACAAGAAATTCACTCCATGAGGTGGTTCCGCATCGGCCTGCAGTGGAAGTGCAGGGCAACTCACACTCGTCATCGACCTCGAGCATGATGAGACGATCGTGAGAAACGCGATGCAGCCCGATCCGCGTCGTCGGTCTCACGCCATCCGGTGCTTCGGCCCACGAAGGCATTCACCGCAAATCTGGATCTGGCCTGGGATGACCGACCCGGCGGTCAGTGCCGCCGAAGCGGATGTTCTGTTCTATCGAATGTCAGCGGCCGAAAGGTCGGCCGTCTTGCATCGTGCACTGGAGATCGAGAGTGGACGATGCGGATCCATGGGCGTCTCGTCGAGCCGGCGCAGGCCCGCGCGCCCGCTGAGAGCGCTCCCTTCCTTAATACCTATTTTAATCATTTCTTAATTACGATCATGTGGACGAACAAAGCACAGTCGCGCGTGGACGACCGCATCGTCTACACAGGATGAGAGGATCCGGCGGTGCCACGGATCGATCTCGGACGACACCGCGAGCCGGTGGCTACGGACATCCATGCAGCCGACCAGCCGCTTCCCCGCAGCGCGTCCCTTCTCGAGCTCGTGACGCGCGCTCGGTGGTACCGTCACGTGCCGGCACCGCTCCGCAGGCCGGTGGGCTGGGCCGCAAGCCGGTCTCTCGTGAGCGTGAGCGGACGTCGCTGCGACGTCCCACGACAGCAAATGAGGCGTGCGCGCCGCGGTCTTCAGCTGCGAGTATCGTGAGGGAAGACCCACCGCGCGGAGATGCCGCGCCGCGTAAGTACGCTGGTCGGATGGATCTGAACGAGGGACCGGATGGGCTCGTGCGAGCGTACCGCCACGCGCGCTGGGGATGGATCGCCGGGGTATGGGGCGCATTCTATGTGTTCGAGGCGGCGCGCCATTGCATCGACGCGTACCTCGATCGTCGAGCGCCGTCGGGGGTATGGCTGATCGTATCGGCCGTGAGTCTCACGATGTGGGCTGTATACACACCGCTGATGCTGTGGATGGGGCGGCGCGCTCCGCTCGACGGCGATCGCCGGGGCCGGGCCGCGGCGATCCACGTCCTCGTGCTGTCGCTGATCATCATGGTCGACAGCGCGGTGCAGCTGCGGGTGTGGGGCGATCGCCTCAAGTGGACGTACCTGTCGATGTGCATTGCGCTGGCGCTCGTCGACGGGCTGTCGTACGCGACCGTGGTCGCGATCAGCCATGTCAAGCGCGCGAACGCCCGGGTTCGCGCGCGAGCTCGAGCGGAGGCCGCGCTCCACCAGGAGCTGACCACCGCGCGGCTGCGGGCGCTCGAGATGCAGCTGCAGCCGCACTTCCTGTTCAATGCCCTGCATGCGGTCGGCGCGCTGGTGCGCAGCGCCCGTCCCGACGACGCGGTCCGCAGCCTGGCGACCCTGGGCGGGCTGCTGCGCGCGACGCTGGCCGACGGCGACCACGAGATCGCGCTCGGCGACGAGATCGCGCTGGCGCACCGCTACCTGGAGCTGCAGAAGCTGCGCTACGCGGACCGGCTGCAGATCCGCGTCGAGATCGCGCCCGAGGTCCGGCGCGCGCGGGTGCCGCGACTGATCTTGCAGCCGCTGCTCGAGAACGCGATCCGGCATGGCGTCGAGTGCAGCCGCACGGCGGTCGGCGTGGAGATCCGCGCCGGCGTGCGCGAGCAGCGCCTCGAGCTGATCGTCCGCGATCATGGCGGCACGCGCGAGACCGGATCGCGCGGCCAGGGGATCGGCCTGGCCAACACGCGGGCGCGGCTGGCGGCGCTGTACGGCGACGCGCATGTCCTCGAGATCGCGCCCACCGAGGGCGGCGGCCTCGCGATCCGGATCGAGCTGCCGCTGCAGCTCGCGGCGATCAGCGCACCGGCGCAGCAGCTCGAGCTCCACGGCGAGCTGCTGGAAGGCCTGGAGGGGGTATCGTGAGCGCGGCCGCCGCGCTCGGCGCGCTGATCGTCGACGACGAGCCGCTGGCCCGCCAGGCGATCCGGCTGGCGCTCGAGCGCGATCACGACGTCCACGTCGTGGCCGAGTGCGGCAGCGGCAACGACGCGCTCGCGGTGATCGAGCGCGAGGACATCGCGCTGCTGTTCCTCGACATCCGCATGCCCGGGCTCGACGGGCTCGAGGCGCTCGGGCGGCTGGCGACGCCGCCGACCACGGTGCTGATCACCGCGTTCGCCGATCACGCCGTGACCGCGTTCGATCTCGAGGTGGTCGACTACGTGCTCAAGCCGTTCGACGACCAGCGGTTCCTCCGCGCGGTCGAGCGCGCCAAGCGCCACGCCCGCGCGCGGTTCGACGACGACTCCGCCGGGACGCCGCACGGCCGGCGCGCGGCCGGCGCGCCGCGCCGCGCCCGTGGCTCGGGACCACCGTACGGGGACGGCCTGCGCAAGGCAGGCTCGACGCTCGAGCGGCTGGTGATCCGCAACGGGTCGCGGCTCACCACGCTCGCGATCGAGGACATCGACTGGATCGAGGCCCAGGACTACTATGCCGAGATCCACGCTGGCGGGCACACGTACCTGGTCCGCCAGTCGCTGCACAAGCTGGCGGCGGCGCTCGACCCCGACCGCTTCGTGCGGATCCACCGCAAGACGATCGTCAACGTGCGGCGGGTCAAGGAGCTCGAGCCGATGTTCCACGGCGAGTATGTCGTGTTCCTGCACGACGGCACCCGGCTCAAGCTCAGCCGCACGTTCAAGAGCCACCTCGGGCGCCTGCTCGGGCTGCCCTGATCTGCCCGCGATGCCAGGCTACGCAGGTGCGCGATGCAGTGCTCCAGCACACGAGCGAGCCCGGCAGGCATCGGTAAAGATCGAGCGCGGCCGCACGCGCCGCGTGGCCTCGCTCACCATCCGTGACGCGGTTGATGTGCGCACGATTCACGTCGATGCTGAGATCGCGCGCGTCGATCGACCGGCGCGTGCGTTCGCTCATCACGAGAGAAGGAGTACCCATGCGAAACGAGTCACGGAGTTCGCGTCTCATGATCCTGATCGCGTCGATCGGACTGGCCCTGGCCGCGTGCGCCCGATCGCCCGAGGTGTCGCGCGCTGCGCCGGACACGGCGGCTGCATCGGCAGAGCCAGCGGCGCTGACGTGCCGGCCGCCGCTCCGGCAGTGCATCGGCTGCAACGGCGCGCTGATCTGCGCGGCGCACTGCCCCGAGTGCGCTCCCCCGGCGACGCCAGCGCCCGCGCCGGTGCCGGCGACGCTGGCGCTGGGACCCGAGAGCGGGACGTGCGGCGGTGCGATCTGCGCGCCGGGCACGTTCTGCTGCAACCCGAGCTGCGGCATCTGCACGCCCAAGGGCGTCCTGTGCACCCAGCAGACGTGTAACTGACCCCGCGCGCGGCGGATCCGCCGCGGTGATATCATCGCCGGGGCCTCGATGAAGCGCGTCTTCCTGTCGTTCTCGTTCCACCCCGAAGATCGCGACCTCGTTCACGATGTGGAACAGCTGCTCGCGAGCCACGATCTGGCCGTGGTCACCGGACGAGTCGCCGGCGGCGGCCAGCTCACCGAGGAGATCACGAAGCGGATCCAGGGCTGCGACGCGCTGGTCGCGCTCGCGACCCGCGGCGCCGCGCTGAACGCCGGTGGCTACGTCAGCCATCCCTGGGTGCTGGACGAGTTTGCCCATGCGCGCAGCCTCGACAAGAAGGCGGTCGCGCTGTTCGAGGATCAGGTCCAGATCGCGGGTGCCTGGGCGCACCACGAGCGCATCGAGTACCGCCGCGACCATCCGCTGCCCGCGTTCCTCCGGCTGTCCGACACGGTCGGCTACTGGAAGCGTTCGGCGGGGCGGACGGTGAAGATCCAGCTCCGGCCGAGCGAGCTGGCGCACAGCCTGTGGAAGGCCAAGAGCTCGAGCTGCATGTACCGGCTCGTGTCCGGCGGCATCCCGGGGCCGTGGATCCCGGCGACGCCGATCCCCGAGCCCGGCGGCACGTCGCTGTGGATCGGTGGGGTCCAGGACGACGATCTGATCCAGGTGTCGGTGAAGCTGCAGAAGGCGCAGTGGCAATCGCCCGCGGCCTCGCAATGGATGCCGATCGAGCTCACCCGGCTGTCCGGAGGGGCCTCGTCATGACCCTCGAGCTGAAGCAGAGCAGCGAGCAAAAGGGGTCCCGCGAATGGAAGTGGTCGGTCTGGCTGTCCGGCAAGCGTACAGAGCTCGCCAACGTCGAGCGCGTCGTGTACCACCTGCATCCGACGTTTCCCGATCCGATTCGCACCGTGACGGATCGCGGCACCGGGTTCCGGCTCGACGAGACCGGATGGAGCGAGTTCGAGATCGTCGCCCATGTGGCCGTCAAGCGAGGCGCTTCGAGCACCTTGAAGGCGCGGCTGGAGCTCGGCCGTCCGGCGAAGCCCGATGCCGCCCACACCGTGTTCATCTCGTCGAGCCTGGCCGATGCGACCTGGGCCCTGGAGCTGAAGCGCGCCCTCGAGACCAGCAAGGTCCGTGTCGTGTCGGCCGATGACGCCAGCGAGCGTGGGTTCCCGGCCTCGCTCGAGGACACGCTGCGGAAGACCAGCGGCGTGGTGATGCTGATGTCGGACAAGGCGAGCCCGTGGATGCGCTACGAGCTCGACGGTGCGGCCCGGGCCGGCGTTCCGGTGATCCAGGTGCACCTCGGCAAGACCGAGACCGGCGAGGGCGTCGTGATGCCGGAGCTATCGGACGCGCAGCGCGTGGCCAGGGAGGTCATGAAGCGATTGACCCCCTCGAAGAGCTCGAAGCGGTGACCGCGACCGGCGGGAGCTTTGGGCAGGTGGTCCGGTTCGTGCCCCCGACCGCGTGCCCGTGAGCTGCGCGCTCCTTCGCCGCGCGTGTGGACCGTGCTGCCGCCGCGGCGGTACCGTGCAGCGCCATGTCGTCCGCACCGCGTTCGCTGTTCACTGCGATCCCGCGCGTGGCGCTCGGCGCGCTGCCGACGCCGCTCACCGAGGCGCGCGGCCTGCGCGAAGCGCTCGGTGGACCGCGGCGCTGTCCGCGCATCGTGCTCAAGCGCGACGACCTGACCGGCCTGGCGCTCGGCGGCAACAAGGTCCGTAAGCTCGAGTATCTGATCGCCGACGCTCGCCGGCGCGGTGCGACGTCGGTGATCACGACCGGCGCGGTGCAGTCCAATCATGCGCGGTTGACCGCCGCCGCCGCGCGCGCCGCCGGGCTGGGGGTCACGCTGGTGCTGACCGCGCGCGACGCGTCGCCGGCGCGCCAGGGCAACTACCTGCTCGATCGGATCTTCGGCGCGACG
>DATAPF010000354.1:0-5297 GCA_036265355.1 Kofleriaceae bacterium | reverse complement strand
CGATGGTGGTGGTGGTGGCGGCGGTGGCGGCGGTGCCGGCCTCATCAAGGGCCCCCCCGCGTCGCTCGGCGCGAACGTCTCGCCTGCGGCAACCCCGTAGCGAACGGCCGCCGTGATTCGCTCGCGGCCAAGCTCGTCCTCCCCGCAGGCAGCACACCGGTGTAGATCATGAGCCGGTCACAGATCCGGCGCGGCGAGGATCGGCTTTGGCAGTCGAGAAACGAGCGCGAGACGCCAACGCGACTCGCCGGGGGCGACCGCGAGCAGGATGGGGTCGGACGCCGCGACCGTGATTACGATTGGCAATCGTTGTCCCGCACATACCTCGCGCAGCTCGCGCAGGCGGCGGTGGTGATTCGGCGGGCGCGGCTCCGACGCCCATCCGCGCAGCAGCCCCCGGCGAGTCGCGTGTCGGCGTTCTCCCGGGCGCTACGCCCTACGGCGCGGGCTGGACGCGCTTGATGCCCTCGCGGACGCCGACGCGGGGGCGCCAGCCGAGCATGGTGGCGGCGCGATCGCTGTCGTAGTGCAGGCGGGCGAGCGCGCTCTTGAGCCGGTAGACGGCGACGGGGCTGGGCCGGCCGAGCGCGCCGAGCGGGTACTCGCTGAGCTTGCCGAGCGCGAACACGACCGGGCGCGGGACGCGGAGCACGGATTTGTTGCCCCCGGCCAGGCCGAGCACGTCCTCCTGGGTCAGGTGCTCGGGGTCGATAATCTGGATGACCTCGCCGCGGGTGAGCTTCTTGGCGACCGCGGCCATGATCGCGTCGACCACGTCGTCGATGTAGACCAGCGGCAGCTCGAGCTTGCCGTCGCCGAGGACGAGCCAGCGGCCGCCGGCGTTGCGGGCGATCGCGCCGTTGATCAGCGGGATGCCGCCACCGAAGATCTGGCCCGGGCGCAGGATGACGGCGGGCAGGCCGGCGGCGGCGGCGGCGGTGACCAGCTGCTCGGCCTCGAGCTTGGCCCGGGTGTAGGCGCCGCGCTCGTCGGGGCGGGGCTCGAGGTTGGCGGCCTCGCTGACCGGGCCGTTGCCGGCCGAGCCCGCCCAGTCGATCACCGACATCGACGAGATGTGGACCAGCTGGCGGACCTTGTGCTTCTTGCAGGCGTCGATCACGTTCTGGGTGCCGACCACGGTGCCGCCCTTGTGCTCGGGCCAGCCGCCCTTCATGGCGGCGCCGCAGTGGATGACGATCTCGGCGCCCTTGACCGCGCGGTCGACGGCGTCGGGATCGCCGAGGTTGCCGAAGCAGTACTCGATCCCGGCCTCGGTGCCGCCCTCGGGGACATGCGGGATCCGGCGCTGGAACACGCGGACGCGGTGGCCGTCGGCGCGCAGCCGCTTGACGGTGGCCCGGCCGAGCGAGCCCGATGCGCCGGTGACCAGGAACGGCACCCGGTCGGACAGCGTGAACTTGGCGACCCGGTCGCGGTGCTCGGTGTCGGCGGCGCGCGCGACCTTCTCGACCCAGCCGACGACCTGCGCGGCGTCGTCGACCGAGACCGGTGGCGGCTCGCCGGCCGCGAGCCGGCGGTAGAACTCGGCGACCAGATCGCGCAGGCCCTGGTAGGCCTGGACCTCTTTCCTGACGAACTTCCAGACGTTGATCGGCACGTCGATCATCGGGCCGATCGAGTCGGCGAACGCGTTGACCAGCCGCTCGGCGGCCTTGGGCAGCGGGGTGTTGGACCGCTTGCCGTGGAACATGGCGAACAGATCGACGCGCAGCACGCTCTTGGTGCCGTGGAGGATCAGCTGGCTCTGCAGCGGCCGCGTGTTGTAGGTCAGCTGGAACTGGCCGAGGCCGCGCGCGCAGCGGACCATGGCGCGCCACTCGTCGAACGCGAGGTTGGGATCGCCGCCCAGCGAGCTCCAGTCGGCGTCGACGTCCTCGATCGGACCGAGCAGGGCCTGGATCAGATAGAGGCAGTGCACGCCGATGTCGCGGAACGGATAGCCGGCGTCGCGGTACCACGGTGGCAGCGGCCCGCCCTCATAGGGCGGGTACTCCGAGCCGCGCAGGATGTCGACCGAGACGACCTGGCCGAGCGCGCCTGCGGCGACCGCGTCGAGCGCGCGCTTGACCTGCGGGTCGTAGAGCAGCGAGTGGTTGACGCTGGCGGTCAGGCCCTTCTGGCGGGCGACCGCACCGACCCGGCGGGCGTCCTCGACGTCCTCGGCGATCGGCTTCTCGATCAGGACGTGGCAGCCGCGCTCGAGCGCGGCGACCGCGACCCGGGCGTGCGCGGCGGGCGGGGTCAGGACGTGGATCACGTTGGCGCCGGCGGCGATCAGCGCGTCCAGGTCCTTGTACGCGGTGGTGCCCCACTTCTCGGCGTTGGCGGAAGCGCGCGCGGCGTCGAGATCGGTCACGCCGACCAGCTCGACCGCGGGCGCGAGCTTCTTGACCGCGGCGACATGGAACTCGCAGATGTTGCCGGCACCGACCATCCCGGCGCGAAACGTTGCATTGCTCATCGCATCTCCGTCTGTTCTCTCTGGGCTGCCTGATCGTTCTGGGCCATCTCGTCCAGGATGCGCATCACCTCGGCGACGCGCGCGGACCAGGTTTCTTTCGCCATCGCGCTGGACCGGCTGCGGCGGGCCACCGGGTCGGCCTCTGCGATGGCCTCGTCGAGCGCCGCGACGAAGTCCTCCGGCGTGCCGGCCACGCGGCACAGGTGGGCGTAGCGCACGACCTCGTGGACCGGGGTCGAGACCACCGCCACGCCGGCCGACAGGTACTCGCGCAGCTTCAACGGGTTGACGAACTTCATCCGCTCATCGATGCGATACGGGATCATGCCAGCGTCGAACCCCTTGCAATACGCGGGCAAGTCGTCGTGGCGCTTCTGACCGAGCAGATGAACGTTGGGAAGCCCGCGTACCGCCGAGACATCACACAGCACCTGGCCGAGCAGCACGATCGACCACGCCGGGCGGGCGCGCGCGACGTGCGCGAGTAGCTCGAAATCGACCCAGTCGCGCAGGGTGCCGTAGAACCCGATCCGCGGCCGGGGCAGCGCCGCCAGGTCGGCCGGCACCGGCAGCGCCGGGTCGAGCGCCCGCGCGAACAGCGCGTGATCGACGCCGTGCGGCGACACGAACGTCGCGGGGTTGACCTGGCGCTTTGCGTCGGCCAGCGCGTGGTTGATCGCGAACACCGCGTCGACCCGCTCGAGCAGGCGGCGCTCGGCGGCGGCGGTCTGGGCGCGGTCGAGGTAGGAGAACATCGACCACTCGTCGACGCAGTAGTACACCGCGCGGTCCTCGCCGAGCGTCCCGACGTAGTCCCCGGTGTTGGGCAGGAACGTCCACAGCTCGAACCGCCGGATCCCGAGCCGGAGCCGCAGCGTGCGGATCGTCGCGCGCAGGATCTGCCGGTTCACCGCGCGGGCCACCGGGCTGGCCGGCAGCGGCAGGACCAGCGGCGTGAACACCCAGAGATCGTTCTCGACGTTCTGCGGCCCGCGCGTGAATTCGGCCAGCTTGCGGCGGATCTTGCCGAGGTCGCGGCCCGAGGACAGCTTCGGCGTGCGGGTTGCTAGCGAGTTCAGCCACAGCACCCGGCGGGTGCGCGCGAGCTCGCGCAGGACGTGGTGATTCGAGGTCGGATCCTCGTGCCAGTCCTTTGCAAACGCTACGATCGGTAGGGACACGACGATGCACGATAGTGGTCCGATGCCAGGCCTGGCAACCCGGTGGACGCCCTGGTATGTGGGGGCTGCGTGAGAGCCCTGGCGCTGGCGAGCCTGTGGCTGGCAGGCACATGTGCGATCTCGCCCGGCTGCGAGCACACGAGCGCGGGCCCGGCGCTCCAGATCGTCGGCGAGTCGACCCGACTCCGGATCAGCGATCCGATCCCGGCGAGCTCGCCGTGGTTCGATGGCGCCCGGGTGTCGCTGGTCGCAGCGCGCGGCGAGATCCTCGGGCTGCAGGTCCTGCACCGCGGCGGTGGCCCGGTCGCGCTGGCGTTCCCGGCGGGAGCAGCGGTCGCCCGCGGCTACGCGGTCGAGGCGCTCGCGGTCTCTCGGCCGTCGACGGACATGTACGGCGGCAGCCACGGCGCCGGCCGCTACGCCGACGGCCTGTCGCCCGCGGCGCAGCCGACCACCGATCCGGCGTACTTCGAGATCGAGGTCGCGCGCGACGCGGCGCCCGGTCCGGTCACCGGCGAGCTCACCGTGGCCGGCCGGAGGATCCCCGTCGCACTGACCATCGCGCCGGTCACGCTGCCCCCGCTGCCGATCCGGGTCTGGGGCTACGAGGATCCGCACGAGATCGGGTGGGCGCACGCCGACGAGCAGGCGTGCATCGCGCGGTTCCGCAGCTACGGCGTGCTGCTGTCGCCCGACGTCCACCTCGACGACTGGCCGGCGCGCAAGCCGCTGCTCGCCGGGCTCCCCGGGCTGCGCGACGTGCCGGTGTGGATCGATGAGGATCCGGCGGTCGCCGGCGAGCAGGTCAAGCGCTGGATCGCGATCTTCGCCGGCACCGGGCAGGTCCCGTTCGCGATCCCGATCGACGAGCCGCGCACCCCGGCCCGGCGCCAGCAGCTGCGCGTGCTCGCCGATGCGGTGCGCGCCGCGGGCGGCGGCCCCACGAGCTTCCGGCTCGCGGTCACCGACGATCCGCAGCCGGTGTACGGCGATGCGATCGACCTCTACATCTCGCCGACCGCGGCCCACCTCGCCGGCGACCGCGTCGCGCGCTGGACCTACAACGGCGCGCCGCCGCGCGCGGGCTCGATGGTGCTCGACGCCGAGCCGCCCGGGATGCGGACCTGGGGCTGGATCGCCTGGCGCTGGCGGATCCCGATCTGGTACGTGTGGGACGCGGTGTACTGGCACGATCGCCACAACCGTCGCGGCGCACCGCTGCCCGGCCGCGCGCTCGATCCGCGGATCGACGCGGTCAGCTTCGACGACGGCGACGACCACGGCAACCTGGACGGCGCGCTCGCCCTGCCGGGCTGCCAGGCCACGCTGCGGCTCGCGGCGCTGCGCCGCGGCTACCAGGACCACCAGCTGCTGGATCTCGCCGCGGCGTGCGATCGGCGGGCGACCGACCAGCTCGCCGCCCAGCTCGTGCCGCGCGCGCTCGGCGATGCCGGCGTCGCCCCGGCGTGGCCCACCGACGAGGCCGCCTGGGAGGCCGCGCGGCGGCGGCTGATCGAGCTCGCGAGCTGCCGGGCGCGCTGAGCGCTGCGTGAGACCGCCGGTGCCGCGGATTGCAGCGGCAAGCGCCGCCACATCGATCGCGTGGCTTCCCGCGCCCCGGATGCGGTATCCTG
>DATAPF010000353.1:0-1883 GCA_036265355.1 Kofleriaceae bacterium | reverse complement strand
GATCCGCCACCCCGGCATCGTCGAGATCTATGACTTCGGGTGGACCCCCGACGGCGCGGCGTTCATCGTCATGGAGCGCCTGGAGGGCGAGACGGTCGGGCGGCGGTCGGCGCGGATCCGGCAGCGCTGGCCCGCGGTGCTGGCGACCGCGCGGCAGATCGCGGGTGCGCTGGGCGCCGCGCATGCCAAGGGCATCGTGCACCGCGATCTCAAGCCGGACAACGTGTTCCTGGTCCCCGATCCCGAGGTGCCGGGCGGCGAGCGGATCAAGCTACTCGACTTCGGGATCGCCAAGCTCGCGGTCGACTCGACGACGTCGTCGAACGTGACCAAGACCGGCGCGGTGATGGGGACGCCGACCTACATGGCGCCGGAGCAGTGCCGCGGGGTCGCGGTCGATCACCGCGCGGATCTGTACTCGCTGGGCTGCGTGATCTACGAGCTGTGCTGCGGCCGGCCGCCGTTCGTCGGCGAGGGCTCGGGCGACGTGCTCGCCGCCCACATCCACTTGCCGGTGCCGCCGATGGCGGGGCAGGGCGCCGAGGTCCCGGCGGCCGTGGAGCAGCTGGTCATGCACCTGCTCGCCAAGGCCCCGGCCGATCGCGTGCAGAGCGCCGACGAGCTGATCCGCGCGATCGACGCGGTGACCGCCGATCGGGCCGCGGTCTCGAGCGGCCCGCGCCGCGCAGCGTCGGTGATCAGCTTGCCGTCGGTCACCACGCTGTCGGGATCGGCGTCGACCAGCATGCTGCTGCCGCGCGCCCGGCGGCGGCGCTGGCCGATCGCGGCGTTCTCGGTCGGCCTGGCGGCGATCACGGTGATCGTCGTGGCGCTCGTGATGCGGCGCGGCGACGAGGCGCCGGTGATCGCCTCGCACCCGGCCGACCCGCCGTCGGCGCCGTCGGCGCCCGCGCAGCCCACGCCGGTCAGCCCGCTACCGACCGGAGCCGCCGCTGCGCCGTCGCCCCGCCCGCCGCCGCCGGGTCCGCCATCGCAGCCGGTGCCATCCGGCGTGGCGGGCGCACCGCGCGAGGAGCAGCCCCCGGCGCACGCGGGGCCCCCGGCGGCTGCGCCCGCCTCGACGCCGCCGGGGGCCCCGCCGGCCGTGGTGTCCGCGGATCGCCCGGCCGAGCCGGCCCCGGCCCCGGCTGCTGCGCCCCCCTCGACGGGCCCGGCCGCGGTGTCCGCGGATCGCCCTGCCGAGCCTGCACCGGCCCCGGCGCCGGCCGCCGACAAAGCACCCGATGCGCCGCGGACCGTTCCGCGCCTGCGGTCGACGGCCGGCGCGCCGCGCGAGCCGGCGCCACACGCCTCGGGCCCGGCCGACACCATCGAGGTCGAGGTCGACAGCGCGCCGCGCGGCGCCCAGGTCGTGCTCGACGGCAATGTGCTGGGGACGACGCCGTACCACCACACGCTCCCGCGCCGCGATCGCGACGTCAAGCTCGTGCTGCGGCTCGCCGGATACGCCGACCGGATCGTCGTGGCGCGCGGGTCGCAGCCGATCATCCAGAGCGTCACGCTGCGCAAGGCCGCGCCGCCGGCGACCAAGAATTCGAAGACCGATCGCGATCGAAGCGTCAACCCGTTCTGACGGAGGCCCGATGAGTCGCGTGTTGTTGCGCCTGGTGTTGCTCGCAGTGCTCGGGACCGCCGCCGCGCCGGCGCAGGTGTCGGCGCAGCCCGCGCCCGCGCCCGTCGACAAGAAGCAGGTCGCCAGGCAGTACACCGACGCCGCGCTGGCCGCGGCCAAGATCGGCGACTACGACACGGCGATCAACTTCTACCAGAAGGCGTATCAGCTGGTGCCGCACCCGACGCTGATCTTCGACATCGCCGAGGCGCAGCGCCTCGCCGGCCGGGTCGACCTCGCGCTGAGCCTG
>DATAPF010000352.1:0-13583 GCA_036265355.1 Kofleriaceae bacterium | reverse complement strand
AAGCCGATCGTCGCGCCGACCTGCAGGTTGTCGCCGAGGAACACCCCCGGCCCGAACCCGAAGCTCATGTCGTAGGCAAACCCGATCTTGTGGCCGAGCGTCGCGCCGAGCGAGAAGTCGCCGGTCTCGGCGACGCCGATCACCGGGGTGCCGTGGACCTCGCGCGACGTCCCGCCCAGCGTGAGCAGCGCGTCGAAGTCCGGCTTCTGCACCGGCATCGCCAGGTTGGTCATCACCTGCGGCCGCTCGACCCGCAGCCCCTCGCCGAAGCTCGCTCCGATCTCCCGGTACCAGGGCGAGTGCCGGCCGTGGCGGTGATGGTGCTTGCCGTCGCCGTGGTCCTCGCCGCGATCCTTGCCGTCCCGCGCCTCGGCGGCGGGCGCCTCGGTGGCAGGCGCCTCGGGGGCCCGCGCCTCGTCGTCACCGTCCTCGTCACCATCCTCGCTCTCGCTGTCGTTCTTGTTCTCGTTCTCGCTCTCGTTCTCGCTCTTGCTCTTGCGCGACCTGGCCGGCCCGCGCGCCACCGTGCGCTCCGGCGTCGTGCGGTGCAGCGCGCCCGGATCGAACGCCAGCTCGCCGCCGTGCTCGAGCGTCACCGTCGCGACGAACTCGCCGTTGCCGTTGTCGACGTGCAGCGAGTAGGTCGCGTCGGGCAGCGCCAGGCTGAGCGGGTCGCCGGCCTCCTTGGTCAGCTCGACCGTCACCCGCCCGGTCTTGTCGACGATCGTGATCCGTCCGCGCAGGGCGGCCGGCAGCACCAGTGTCGCCTCCGTGCTGCGCAGGTCGGTGATCACCACGTCGCCGGTCCCCGACAGCTGCATGTCGTACGCCGGGTGCTGCGGCCCGTGCGTGGTGTTCTGCGTCCGCCCCAGCGTCTGCTCGTAGGCGAACTGGTAGGCCTCGGTCAGCGTGATCTTGCCGTCGTGGTTGCGATCCGCCGCGCCGCGCAGCCCGGTCACGAAGAAGTAGGTGAAGAACGACGCGCCGATCTTGTCCGACTCCTGCGCGTCCTCGTCGGCCGAGCTCGACGATAGGAACGCGAACCCCTGGACCTGGTTCGAGCTGTCGTGCAGGAACGGCGGCTTGCGCGCCCCGCCCTTGATCCGCGTGAAGCTCCCCGACGCGCAGCTGTCGACGATCGCGATGTGGACGTCGGCCGGCACGTCGCGGATCCGCTGGCGCAGCCGCGCGTAGTCGTAGCGCGCGCCGCCCAGCAGGATGCCGGTCTCGTCGGCGTGCCCCGAGTAGTACACCACCAGCTCGACCCGCTGCCCGCGCTTGCGCTCGGCGCGGACCCGGTCCGACAGCACGTCGAACGCGTGGTCGAGCCCGCTCGCGTCCGGCTCGCTCAGCAGGTCGAGGTCGACCTGGTCGACCCCGCCGAGCTGGCGCAGGACGTCGGCGATCGTCTCGGCGTCGTGCCCGGCGTAGCGCAGCCGCTCGCGCACGTTGCCGCCGTTGTTGCTGCCGATCACCAGCGCGAACCGCCGCAGCGGCGCAGCCGGCGTGCTGGCGTGAACCGGTGCGCTGGCCGGCAGGGCGAGCAGCGCGGCGAAGGCGAGGCAAAGCACGAAGCGGGAAGTCATGGCGATCCTCATGGCGACTCGTGGTTGGAAGAAGTGCGATCCGCCTTGCGCAGGCGCAGTGACCACTGGCGCAGCCCGGCCGGCAGCTCGGCCCGCCCCGTCGCGCTGTCGTCGCGATGGGCCAGCGCGCGCAGCGCCGCGAGCGCCTGCCGGACGTCCAGCGGGTCATTCGACGTGATGAAGAAGAACCGCTCGAACCGCGGCGCATCGTCGAGCGCGTACGCGTCCGGCAGCGCGGCCGTCGCCGGCGCCATCGCGGTCGCCTCGGGCGGCGCATCCTCGCGCAGCGGGTAGTGCAGCGTCACCACCCCGGCGCCGTCGACCGACGCGATCACCCCGTACCTCCGCCCGCCGGCGTTGTAGCGCAGCTGGATCACGTCGCCGGCGCGCACCATCGCGTCCGGCTCCAGCTGCTCCTCCTGTGCGCCGGCCTGGCGGAACGCGATCAGCCGCGCCGACCCCTTGAGCCGCGTCCCGTCGTTCGTCGTGCCGTTCGTCGCGCCGTTCGTCTCCCCCGCCTCCGCGAGCGCCGGCTCGCCGGCCGGCCGCGTCCCGCGCACCACCAGCACCACCAGCGCCGCGCTCATCGCCAGCCCGAGCCCGCCCAGCCACCGCCGGCGCCGGCGCGCCGCGCGCTCCGTCCGGTCGCGCAGCTCGGCGACCCGCGCCTCGATCTGCGCCACCGCCGGCTCGGCCGGGTGCCGGGCCAGCTCGGCGGCATTCTCCTCGCGCAGCGCCGCCACGCGGTCGGCCAGCTCGCGCGGATCCGCGCCCTCGATGCGATCGCGGCTCGCAGGGGGAACCTCGTCGAGCGCCGCGCGTTCGACGAGCCAGTCGGGTAGGGACGTCACGGTGAGACCTCCAGGGCATGGAGCTTGATTCGAAGCCTGTGCAGCCGCTTGCGCACCCCCGACACCGACATCCCCACCTCGGCCGCCACCTCCTGCAGCGTCATTCGATCGTGCAGGTGCAGCACGGCGATCAGCGCCGTGTCCTCGGGCTCGTGGCGGAACAGCGCATCCAGCGCCGCCCGCGCCGCGCTGCGCGCCGCCGGATCCGTCTCCTGCGCGATCTGCACCAGCAGCTCCGGATCGCCGTCTTCCGGCCGCCGCCGCCGCGACCGCAGCCGGTTCAGGCACACATTGGTGGCGATCCGGAACAGCAGCGACGACGGCGCCTGATCGGCGAGCTCATCGGCGCGGCTGAGGATCTGGACAAACACGTCGTGCATGGCGTCGCGTGCGGCTTGTTCATCGCCCAGCAGCTTCCGGCACCGCCGGAGCACCATCGGCCCGTAGGTGCGGTAGTACGTGTAGGAGTCGACCGGCACGGCAGCTGAAGGACGCCCGGTGTAACACCGCAGTCCCCGAAACGTGTCCCTGGGTTTTTCCGGCCGGTCCTCCGACCACGCCGCCGGCCCCCGGGCCCCGATCTCCGCGCACGATGTGCTCAGGGCCACAGCGTGGCTGCTCACGGACGCGGCTTGCCGCGATCCGCGGCACCCGACCAGCCTGTCGTGGCCCCCGTGATCCTGGGCGCATCGGCGCCGCGGAAACCCGGCGCGGCAGCCTCGCGTGGCCAGCTACCTGGGGCGCTTCGGCGTCGTGGAACCTCCGCGGATCCGGTCCGGTAGGCCCATGATCCGGGGCGCTTCGGCGTCGTGGAAACCCAGCGCGGCAGCCTCGCGTGGCCGGCTACCTGGGGCGCTTCGGTGTCGTGGAGACCCCGGTGCGGCAGCCTTCCAGAGGGCCCGTTACCCGGGACGCTTCGGCGTCGTGGAAACGCTCGGCGCCGCCGCAGCCAGTGGCCGGTTACCCGGGCGCTTCGGCGTCGTGGAAACGCCTGGTGCCGCAGCCGCCTGAACCGCGGCGGCCCGCGGAACATCGGCGGCCGGAACCTCGCCCGCTGGAACCTCGGCGCTCGAGCTGGCCTCGCCCACCGGCTCGTCCGCCTCGATCGGTGGACCGTGGCCGGGGTGAGGCGTCGCCTTGCGTGCCGCCCGCCGCTCCGCCTTGGCACGCGCCTTGTCTTTCAGCTTCATCTCGCGGTCGCGCTTCGCGAACGCGGGTCGTTGGGTCGCCATGGGTGTACTCGCTTCCGTGGTGGGACGGTCGCCGGACATCGTCCCCACCGAAAGCCGCCCGCGAGGGGTGATGTTCCGCGCGCTTGGTGGCCGCGCTCGCCCTCGTCGAGAACGCCTCCCGTTCCTACCACGATTGCCGCGGCTTCACCATCCAGACCGCCGGATGCCCCGATCTGGCGCAACATGCGACGATTTGTCGAGATATCTCTCGACACCCGGCGCAGTCCGGGGCAAACAGCACATTCGGTCGCGCGATCGAAATGGGCTGACCATCCTTGGCCCTGCGTGGGACCGAACAACGGAGAGACCGATGGCAGAAGGTACGATCAAGCGTCTGACCGACAAGGGCTTTGGATTCATCAGCAACTCCTCGGGCAAGGACATGTTCTTTCACATGTCGGCCGTCGAGGGCACGCGGTTCGAGGACCTGCGCGAAGGTCAGAAGGTGACCTACAACGAAGGCCACGGCCCCAAGGGTCCGCGCGCCGAGAACGTGCGCGTCATCTAGCGTACGTCTAGCCGTACGTGGGTCGCTGCGGCCACCCCGTCGGCGAGTCCTCCCAGTCCTCCTGCCGCCCATATGGCGTCAGATCGAGGATGTTGTGGACAAACACCAGCCGGTCCACCCCGCGCTGCGTCGTGCAGTACGTCCGATACACGTCGTCGCCGTCGCGCAGGAACACGCTCAGCATGAACCCGCGCCCGGCCCCACAGTCGTCCGCGAAGCCTGTTCCGCACGACGACACGAACGGCATCGTCCAGCCCATCCGCGCCCTCAGCGCCTCGATCTGGGCCAGCGGCATGTTCGACACCGTCGCCCAGCTCACCCCGCGCTCGGCCAGCCGGTGGATGTCCGTCACGCTGCTCGTGAACTTCGTGCAGCCCGGGCAGACCCGATCCGGCCCGAGGTCCATGAACTGGTACACCACCAGCTGTATCCGGCCCTCGAACAGCCCGCGCAGCGTCGTCGGCCCCGCCGGCGCCTCGAACGCATAGCGCCCATCGAACCGCATCATCGGCAGCCGGCGCCGCCGCGCCGCCAGCGCATCCGCGGCCCGCGTGGCTTCCTTCTCGGCCTGGAGCAGCTCCGCGCGCGCTTGCTGCCACTCCTGGGCGGACACGATCTTCGGCTTCTCCATGCGTCAAGCATGCCGCGAAAGGCGCCAGCTGGCCCCCGCCTGCGCGCCAAGACGAGCCCGCGCGCTCTCGCGCTCGGGGATCCGCTGAGCGCGGCCGGCGCCGCGCACTCCCGCTGCGTAGCCGGCGGCGTCTCTCCAGGATCGAGCGATCGCCGCGTGGGTCTCCACGGCGAGCTGCGGCGGAACTCCGCCAGCGCCGCCCCCGGTCCGAGCTACGTCCTGGCCTGTTCCTCCATGCTAGCGTGACTTCAGACGGTGAGCCTCGAGCCATTGCCTCAAATTGGGTTCACCGGCACTCAGAGTCATGATTCCCGCGCACATGCTGAGTCCAGATCATTTGTTAGACATCTCGTCACACCCCGTGAGTACCGCAGAATCGGGAAACTCGCGGGCTGCCGTGATGTGGATTGCATTGATTTATGGAAGTTGATGTCTCAGAATATCAATCGCGTTTAGCTTGCGCTCCGAGGATTCGGCCCCTGGAATGCCCAGCAGTTCCGCCGCCAAGAGTTCGGCATGGGTATCGTCGATGAAGTTCGCAGCTTCGAAGGTTGCGCGGTTCAACGTGACTGCTTCGATGCGTTCGATGCGCCCTGAGCCGATTTCGATCATCGCCCACTGCTCGGTGCCGCACACCGGGCAGATCCAGACGTCGAGGAGGCGCAGCGAGATTGCCGCTGTCGGCAGTGCGATGAGGGCATAGCCCGCGCTCACGAGATGTTCGGTTGTGAGGTAGACCGGTGCAAGTGCAGTTCCGACCGTGAGCTCTGATCCATCAGCGCCGCCTCCGCGAATGTGTGTCTGCAGGTTGGTGTATGCAGTTGTCGGGTTGGCTGTACTACAGCCGGGGCACCGCAGCTCCGCAACAAAGTAATCGTACATTGCATATCCCTTTAGGGAACCGGGATGACGGTAATGGTTCTACCCTCGATGGTAACCGTGAATCCTGTGGCTCCATAGCGCTTCAGGAGACCAGGGAAACCACCAACCTTGTCTGGTTCGATGCCGGTAAGGCGGGCGAGCTTGTTGACTACATCGGTGTCAGAAGTGAGGAATCTCGCGGGTGCGCCGCCTTCGGTTGTGGCGAAGAACGCGTCTGCCACCAGCGCTTGGTCGGCGAAACCGGTTGCCTTACCAACCTTCGCGCCCGCAAGCTTGTTTAGGACCTTTGTATATTCGGGAGAATCGCGCAGAACATCGATGGGGACTCCCTTGAGATTCAAGGCTCCGCCTGCCTCCCCGACAGTGACGTTACCGATGCGGAGCTCAGTCCCGGCGGGCAAAGCCTTGACATAGGCTACGCGCGCCTTCTCTCCACTGTTCATTGTAACACGCAGCGCTGGGTCTGCATCCTTTGTGAGGGCGATTGCGGTGTTCGAGTCAATAATAATCGAGTTCGTTCCGATCTTCGCAGTCTCATTCAGTTCCTTGCCAGCTCCAGCGCCGATACGTTCGAGGAACCTGTTCGCCTTGTCGATCTCGCCCGTAGCAATCCACTGGCGAACCATCTTACCGGTGCTCTCGGTTCCCATATGATCGAGCATGGTAACAAGCTGGTCTACGTTCTTTAGCTTGTCGACGATGCCATCAAGCTCAGCTGCTGGGAAGACCTTCAGAAGACGCTCAAGCTGTGCTCCATCGCCGCATTTCGATAACAACTTTTCGAGCGCGATCGGATCGGTCACCAGCTTCGCCAGCGACTCCGCCTGGTCAAATGCTTGCTTGGCCTTCGCGAGCTCCTCCGGCGAGAGCTCACCGAG
The DNA here is from genome assembly GCA_036265355.1 of Kofleriaceae bacterium. Classification (GTDB taxonomy): domain Bacteria; phylum Myxococcota_A; class Polyangia; order Haliangiales; family Haliangiaceae; genus JABFXX01. Next base: position 7,015 of record DATAPF010000352.1, on the reverse strand, counting down.
CTTCGCCGCGAGCCGGGCCTGCTTGAGCTCGGCGACGAAGCCGGCGAGGGAGTGGGATCCTTGCTTGATCTTGGCGGCGGCCATCTTGACCAGCGCCTTGTAGACCTCCGGATCGGTGAATGGTCCCGGGAACGCGTAGGCCTTGCCGAGCGCGGCCGACAGCTCGCCCCGGGCCGCCGCGTAGGCGTTGCGGGCGGCGGCGGCCTTCTCCGCGGCAGCGGCGATCTTGTCGTCGAGCTGCCTGGACCTCTGCAGCGCCTCGACGGCCTTGGTGAAGTCGGTGAGCTCGCCGCCGGCGTGGAGGGTCCGGGCCGCCGGTGCGAGGGCGCGCACGGCCTTGGTCGCCGCGGCCATGTCGACGCCGGCACCGACGATGGCGAGGACGAACCAGATCACGGAGGGATCGTCGGCAAGGCCGGCGTCGGCAACCGCATGCTCCGCGGCGTACTGCTTGTACTCGTCGTACGCCATGTACGTGCCGAGGCCGGCCGCGCTGATCGATGCGCCGGCGGCAACGACGGCCGGGGTGGCCGCGCCGACCGAGACGACCGTGAGCGCGATCGCGACGATCGCGAGCAGGATCCCGCCGACGAGCTTGGCGATCGCATCGTCGTGGATCTTGTCCTTGATGATCTGGTCGTGAATCGACCCGGGCTGGATGTCCATCTCCGCGTAGAAGGTGGGCATCAGCTTGTCCATCTTGTAGATCAGCTCGTGCTTGCCCTCGAGCTGGGCGCGGGCCTCGGCGACGACGGCCGTGCGGCTTGCGAGATGGGACTGAAGCACACCGGCGAGCTGGCTCTCGCTGGCCTGGGCGAGCGCGGTCTTGTCGAGCCGCCTGTCAACTGGCAGATCGTCCTCGGCGAAGATCGGATGGTCCTTCGAGAGGTCCTTGATCTGCGCCTCGGCGCTGGCCTTGGCTGCCTTCGCCTTCTCGCCGGCGGCGGCTTGCTCGGGCGTGGGCGGCCGGGCGTGGATGTGGCCGTTGCCGGGGAGCCGCTCCTGCGCGGCGTCCCGGTTGGCCTGCGCGGCATGGTCGTTCCAGATCCTCGCGTTGCGGTCGAACGCCTGGAACTGGGTGCGGAAGCCGCCGAGCCTGGCGTGCAGGTCCTTGACGACGGCCGGATCCTGGTAGCGCTGTGACTCCTGGTGGAGCTTGCCGGCGTAGCGGGCGAGGACATCGAGGGTGATGCGGGCGGCGCCGTCCTCGAATGCCTTCGCGAACCGTGCAATGTACGCGGCGAACTCGTCGGTCGACGCGAAGCCGTGGCGCGTGAGCTGCTGGTCGAGCCGCTCGCGCATTCCGGGCGGCGCCGCCTCGATCGGCGTCGTGAGGTACTCGCGATACAGTGCGTACACCTCCTCGAGGCCGAGCAGCTTGTTCTGGACGGCCGTGCGCTCGGCGTCGCCCCGCTCGCGCTCGCCGAGCTCGCTGCGATAGCCGTCGATCGCGGCCTCGAAGGCGGCGAGATCCGCGGTGCTGCCGGTGACCTTGCGCGCGTAATCCGCGACGGCGCCAGGGGGCAGGGCCGCGATCTTCTTCGCGATTCGAAATAGCTGATCATGGTCCGCGGGAGTCAGATCCCGGCCCTTGATGCTGGCGTGTATCAGCGCCTTGACCTGGTCCGGCAGACTGGCGAGGTACTGGTGCTGGAACAGGACCTCGTCGCGAATCGAGCGCCACAGCTCGGCCTTGCCGGATTCATTGGACCGGATCCGGGTGCCGGGGGCCGTGCCGCTCGCGGCGTGGTACCTGCGATCGATCTCGGCAAGCAGCGCGGTCTTCTCGTCGGAGGTCGGCTGCGCCTGGAAGTCCCTGGCGCGCGCATCCGCGCCGGCGACATTGCCGTTCGCGTCGCTGTCGATGCCCTTCGCCGCGCTGGCGGCGCCGCGCATGCGGCGGACGAGCGACGCCTCGAACAGGACCTCGACGGGACTGTCGGCCGGCGTGTAGGCGTCCTTGACGTTGTGCCACTGCGAGGGGATCGCGCTGGCGCCGAACACCTGGAGGTTCGCGGCAGCCTCGAACTCCTCGCGGGACATCGGCTTTCCGACGGTGATCCGGAACGGGATGAACTCCTTCTTGCCCTGCGAGCCGTTCTGCGGCTGGCCCGGCGCCCTCTGGATCGGCGCCACGGAACCCGCACCCTCGTCCAGCGCATCGGCGGCTTCGCGACCGGCGAGTTCCTCGACGCGGGGCTGAGCGCCCGGCGGCGCGGCGCCGCGCGTGAACGCCTGGGCTCCGATCGCCTGTGCGTGGGCGTCCTGGTGGACGCGGACCGCGGCGAAGCTGGCGCCGAACACGGCCTCCATGCGCGCTCGCAGGTCGGGCGGCAGCGGTGTGCCGCCTCCGGCCGGTGGCGGCCCCGCCGTACCCGCTGCACCGTGCGCCAGCTCCTTCCGCTGCACGGACCCGGAGCCCGGAGGCAGCGCTTCGATCTCCGCGACGCGCGTCTGAGTTCCTGGATCCTGCGCAGCACGGTCGCCCCCCTCGAGCGCTGCGGCCACCAGCGTCTGCTTCCCCGCGCCGTGCGCGCGCTCGCCCGGCTGCGTCGCCGAGCGAGCGCCGGGATCTTGTCGTCGATCGAACCCCATCCCCGGCGGCCAAGCTAGAGGACGTCGCACAACGCGTCACGCGCGCCCGTGCGAGGTTCGGTGTCTGACAGGCCCGCTTTGGTGGATACCGGCACGGTCGACCGCACCGCGGGTCCGGAGCCGAACGCAGGATCGCGTTGTTGGTCCATTGCGTCGCATCCTACGTTCCGCCCTCGCACAGATGGCCAGCGACCGGTCGATTTGACGGGTCCGCGCTGATTTTCGCAAAACCCGTCACGATTCCTGTGCGCCGACGTGCCAGGGTGAGCCGAGACGTGGCCGAGGCGTCGATCATCTCCTCGTAGGGCCACCGCGCACCGGCAACACCACCCTGGGTAGCCGGCCGCCTTCCCACGGCTCAGATGCCATCGCTCGACGCCGCCGTGCCCGTGGAGTCGCGATGATCCGGTCTTGCTCGGTCACCCTGGCCCCGCGATCCGTGGCCGTTCCGCCGGGACTTCCGCCCGCGACCTGTCCGCTCGCCGGTCGGCACGCGTTGGCAACCTGACAGGTTCGAACGGCCGTCGCCGCGCCGGCCATGACGCGCCGCGAGGTTAGCCGCGGCATGCCGGTTGCGATGGTGCAGGTCGACGCCATGAAGCTCCCCAGCCGCCGCCTCGGAATCGCCCTCGACCTCGTGTCCGCCGCGTTCGACACCACCCGCCCGCTGGTCACCAACCTGATCATCACGCGGCGCTGCAACCTGTCGTGCGGCTACTGCTTCGAGTACGACAAGGTGTCGCCGCCGATCCCGCTCGCCACGCTGCGCGAGCGGATCGACCATCTCGCGCGGCTGCGCGCCGTGTTCGTCACCCTGACCGGCGGCGAGTCGCTGCTCCACCCCGAGGCCGACGCCCTCGTCGCCTACGTCCGCGAGCGCGGCATGACGCCGTTCCTCAACACCAACGGCTTCCTGCTCACGGTCGACTGGATCGAGCGGCTGAACCGCGCCGGGCTGTACGCGCTGCAGATCAGCGTCGACAACGTCCACCCCAACGAGATCTCGAAGAAGTCGCTCAAGACGCTGTTGCCCAAGCTGCAGCTGCTCGCCGAGCACGCCCGGTTCCGCGTCCGCATCAACTGCGTGCTCGGCTCGAGCCCGCCGGCCGAGGCGGTCGAGGTCGCGCGCGTCGCGCTCGGCCTGGGCTTCGACGTGTCGACGTCGCTGATCCGCCACGGCGACGGCTCGGCCCGGCCGCTCGACGCCGAGACCCGCGCCGCCTACGAGCAGATCCGCTCGCTCGGCTCGCGCGCGCCGCGCTACCTGTCCGACGACTTCACGCTGCGCCTGATCGAGGACGGCACCGCCGAGTGGAAGTGCCGGGCCGGCGCGCGCACGTTCCACGTCTGCGAGGACGGCCTGGTCCACCTGTGCGCGCCGCGGGTCGGCAGCCCCGGCATCCCGCTCGCCGACTACACCGCCGAGCACATCCGCCGCGCATTCGACACCCCCAAGCCGTGCGCCGCGAGCTGCCCGATCGCCTACGCCCACCACGCCTCGCGACTCGACCGCTTCCGCGGCCAGCACGGGGCACCGCTGGCGCTGCCGCCGCCCGGGCCGCCGCTGGTCCAGCTCCGGCCGCGCCGGGCTGCGTGATCGAGCGTGCCGGCACATCCGCTGACATCCGCTGAATGATGATCGCAGCCGAGATTTGCCACATGCGGTTGTGACGGTGTAATTCCGGATACGGTGTCACGGGTTCAGCCCATTGCGGAGTGCGCGCCGGCTGGACAACGCAGCTGCCTCGCCCATAGTGAGCGCATGACTGAACCCCGCAAGACCGTCGAGACCGATCCCACCCGCGAGACTCCCGCGCGCGAGCCGCTGTTCCGCCGTTATCAGATCAAGATCAAGGCAGGACTGCGCGCCGGCGCGTTCCCGACTGGGCACCCGCCGATCGGCTTCTGAGCGTCGTGGCAGACGTCGTTCTTTGCGTCCGCGGAGGAGCCGAGGAGCTCCCGGCGGTCGTCACCGCGCTGCGCGTGCGCGGCGTGGAGCCGATCGTGCTCGACGCCTCGGCGTTTCCGACCGCGATCCCGGTGACGCTCGCCTGCGGCCGCGATGGCGTCGCCGGTCGCTGGTCGGAGCTCGGCGAGCTCCGCGAGGTCGCGGCGATCTGGCAGGCCGCCGTCGTCGGCAGCGAGCTGCCGGAGATGGCGCCCGGCGTGCGCGAGACCTGCCTCGCGGCCTCGGAGCGCGCGGTGATCGGACTGCTCGACAGCCTGCCGGCATTCCAGCTCGATCCGCGCTGGAACCAGCTGCGCGCCGACAGCAAGCCGGACCAGCTGCGGCTCGCCCGGCGGCTCGGCCTCGAGATCCCCGAGACGATCATCACCAACGACCCCGACGCCGTCCGTGCGTTCGCGCGGCGCGCCGGGCCGGTGATCGCCAAGATGCTCGTGCCATCAGCCGCGAGCGGCCCACTGCGTGACGGCGAGGCCGAGGTGATGTTCACCACCGCGATGACCGACGACGACCTCGCGCGGCTCGACGGGCTCGATCTGTGCCCGATGATCTTCCAGCAGCGCATCGACACCGCGCGCGACGTGCGGGTCACCCTCGTCGGCAAGCGGCTGTTCGCCGCCGCGATCGACGCCTTGGCCCGCCGCGGCGGGGATCCGGACTGGCGCAGCCACGGCTACGCGCATGGCGCGCCGGTCTGGCAGCCGTGTGAGCTGCCGCGCTCGCTCGCTGACCGCCTGGTCCAGCTCGCCGATCGCGCCGGGCTCAACTACGCCTCGGTCGATCTCGTCGCGCGCCCCGACGGCAGCCACGTGTTCCTCGAGCTCAACGCCACCGGCTCGTTCGCGTACCTCGGCGCGCCGCACACCGCCGCGATCGCCGCCGCGATCGCCGACGTCCTGATCGATCCCGGCGCGAGGCGAATCCCGCATGCATGACGCACCGCTGGCGATGAACCCGTTCGTGGACATCCACCTCCACCCGCAGCCCGAGGTTGCGCCGATCGACCTGGCGCGCATCGAGACCATCACGGTCCGCTGTCCGGTGCGCGGACGAGGCATCGTGACCCGCGATCTGACGCGCGCCGGCGACCCCGCGCTGTTCGCGTTCTTCGCCGCGCTCGTCGCACAGGGCGGCGAGCTCGCGCTCGACTCCGACGCGCCGCTGGTGCCCGAGCTCGCGCGCATCGGGTTCCTCGTCGTCGACGACGACATCGTCGCCTGGCCGGCGTTCTCGGTGCCGCTGCCCCCGGCGCCCGCCGCCGCGCCTGCCACCGGCCGCAACGCCGCGCCCGACGGCTGGCTCGTCGCCGACGGCGTCCTGTTCCAGCCCGCGTTCGCCCCCCATCCGGCGCTGCGCTGGCCGGCCGACTACGACGAGCAGGACGGCCGCCTGCGCTGCTTTGAGACCGGCCCGGCGCTCTGGGTCGGCGATCCGACCGCCCTGGTCGAGCCGTTCTGGGTCGACGCCACCGACGCCCCGCGGCTCGCCGAGCTGGTGCCGGGTGCGCCCCCGCCCCCGCTTCCTCCCGCGCTGGCCGCTCGCCTGGCCCAGGTCGGCGCGCTCGTCCCCGCCGGGCCGCGGCCATCCGCGCTCGCCCGGTTCGCGCGCGCCGCTCACGCCTTTGCGTCCGCCGGCCACGTCGTCCTGCGCCCGCTGCTCCCCGCCGCCGAGCTCGCCGCGCTGCGCCGCTACTACCGCGCACTGCTCGCCGCCGGCCTCCTGCCACTCGCCGGCCCGCATCATGCGGCGCAGTTCGCCGCCTACAATGATCCGATCGGGCGCTTCGTCCACGCTCGCCTCACCGCCGCGATGTCTGCGCTCGCCGGCCAGCCGGTCGAGCCGTCCTTCTCGTACCTGTTCGTCTACGACGAGGGCGCCGCGCTCGCGCCGCACAAGGACCGCGCCCAGGCCGAGTTCAGCATCTCGCTCCAGATCGACCACGCCCCCGAGCCCGCCGCCGGGACCGGCTGGCCGCTGTGGCTCACGTCCGACGACGGCCGCACCGTCCCCGCCGACCTCGCGATCGGCGACGCCGTGCTCTATCACGGGCGCGCCGTGACCCATCACCGCGGACCCCTGGCAGCCGGCCAGCGCTCGACGGTGCTCGTGCTCGAGTACGTCCCGCGCGACTTCCCGGGCCTGCGCGTGTAGCGCGGCGCCCGCGAGCCGGATGAAGCGGTCGCACGGCAGCGAGATCGTCGCGGCCTCGGCGGGTGTCGGCTGCTCGCGCTCGTGCCGTGTCCCTCGCCTGCGAGCTCCTCGCGGAAAGCCCGCCGCGCGCCGTGCGTGAGGCACGCAGCACCCAGCCGGGCGGGCAGGCCGGCGCCCCAACCCGTCGTTCCAGCTTGCGCCTCACCCCCGGACCGACTAGGGTGCGCGGCCCCCGATGCCATTCTCAGCTGCCCATCCAGGACTCGCCCGGACCCTCACCGCACGCGGCTTTGTCGCGCCGAC
>DATAPF010000351.1:0-14581 GCA_036265355.1 Kofleriaceae bacterium | reverse complement strand
CTGCTGGCGACCCAGCACGGCGTCGAGGTGCTCGACGCGGACGCGCCGATGCACCTGTACACCAACGTGCCCGGCGACCACATCTGCGGCAAGCACGAGATCGCGGTCCGCCACCCGCTGTACTTCCTCCTGGCGTACGGCCACCGCCCGAACCCGCCGACCGAGGCCGATATCCGGCACCTGCTCGACGAGACGGTTCGCGGCTGGCGGCTGTGGAGCAAGACCTGCGCGCTGCCGAGCTTCGCGCCCGACCACGTGCTGCGCTCGGCGCTGTGCCTCAAGCTCCACGCCTACGTCGGCACCGGCGCGATCATCGCGGCGTCGACCACCAGCATCCCCGAGGCGATCGGCACGCCCAGGACCTGGGACTACCGCTACTGCTGGCTGCGCGACGCGGCGTTCGTGGTCGAGGCGCTGCGCCGGCTGTCCCACCTCAACGAGGGCGAGCAGTTCATCGGCTTCCTGCGCGACGTCGCCGAGGCCGGGCCGCTGCAGCCGCTGTACGGCATCGGCGGCGAGCGCGAGCTGCCCGAGCTGGTGCTCGATCACCTCGCCGGGTTCGCCGGCACCGGGCCGGTCCGGATCGGCAACGCCGCCGCCGAGCAGCAGCAGAACGACCTCAACGGCGAGCTGATCCTGTGCCTGCAGACCGTGCTGTCCGATCCGCGGATCGTGATCGATCAGCCCCAGACGTTCTTCCCGCTGATCGAGCGGCTGGTCGAGCAGGCGATCGCGCTGGCGCCGCTCGCCGACACCGGGATCTGGGAGTTCCGCACGCTGCCGCGTCACTACACGTTCTCGCGCGCGATGTGCTGGGCCGCGATCGACCGCGGCGCGCTGATCGCGGAGCGGTTCGGCCGGCGCGAGCTCGCCCGGCGGTGGGCGGCGGTCGCCCGCGAGGAGCGCGACATCGTGCTGCGGCGCGGCTTCAACCCCGAGCTCGGCTGCTTCACCCAGGCGCTCGACGGCGAGCACGGCGACGCGTCCAACCTGCTGTTCCCGTCGATCGGCCTGGTCGACGCCCGCGATCCGCGGTTCCTCGCCACGCTCGATCACTACGGCCGGCACATGACCCGGCGCGGCCTGCTCCAGCGCTACACCAACCTCGACGACTTCGGCGCGACGACCTCGGCGTTCACGATCTGCTCGTTCTGGTGGGCCGAGGCGCTCGCGCTGGCCGGCCGGCTCGACGAGGCGGTCGACGTGTTCCACCGCGTGGTCGCGCACGCCAACCCGCTCGGGCTGTTCTCCGAGGATATCGAGCCCGAGACCGGCGGGCTGCTCGGGAACTTCCCGCAGGCCTACACCCACGTCGGCCTGATCCACGCCGCGATGACGATCGGCGCGCTGCTCGATGTCCGCGATGGCCGGGTCCGCGCCTGGATCTGACGTCATGTCGCGCGGGCCCCTGGGGGGAAGAAGTCGGCACGTCCCAGGTGCATGTCTCCACGTGACCTCGCCATCGGGAGCCATTGCATCGTGTCTCCACGATTGCTGCGCGGCCGGTCGATGTTCCGGCGTTTGCCTCATCCTGGTCGTGCCTGGAGTGAGGCTGTTGCGATCACCGTGCCATCGCGCGCGGCCACGGCCGGCACGCAAGTTCGGTGGGTTCCAGCGCCGCCGCGTGTCCGGCATCCGCACGGGCGTGACCATGCGCCCGCCTGGCGAGCCAGATTCCGGGGCGTTCCTGCCGGCATGCGGGATGCTGGGTGGTGGTCAGGAGGCCGACATGAAGCTCTATTACTCCCCGGGCGCTTGCTCGCTGTCGCCGCACATCGTGCTGCGCGAGGCCGGGCGCAGGTTCGACCTCGAGCGCGTCGATCTGAAGAGCCATCGCACCGCGAGCGGCGTGGATTACCTCGCGGTGAACCCCAAGGGCTACGTGCCCGCCCTGCAGCTCGATGGGCCGGGCTCTCCGATCCTCACCGAGGGGCCCGCGATCGTGCAGTACATCGCCGATCTGGCACCCGACGCGCGGCTGGTGCCGCCCAGCGGCACGTTCGCGCGCTACCACCTGCAGGAATGGCTCAACTTCCTCTCGACCGAGCTGCACAAGCAGTTCGCGCCGCTGCTCGATCCGAGCTTCCCGCGCTCCGCGCCGGTCGCCCAGCACCTGCGGGGCAAGATCGGTCGCCGGCTGCTCTACCTGCAGGACGTGCTCGAGGACCGCGCGTTCCTGATGGGCGAGACGTTCACCGTGGCCGACGCGTACCTGTTCACGCTCCTGCAGTGGTGCGTCCCGCAGGGCATCGACCTCGGCCTGTACCCCAACCTCGATGACTACGAGGCGCGGATCGCCGACCGCCCCGCCGTCCAGGCCGCGCTGTCCGCCGAGGGCCTGCGGGAACGCCATCACTATTACCGCAGCGCATAGCGCAGGTCTCGCCGGGCGCGCGCGGTGATAGCATCCATCGCGTGCGGGTCTGGATCTGGCTCACCGCGCTGGTTGCCTGCAGCTCGCCGCGCGCGACGCCGTCGGCGCCGTCGGCGGCGCTGGGCGACGCGCCTGCGCTGGTCGCGAGCAACCTGCTGCGCGCCGACTACGCCGGCTCGCGCGCGTGCGCCGACTGTCACGGCGCGATCTACGCCGGCTGGGAGGCCTCGGCGATGCGCGGGATGACCCGCGACGCGCGGACCGCGCAGATCCGGGCGCCGTTCGATGGCGCGAGCCTGCGGGTCGCGGGCGACACCGTGACCATGGCGATCCAGGGCGGCGAGCGGATCATGCGCGTGGTCACCGCCGCGGGGATCGCCGAGACGTTCCGCGTCACCAAGGTGGTCGGCGGGCGTTACCGCGAGGACTTCGTCGGGGTCGAGGCGCAGGGTACCGAGGGTCGTGACGAGCACGTGCTGCCGGCGACCTACGTGTTCTCGACCCGGTCGTGGCGCTACAAGGGCTACTCGGTGATGGTCAAGGAGCGGCCGGCGATGGCGACCCGCGGCCGGTGGTCGCGCGAGTGCCTGCCGTGCCACAACACGCTGCCGCTCGCGACCATGCTGTACGACGATCTCGACCCGCGCGTGCCGGCGTACCAGGGCAAGCTGGCCGACCGCCTGCTGCCGCGGTCGCGGCTGTGGCCGGCGCGCGCGCTCGACGACGCCGGCCTGGGCCGCGCGCTCGGCGACGACATCGCGTTCCTCGGCGGTGCGCCGCCGGCCGGCGACACGCTGCACGACCAGCTGTCGGCCGCGGCGATCGCCAACCAGCAGCACCTCGACGGCGCGCACCTGATCGAGCTCGGCGTCGGCTGCGAGGCCTGCCACAACGGCGCGCGCGTCCACGCCGCCGATCCCGGGATCCGGCCGAGCTTCGCGGTGCGCAGCGATCTGGTGTCGGTCGCGCCGCCGCGCGGCCAGACCGGGACCCGGGCGCAGTGGATCAATCACACCTGCGCCAGGTGCCACACCGTGCTGTTCAGCCGCTACGAGTGGACCTGGGAGGGCGGGGCGCGGACCCGCAATCCGGGCGGCAGCTCGATCAGCTCGGGCGAGGGCCGCGACTACCAGCTCGGCGGCTGCGCGAGCGCGATGGCGTGCACGACCTGCCACGATCCGCACACCACCGATCCGCCGGCCCGGCTCGCCGCGCTCGCGACGCCGGCCGGCAACCCGACCTGCACGCGGTGCCACGCTGCGTACGCCGGCGCCGAGGCCGAGGCGCGCCACACCCATCACGCCGCGGGCAGCGCCGGGACGGCGTGCGTGGCGTGCCACATGGCGAAGAAGAACATGGGGCTCGACTACGGGCTGATCCGCTACCACCGGATCGGCGCGCCGACCGAGCCGCGCCGCGTGCTCGGCGATCGACCGGTCGAGTGCGCGCTGTGCCACGCCGACAAGAGCGTCGAGGACCTGGTGTCGACGATGGAGCGCTGGTGGAGCAAGCGCTACGATCGCGCGGCGCTGCGCGCGCTGTACGGCGATGATCTGACGGTCAATGCGCTGCGCGCCACGCTGGCGCGCGGCAAACCGCACGAGCAGGCGGTCGCGATCGCGGTGCTCGGCCAGTCCGGCGATCGCAGCGCCGTGCCGGCGATCGCCGCCGAGCTCGCCCACGACTACCCGCTGGTCCGCTACTTCGCGCAGCGCGCGCTCGAGACCCTGACCGGCGCGCCGGTCGCGATCGACGTCGGTGCGCCGGCTGCGGAGGTCCGCCGCGCCGCCGCCGACTGGCTCACAGCAGCGGCAGCCCGCCGGTGATCGCGTCGACCGCGTCGCTCCACGCCGGGCCGACCGCGCAGCAGGTCTTGGTCGGCACCCCGTGAAACTCGGTGTGGCCGGCGTCGACCACCAGCGCGCACGGCACGCCCGCCGCGCGGGCGCGCTCGACCACGGCATCGAGCTCGGCCTCGGAATCGACCGACACGCAGATCTTGGTGAACCGGCCGCCGAGCCACGCCGCCAGCGCGGGATCGAGCGGCAGCGTGAACCGCGGGGCCGGGCCCCCCGTGTCGCCTCGCTCGATCGCCCCGGCGTCGAGCAGCACCTTGAGCGAGGCGTGCGCTCCTTGCGCAATCATCTTGCCCTTGCGCATCCCCAGGTCCTTGCGCATCACGATCACTTGCTTCGCCACCGCGGTTGCGGGTCCAGATCCGTCTGCCACAGCGCAGCATTCTAGTGCTCGCGGTTTGGTGATCCCGGTTCCACGTCGAAGAGGTCATGTAGGCGCAGGGGCGACAGGTGTGGCACGCATGTTGATTCTGCAGCGGTACCAGATGCACGCGTCCAAGCGCTTTGTGTCGAGTTTCGGGATGTTGGCCGGCATGTCGCGGCTCGCCCTGGGGGTTTTCCTGGGGCTCACTTCCTCATGTGCACTCGACGACGGCAGCGCTGCGGACTCCTCGGCGAGTGACGGCACCGCCGCAGACGACGGCGCGGTGACCTCCTCGGAGCCGGTGTGCAACGGCGGCCAGATCCGTTGCCTTGCGCACATCCAGACGTTCGGCGCGGAGCGCAGCCGGTCACCGCGCGCCGCGTCGCCGCTGGCGCTGCCAGCCGGTTACGGCCCTGCGGACCTGCAGAGCGCCTACAGCATCGATCCGACCAGGCTCGCGACCGCGACGCCGCCGCTCGTGGCGATCACCGACGCGTTCGGCTATCCGAACCTCGAGGCCGACCTCGCGACGTACCGCCAGACCTACGGCCTGCCGGCGTGCACGACCGCCAGCGGCTGTCTCAAGATCGTCAACCAGCAGGGTCAGACCACGAACCTGCCGGCGCCGCCGCCGGCGACCGATGACTGGACGATCGAGACCGCGCTCGACGTCGACATGGTCAGCGCCGCGTGCCCGCTGTGCCGCATCCTCGTCGTGCAGGCGACCAACGACGCGAGCGACGCGCAAGGCGTGGGAGGGCTCGACATCGCGCAGAACACGGCGGTCTCGCTCGGCGCCACGGTGATCAGCGACAGCTGGGGCTCGGTCGAGCAGGCCGGCCAGAAGGCAGCGCAGGCGCTCGCGAACCTGGAGACCACCTACTACAAGCACCCGGGCATCGCGATCTTCGTCGCGTCGGGCGACTTTGGCTACGACGAGAGCATCCAGCCGGCCCCGCCCCCACCGGCGGGGGGCTACCCGGCGACCTCGCAGTACACGATCGCGGTCGGTGGGACTCACCTGGTGAAAATGGCCGGCACCACCCGCGGCTGGACCGAGAGCGCATGGGGAGTGACGGTCGCCCAGGGCAAGGTCGATCCCACCCGCGGCGCGGGTGGCAGCGGCTGCAGCCTGTCGATCGCCAAGCCGGCCTACCAGAGCGCATCGCCGTGTGCGTTCAAGGCGACCGCCGACATCGCCGCGGTCGGCGATCCGGCGACCGGCGTCGCGGTCTACAACACCAACGGCACGAACGGGGGCTGGACCATCGTCGGCGGCACCAGCGCCGCGTCGCCGTTCGTCGCAGCGATCTTCGCGGCGACCGGCAACGGCAGCCAGACCTCGGGCAAGTTCGTCGCCGACAACGCCAGCAAGATGTTCGACGTCATCAGCGGGACCAACGGCACGTGCCCCGCCGGGCAGGAGCTGCTGTGCACCGCGAAGGCCGGCTGGGATGGCCCGACCGGCTTCGGCACGCCGAACGTCAAGCTGCTGATGGGGGCGACCACGACCGGCCCGGGCACGGGCGGCGGCAACGGCGGCGGCACCGGCAATGGCAACGGTAACGGCGGCGCCGCCAGCGACGGTACGGGCGGCGACTCAAACGACTCGGGGATCACCGGCGGCTGCTCGGCCGGCGGCGGCGCCGGGCTGCTGCTCGGCCTCGCGCTGCTCGGTCTGCGCCGCCGCACGCGCTAGCGCTGCGCCGCGCGTCGGGCAGGGCTCGACGGGCTGGCCGCCGCGGCCGGCGGTGCGAACGGCGCGGCCGCGCGGGCCGCGGCGACCACGAGCTGACCGACGCCGAGCGCGATGCCGAGCCCGGACATCGGCACGCCGGCGAAGTCCTGGACCCCGGCGCGCAGCAGCTCGCGGATCCGCGGCAGCACGCGCTCGGCGTACGCGCGGCGCCGGCCGTAGAACACGCGGTGGGCCGCGTGGCGGAGCCGGAGCTGGACCCCGAGGTGGTGGCGCTCGACGGTCGGCCGCCAGTCGGCGAACCCGAGCCGGTCGGCGGCGAGCGCGCGGGCGAGGTAGTCGCCCGCCACCGCGCCGTACTCGATCGCCTGGCCGATGCCCTCGCCGGTCGCGATATCGATGCCGGCGGCCTCGCCGACCAGCAGCACGCGCGGCCGCGCGATCTCGGCGCCGGGCTCGAAGCCGCGCTCGGCGAACTGCTTGAGCCGGTAGCGCGCGAGGTCGAGGCCGCGCGCCGCGAGGTAGGCGGCGAGCCGGTCGCGCGGGTGGTCGGCGCCGACGCCGAGCGCGTAGATCCCGCGGCACACCAGCGGGCGGCCGCCGACCAGCGTCGGGAAGTCCCACGCGTAGCCGCGCAGGTCGCGGCAGGCCAGATCGAAGGCGATCGTGTCGCGCGGCAGGTCGCCGGGCGCGGCCTCGGTGTCGAGCTCGACGACCTGGGCGCGCAGCGCACCGCGCGGGAACCCGGCGAGCCGGCGCACCACGCCGGCCACCCCGTCGGCGCCGACCACGCAGCGGGCGTGCAGCGCCGCGCCGTCGCCGGTGGTGAGCGTGGCGCCGCGCTCGCCGATCGCGAGGCCTTCGACCGCGCAGCCGTCGCGCACCGCGATGCCGCGGTCGATCGCGTGGCGCGCCAGCGCGTGGTCGAACTCGATCCGGCGCACCACCGCCCCGAGCCCGGGCTGGGGTACGACCACCGTGTCGCCGGCCAGCCGGATCGCGAGCGCGTCGAGCGCGACCCGCGGGCACGCGACGTCGACCCCGATCCGCTCGAGCAGCCGGAACGCGCGCGCGCCGATGCCGCCGGCGCAGATCTTGTCGCGCGGGTAGCGCGCCTTCTCGAGCACGACGATCCGGGCGCGCGGCGCGGCGGCGTGGAGGTGCAGCGCGGTCGAGATGCCGGCCGGGCCGCCGCCGACGATGGCGACGTCCCAGGTGGCCGGGTCGGCCGGGCCGGCGCCCGGGGACGCCGGGGTGGAAGACGATCCGGGTTCCACGCAGCCTTCTATCGTTCCTTCTAGCACGATTGGATTGCTCCCCGGGCCCCGCCCCGTGCTATCCATCTGGAAGGTAGCCAGGGAGCACGTAGCCGCATGGTGCGGCGCGCGACTCTGCAGAACGGCATACCGAACCAAGAAAGGAAGGGCGGAATGAAGACCTCGAAGGTCACCATCCACACCCTCCGGCAGATGAAAGCGCGGGGCGAGAAGATCGCGATGGTCACCGCGTACGACGCGACGTTCGCCCGCCTGTTCGACGAGGCCGGGGCCGACGTCCTGCTGGTCGGCGACTCGCTCGGCATGGTCGTCCAGGGCCACGACACGACCCTGCCGGTCACGCTCGACGAGATCGCCTACCACTGCCGCGCGGTGGCGCGCGGTGCGCGGCGGGCGCACGTCGTCGGCGACATGCCGTTCATGACCTACCAGGCCTCGCTCGAGCAGGGCATCACCAACGCCGGCCGGCTGATGAAGGAAGGCGGCTGCCACTCGGTCAAGCTCGAGGGTGGCGCGGTCCACGCCGAGCTCGTCACCCGGCTGGTCGCGTCCGGCATCCCGGTGATGGGCCACATCGGCTTGACCCCGCAGAGCTTCCACCAGCTCGGCGGCTTCAAGGTCCAGGGCCGCGACCCCGGTGGCCGCGAGCGCCTGCTCGACGACGCCCGCACGCTCGAGCAGGCGGGCGTGTACTCGATCGTCCTCGAAGCGATCCCCGCCGACATCGCGCATGACATCACCGCGGCGGTGTCGGTCCCGACGGTCGGCATCGGCGCCGGCGCGGGCTGCGATGGCCAGGTCCTGGTGTGCTACGACGCGCTCGGCATGGACGAGACGTTCAAGCCGCGGTTCGTCCGGCGCTACGCCACGCTCGGCCAGACCATCAAGGACGCGATCGGCCACTACATCACCGACGTCCGCGGCGGTAGCTTCCCGTCCGACGCCGAGTCGTTCACCGTCGCCGAGAGCAAGGCCGCCCCGGGCTCGCTGGAGCCGGCGCCGTACTCGTCGGCGGGCAAGCACCAGTAACCGCCCGGCGCAGCCGGCCATCCGGAGCGCGCGGCGGCGCCGTGCACTGCACGCGACGTGCCACGTATTCCGCGCAATTCGATTGCGCACAATTCAATGGGTGGCTATCGATACCGCCATGTCCAATACCCCCACGGTCCTCGACAAGCGTCTCTACACCGCCGTTGCCACCGCCACCGGAGGCCGCGACGGGCGCGCCAGGTCCGACGACGGCGTGCTCGACGTCGCGCTGGTCCCGCCGAAGTCGCTCGGCGGCGGCGGCGAGACCGGCACCAACCCCGAGCAGCTGTTCGCCGCCGGCTACGCCGCGTGCTTCGGCAGCGCGATCGGCGCCGTCGCGCGGGGCAAGAAGGTCACCACCGGCCCGGTCGCGGTGACCGCCAAGGTCGCGCTCGGCACCGCCGGCCAGGCCTACGGCCTCGCGGTCGAGCTCGAGGTCAGCCTGCCCGAGCTGCCGCGCGATCAGGCCGAGGCCCTCGTCGCCGCCGCCCACCAGGTCTGCCCGTACTCCAACGCGACCCGCGGCAACATCGTGGTCGACGTCAAGCTCGCCGGGCAGTGACATGGCCGTGCGCGATCCGCTGCAGCTCGACGATCAGCTGTGCTTCGCGCTGTACAGCGCATCGCGCGCGGTGACCCGCGCCTACGCGCCGCTGCTCCAGCCGCTCGGGCTGACCTACCCGCAGTACCTGGTGCTGCTCGTGCTGTGGCAGCGCGACGGCGCGTCGGTCAAGCAGCTCGGCGAGCGGCTGGCGCTCGACTCCGGCACGCTGACCCCGCTGCTCCAGCGCCTCGAGAGCCAGGGCCTGGTCGAGCGCCGGCGCGGCGACGACGACGAGCGCGTGGTCCGGATCCACCTCACCGCCGCCGGCCGCGCCCTGCGCAACAAGGCCCGCAAGATCCCGACGGAGCTCGCATGCCGCGCCGGCTACGACCTCGCGAGCGACCGGGCCGTGCGCGACCTCGCGCGGCTGCGCGACGAGCTGACCGCGCTGGCCCGCCGGCTGCGCTGAGCGTGACCCTGGCGTCCAGGCGTCGGCTGCGATGCTCGGCGAGGAGCTCCTCGATCTGCTTCAGCTCGAGCCGAGCTCCGAGGGCGGGCATCGGTGCTGCCAGCTCGAGCAGAGCGCACAGCCACGGCTTGCCTGTCGACGGTGACAAGCGGGGCACGCCGAAGACCTCCCCGCGACAGCTCCATCCTCGGAGGCACCCGAAGCCGCCGAGCGTGCCCTTTCCGGGGATCCGGAACGATCAAATGAGATCCGGAAGGGGAGCGTTCGCGCGGGGCGATGCACTGTGAGTGGGCCGTCCTGGTTGGCCTGATCCGCTTCAACGGGCCAGTCACAGGGCCGTCGGCGCGGTCTCCCGGTCTGTGGCCCAGCCGCCTGTGATGAGGATGGTGGTCCCTCGTCGGCTGCTCGGCTGGACTGCCCAGTGCGCTACCTCGGGGCAGTGACCCGCTGCGCTCCGGCGTACCTCCAGCTGTGCCGTGAGTGCGATGACCTGCCCGTTGACGATGCGAAGCGATGGGTGTGCTGTCGCGCGGTCTTCGTGCAGACGACGGATCCCGGTGAAACGGCCGACGAGTGACCACCATCGTCGGCGCTGACGGCTGCGGCCAGGAACACGGGAGACCGCGTGAACGGCCCTGTGACTGGCGCGCCGCGGCTCACCAGGTTGACCTGGACGCCCCACTCACAGTGCATCGCCCCGCGCCGACGCTCCGTTCCGGATTTATTTGTTCGGTCCGGATCTCCGACGCGCGAGGATCTGCCGAGCTCTCACTAACTGGCGCTCCACGACGCTTGGGACGGGGCGCAACATCCTGTTGTCGGTCAAGGTCCCCGGGCTCTCCGAGGCAGCAGGTCTCACAGTGGCCGTCGAGCGGCGAGTGGGGAGGTCGTCCTCGGAGAGGCGCAGGAGGAACTTTGTTTCACCCTCGAGGACTTAGAGCGCGGGCGCAAGTTTTGGCGACCACGCGTCGAGAGTGCCCTGGTGAGTTGCGCGTCGAGGTCAGCCGGTACACCTCCGCCCGCAGGTCATCCAGCGAGCCAGCGTCCAGCGGTCTCCGGGGCCCTCTCCCCATCTCGACCGTGCACGGCGACAGCGCACCTGATTGCCACTCAGTGAGGTAGCTTTGATTTCGCATCAGATGTTCATAGGTAACATGATATTCCTTCAATAAATATCTGCCGAATCAATTGCACTCATTCGAGTCAGGCACTATATAGATTGCATGGCCACCCGGAGCTCGACGCGCAGGCGCTGCACGGATCCAGAGCAGCTCGTGCTCTGGAAGAAGCGCGGTGGCAAGCGGCGTGGCGCGGGTCGGCCGCCGAAGGGCACGCGGGCACGCTCACCGCACAAGGAGCGGCCGGTCCTCCACGCGCGGTATCCGGTCCACGTCACGCTGCGGGTCGTCAGCGCGGTGGGCAACCTGCGCCGCCGCTGTGTCTACCAGGCGATCCGCGAGGCCACGCTCACCACTGCGCGGCGGGAGGACTTCCGCATCATCCAGCTCAGCATCCAGCGCACGCACGTCCATCTGCTGGTCGAAGCCAACGACCGGGGCGCGCTGTCGAGGGGAATGCAGGGCTTTCAGATCTCGGCCGCCAAGCACCTCAACGCGGCGATCAGCAAGGGTAAGCCCGGTTCGCGCCGTCGGGGTGTCGTATTCCCCGATCGCTACCACGCCGAGATCATCACTTCGCCGCGACAGGCAAGGAACGCACTGTCCTATATCGCCAACAACTGGAGAAAGCACCAGGAAGACCTCCGGACACCGATGTCGGAATGGACCATCGACTGGTTCTCCAGCGCAGTGATGTTCACTGGCTGGGCCGAGTACGGCGACGAGCCATTCCTGTGGCGCGGCCCACCGACCTACGATCCGCTCGTCGTGTACCAGCCCAGAACCTGGTTGTTGAGAGAAGGTTGGAAGAAGTCCGGCCCGATTTCTTGTCGTGAAATTCCATCCTCGAAGTCCTGATGTCGCAGCGCGATCTGCGAGCTGCCGCGCGGCGCCAAAGTTCGTGAAGCGCAGTGGTGTCGGATCATCACGACCCAGCGGTCGGCGCGGTCCTCGACCGGGAGCTGATCGAGCCGCGCCAGCAGCGCGGTGCGCCCGACGAAGCGCGCGTGTCGTGCTCGCTCTGCCGTGAAGTCGAACCCCGCCCGCTGCGGCGACGTGGATGGGGTTACCGAGGGTCCGTGCCGACCCCGCCTCCGGTCACGACCTGCTGAACCGTTCGAGCGAGCTGGTCCAGCCGGCGCTGGAGCTCGAAGTAGCGGATCGTCGCGATGGCGCGGTCGGCCTGGGGTGCGGTGGCCGCGGGGATGTGCTCGATGGGAACCTTGGCCCGGAACAGCACGGTCTCGAATTGCGACGGCAAGAGCTTCGACAGCAGGTCGAACAGGTCGTCGGCGGTCATGCGCGTGTCTCCTGAGGCGAACTGGGCTGGTTCTCGGGCATGCGATCGTCTTGGGCTGAGCCTTGGCGCGCATCTGGCGACGGCCAATCGAGGAACCAGACGGCGCCTGCGGTGTCGCCGGCGATGATGGCTGTCGCGGTCGTGGCGATCGCACGGCAGATCGCGTTGGCTCGGTGAGTGAAGAGGCATGCACCCGTCTGCAGGTCCCACAGCTTGAGCGTTTGGTCATACGATGCGGAGACCACCCGCCGCCCGTCCGGCGTCACCGCGCATCGGGTTACCTCGCCGGCGTGGCCTTCCAGCGTCGCCTTCGCGCGCCCGCTCGCCAGGTCCCACACCTTGAGCGTTGGGTTCCCCCCCGCCGAGACCACGCGCCGCCTGTCCGGCGTCACCACGCACGCGGTCACCGAGCCGTCGTGGCCGACGAGATTCCGCACCAGCGCGGCGCTTTCACGGGTCGCCACGTACCGCACGCCCAGGAACCTCGGCCCGACCGGAAGCTGCAACTGCTGGTCGAGCTCCTCCGCGCTCCACCCCAGCTGCCGCAGCCGGTTCCACACCAGTGCCGCGGTCGCCTCCGGGGCGGCGCGCAGCCAGTTCGATTCGCGCGCGAGCGCCCGGGCCAGATCGCCGAATCGCTCGCCGAGCGCCTGGTCGCCGCTCGCCCGACAGCGCTCGGCGACACGCTCGACGTCGATCTCGGCCTCGTGCGCGCCGAGCTCGCGGCATTTGGCCTCCAGAAAGCTCATGTCGGCGGCGAGGCGCCAGGCGTCCGCCCACGCACTTGCCTCGACGCGATGGATCAGCGCGTGGCGCAGGGCGTACCGCCGCGCCGTCGGCTCCAGGGAGCTCGGCCAGCGCGCCAGCGTCCGTGCCAGCGTCTCGTGGTGGGTGCGGAGGGCCGCCCCGCCCAGCCGTTCGGCCATCAGCTCGCGTACCCAGTCGTGACGCGGGCGAT
The DNA here is from genome assembly GCA_036265355.1 of Kofleriaceae bacterium. Lineage (GTDB taxonomy): Bacteria > Myxococcota_A > Polyangia > Haliangiales > Haliangiaceae > JABFXX01. The sequence goes on along the minus strand of DATAPF010000351.1, from coordinate 1,596 downwards.
ACGCTGCTGCGCCAGCCCACGACGCCGGTTCCTCGAGCAGGAGCTGCCGCGCCTCGCGCACGAACCGCTCCTTGTCGTCGTAGCTCCACGCGGCGACCTCGGCCAGCGCATCCAGCGAGAGCGCCTCCTGCGCCGCGCACAGGAGGCCCAGCCCCACGCGCACGCTCTGGGTCGACGCAGCGCGATCCCACACCTCGCCGATCAGATGTCGGAGCCCGCCCGGGATGCGCTCCGCCCGGCGCTGCTCTGGCGGCAAGTCCCGCAGCGCGTCGTGGAGCATCACCGCGTGCAGCACGTTGCCCTCGGTCCGGGCGATCGCGGCAGCCACCGTGGAGGCCGGCAGCGGCGGCTGATAGTCGGGTCCGACGGCATGCCAGAAGCTGCGGACCACCGCTTCGTTGGACGAAGCCCACTGGTCGTCGTCGAGGTTCACGCGCCGGGTCGGGCTGCGCGCCTCGATCCAGCCCAGGTGTGGATATGTCGGACGCGTCGCGCACAGGATCCGGATCCCGGCGGGCACCATGTGCGGCAGGAAACGCGGCAGCGGGTTCTCGCCCGGCTCCGCACGCGTCTCATCGAGACCATCGACCACGATCACCAGCCGTCCCGACGCGCCGAGGTGCTTCGACACCCGGCCGAGCAACTCGGGGAGCTGTCCCTCGGGCCTCGCCCGGGCGTCGCGCTGCTCGGGGAACATCGCCTCGATCTGCGCCGCGAGCGAGGCGGCGATCCGCTCGGGCTGATCCCAGTCGATCACCTTGCGCCGGACGAAGTGATGCGGCACGGCGGCGCCGGCGGCCTCGCGGCCATCGAGCCACTTCGACAGGATGGCGCTCTTGCCCATGCCTGGCCCACCCGTGACCACGACCCACCCCGTGTCGTCCGGCCCGAGTAGCCAGTCGTCGAGCCGCGCCAGCACATCGTCGCGCCCGACGAACCGGCGGTGTCGCCCGCGTTCGAGCGTGAAGTCGATCCGTTCCGCCGCCGGCGGTGACGCCTGGGCCTCGCCGCTTCCACTCACCGAGCCAGGCTATCGCAACCGGCCCCGCTCGTCAGCGCGCGTGACTCGACGAAGCGGGCGAGCAGGCGGAACCGTCCCGCTCCGCGTTGTCGGGAAGTATCCCTCGCCGTCGCCCGATCGACGTGATCTTCATGCCCGGGCGGATGCCGGCGGCCTGGCGGCGAGCGCCACCGCTACGGATCGAGCCGGTCACCAGCCGCCGGCGCCACCCGCGCCGCCCGAGCCCTCCCCGCCGCCCGAGCCATCCTCGCCGCCCGAGCCGTCCGCGCTGCCCGAGCCGCCGCGCTGGGCGCGGCGCTGCTCGAAGCGCGCCTTCATCGCCGCGACGAGCTCGTCGCTCGAGATGTCGCCGTCGTGGTTGGTGTCGATCGCGGCGGGGTCGTCGAACCGCATCCGGCCGCCCCCGCCCGCGGCCGCGAGCTCGGCCGGCGTCAGCTTGCCGTCGCCGTCGGTGTCGAGCCGCTTGTGGAGCGCCTCGGCGTTCCGCTTGAACATCGCCGTGCGCTCCTCGTCGGTCATCGGGCCACCCCGGCGCCGGTTGCGCCAGTTACTGCCCGAGCCGGCCTGCGCCGGAT
>DATAPF010000350.1:0-1564 GCA_036265355.1 Kofleriaceae bacterium | reverse complement strand
CGTCGGCGACGGCGCCCACGCCGCCCGGCTCGCCGGCGCCGCGTCGCAGGCCGGGGCGGCCGGCGTGATCCTGACCCCGGTCGCGGCCCCGGCGCTGTGGGCGATCGCGCAGCTCGAGCCGACCCCCGCGGAGTTCGACCTCGCCCGCGCGCGCGGCCTGATCGCGACCTCGCTGGTCGACCTCACCGGCAGCGCGGCCGAGGCCCTGCTCGCGGTGGCCGCCGGGTTCTCCGCCAGCGACTGCATCGTGTGGTGGAAGGACGGCAACCAGATGGCGCCGACCACCGCGCGGCCACCGCCGTCGAAGACCTACCGCGCCGAGATCGCGGGCGCCGCGCGGATCGCGGCCGCCGCGGCGGGCACCGTGCTGACCAGCGGACCGGCCCCGCGCGCGGTGATCGCCGACGCGCTGCGCTCGTCGCCGACCGAGGTCGCCGGGCTGGTCGCGGTGATCGCCGACACCGCGCGCCGGTTCTCGACCGCCGAGCGCAACGATCTCAAGGCGCTCGCGCTGCGGCTGACCCGCGAGCTGTCGTGGCTGACCAGCCACCGCCGGCTGGTCGCCGACGGCGAGCGCCTGCTCGCGGCCAGCCTGCACGATCCGCTGACCGGCGCGATCTCGCGCGGCGCGTTCGAGCAGACGATCGCCCACGAGGCCGCGGCGGCGGCGCGCCGGCGCGAGGCGCTGTCGCTCGCGGTGATCGACGTCGTCGGGCTGCGCCGGATCAACCTCGCGCACAGCCACCGGGTCGGCGACGAGGTGCTCGCGCAGGTCGCCAGCCGGGTGCGCGCCACGGTGCGCAGCAACGATCCGATCGGGCGGCTCGGCGGCGACGAGATCGCCGTGCTGCTGGTCGGCGCCGGCGCCGAGCAGGCGGCCGCGGTGGTCAGAAAGCTGATCGACAAGGTCTCGGGCGAGCCGATCGAGGTCGAGGCCGGGATCGCGCTGCCGGTCCAGGTCCGCGCGACGGCGACCGAGCTGGCGCCCGGCGAGCGCAGCGGCGAGGCGGCGCTCGCGCGCTGCTACGGCGCGCTGCGCGGGGTCCCGCCCGGCGCGGTCTGCGTGGTCGCCTCCGACGCGCGCGCGACCGAGAGCGAGCCCGGCTCCGACACCGGCGGGCTGTCGACCGGGATGATCCTCGGCGGCACCTACCGGGTCGCGCACGAGCTGTCGCGCGGCGCGATGGGTGTGGTGTACCGCGGCGAGGACCTCGGCCTGGGCCGCGCGGTCGCGATCAAGGTGCTGCGCTCCGACCTGGCGTCCGATCGCGACCTGGTGTCGCGGTTCCGCGCCGAGGCCGGGCTGCTCGCCTCGCTCCACCACCCCAACCTGGTCCAGGTCTACGCGCTCGGCGAGCACGCCGGCGACGTCTACTTCGTGATGGAGCTGGTCGAGGGCCAGCCGCTGTCCGAGGTGCTGCGGGCCACGCTCGACCGCGGCGAGTGGTTCCCGACCGCGGCGGCCGCCCAGATCGCGCTCGAGATCGGCGACGCGCTCGACGCGATGCACGCGGTCGGCGTGATCCACCGCGACGTCAAGCCGGCCAACATCCTGCTCGACCGC
>DATAPF010000349.1:0-5532 GCA_036265355.1 Kofleriaceae bacterium | reverse complement strand
CACCAGCGAGCACGAACTGCTGGGCGAGCACGAGGCCGGCTGCTCTCCGAGCGCATGCTGCGTGAGCATCGGCGGCACCCCGAGAGTGGATCGGTCTCCATCGACAACGCCTCGCAGCGCTGACCGCCCCCCGCGTGCTTGCCCCCCAGGGCCGACGTTTGGTGCCCACGTGGGCGCGCGGCCCGGTCCGGCGCTCCCACGTGGGGGACCCACAGAGCGGCGGTCGACAACAACCCGCACGGCCACGGGCTCCTCGCACCCAGGCCGTTCGCGCCACCTCGATGCCCGCCGCTCACGTGGGGGACCCCAGCGGAGCGTGCGGTCGAGACCGCGCGCGCGCTTCCGGCAAAGTGCGGCGTGCTGCACCGGCCCATGGGCCTGGCGCATCCGATATGCCGACGCCCACGTGGGCGCACGCCCGGTCGCGACCTGCGGTCGCGAGATCGAGCGGGTCGATCGCGACGAGCGTGGCGATGGTGGGGCCTCTCGGAACGAGCGCAGCCCGGGCGCGGTGGTAACGCGCCCCGGTAGATCGGGGAGGCGGCGGAACGGCCAACCAGGCCGCCGCATCCCAGGGTCATGCACGTCATCGTGGTCGGCGGGGGAATCGGTGGGTTGACGCTCGGGCTGATGCTGCACGCGCGGGGGATCGGCTGCGAGATCTACGAGGCGGCGCCGGTGATGCGCGAGCTCGGGGTCGGGATCAACGTGCTGCCGCACGCGATCGCGGAGCTGGCCGAGCTCGGGCTGCTGGCGCGGCTCGACGAGGTCGCGGTGCGGACGCGCGAGCTGATCTACATGAACCGGTTCGGCCAGGAGATCTGGCGCGAGCCGCGCGGGCTCGACGCGGGGTACGAGGTGCCGCAGCTGTCGATCCACCGCGGCCGGCTGCACGGGGTGCTGTACCGGGCGGCGATCGAGCGGCTGGGGCGGGAGGCGGTGCACACCGGGCACCGGCTGACCGGGGTCGCGCAGGACGGGCGCGGCGCGGTGGCGTGGTTCGACGATGGACGGTCGGCGCCGGGGGAGGCGGTGATCGGCTGCGACGGGATCCACTCGGCGGTCCGGCGCCAGCTCCATCCCGACGAGCCGGAGCCCGTGTGGAACGGCGTGATGGCGTGGCGCGGCGCCGCGCTGTCCGGGCGCCTGCTCGACGGGCGGACGATGCTCATCGCGGGCGGGGTCGGCCACAAGCTGGTGGTGTATCCGGTGGCGCCGCCCGACGGCGAGCGGCAGCTGATCAACTGGGCGGTCGGCTACCGGCTGGGCAGCGGCGGGACACCGCCGCCGCGCCGCGAGGACTGGAACCGGCACGGCGCGCTCGTCGAGGTCCTGCCGCATGCGCGGCCGTTCCACGTGCCGGGGATGGACCTCGCCGGGCTGATCACCGCGTCACCGGCGTTCTACGAGTACCCGATGGTCGACCGCGATCCGTTGCCGCGGTGGTCGCACGGGCGGGTGACGCTGCTCGGTGACGCGGCGCACCCGATGTACCCGGTCGGCTCCAACGGGGCGAGCCAGGCGATCCTCGATGCGCGCTGCCTGGCCGACCGGCTGGCCGCGAACGCGAGCGTCGACGAGGCGCTGGCGGCGTACGACGCGGAGCGCCGGCCGGCGACGGCGGAGATCGTGCGCGCCAACCGCACCGGCGGGCCCGAGCGCGTGATCGACGCGGTCGAGGCGGCGGCGCCCGACGGCTTCCAGCGGATCGAGGACGTGATCGGCCGCCGCGAGCGCGAGGCGATCGTGAAGGGCTACGCGCGGCTCGCGGGGTTCGCGCCCGATCAGGTGAACCACGGGGAGCGGCCGGCGCTGCCGCGCGGCTGATCAGGCGTCCGCCCGCCGCGAGCTCACAGCCCCGCGTGGCGGGGGTGGGTGTCGACCCGACTGGCGCGCGCGCCCGAGGCGACCGGCGCGGGCGGCTTGCAGAAGATCTGGCCGTACAACACCTTGGTGTCGTAGTCGGCGGGGCAGGTCGCGTCGGTCTCGCGCGACTCGCACAGCGCGGTCGGCGGACCGTGCTCGATGTCGGCCGTGCACTCGAAGCCGCTGGGACACTCAGCGGTCGAGTTGCACGTCGCCTCGATCGTCACCGTGGCGATCGAGTCGTTGCGCTCGGGGCCGCAGCCGGCCGCGAGCGCCAGTGCCGAGAGCAACATGTACCGTACCGCTTGCTTGACCATGGCTGTCCTCGCGTCGGCGCGCCGGGAAGACGCGCTGCGCAACCATGCAAGTACCCGAGATCGCGCGTGGCGATCGAGTTTCGATGGCTTTCTCGAACGCGCGTTCATGACGCGATTCACGATTTATTCATGAATGACGAGGATATAATTGCGTCGTGCCGAAACGTGCCAGGCGCCCTGCTCCGCCGAACGCGGTGGTCGGCGAGACCGAGCTGGCCCGCTGGTTCTTCGCGGGGCGCTACGCCGATGTGATCGCGACGACGTACGACGGCGGCGGGGAGATCGCGCCCGCCGATGTCGGGTTCATGGTCGGCGCGCTGACGTTCGTCGACCGGGTCGACGACGCGCGCGGCGCGTTCGAGGTGTGGCGGGCGCGCACGGGCGCGGCGCTGGCGCCCCGGACCCTGGCGGCCTGCCGGTTCTTCCTCGGGCTGGCGTGGGCGCGCGCGGGCTACTTCGATCGTTCGTTCGCGCTGCTGGTCGCCGAGGGGTTCCGCGCGCGGCACGATCCGGATCCGTGGGTGCGCGCGCTGGTGTTCCAGGGCCTGGCGTGCCAGTGCTACTTCACGGGCCGCTATCCGGGAGCCGCGGCCAACGCGCTGCGCGCGATGAACGCGGCCCACGAGGCCGGCTTCGTCTACACGGTGATGCTCGCGACCGACATGCGCGGTCACTCGCTGGTCCAGATGGGCCAGCTCCAGCGCGGCATCGCGCTGCTCGAGCAGGCCAACAAGCAGGCGCGCCGGCTCGGGCTGACCCACAACGCGTACGCGGTCGACACGTCGATCGCGACCTATGTGACGCGGTTCGTGCCGCACGCCGAGGCGCTCGAGCGGGTCGAGGCGCTGCTGCGGCGGCGGTCGCACGACTCGTACTCGCGGCGCGCGCTGCTCACCGAGGCGGCGGTCCAGCGCGCGCTGCGCGGTCGCTGCGCGGAGGCGATCGACGCGCTGGACGCGGCGGACCGCGACGCGCTGCGCGGCGACACCCGGCGCGGCAAGGTGACCAGCCTGCTCGCCCGGCTGTGGGTCACGCGCTGGCAGCTCGGGCCGGCGTCGTGCCGCGCGCTGATCGATCAGGGGCGCGAGCTGATCGAGCCGCGCGACGTGGCGTTTCGCGCCGAGCTGCTCGGGTTCGAGATCCTGGTCGCGCGGGCGTCCGGCGACGGCGAGCGGGTCGAGCGCGCGCTCGCCGAGCTGCGCGCGCTGTGGCGCACGACCCAGCACTGCACCGCCAAGTCGGCGCTCGGCCAGTTCGACAGCGAGCGCCGCGCGACCGCGTTCGACGAGGACGCGGTGACGCCGATCCTGCGGGCGGTGGCGCAGCGCGATCTCGGCGCGCTGTCGCGGATCGTGTCGATCGGGCTGCTCGGCGTGATCCCCGAGCTGCTCGGCCTGGTGCCGGGCCGGCGGATGATCCTGATCCCGTCGGAGGACCTGCTGCTGCTCGAGGATCACGGCAACGTGATCGTGCGGCACCGCCCGCCGCGCTGGTGCCCGGCGCTGCTCCGCATCCTGGCCAGCGGCGACGCGAGCAAGGAGCGGATCGTCGCCGGGCTGTGGGGGCTGCGCGCGTATCACCCCGAGCTGCACGACCCGCCGGTCCGGACGACGATCCACCGGCTGCGCACGTTCCTCCAGCCGCACGTCCACTGGATCGAGGTCAGCGAGGACGGCTACCGCACGACGGTGCCGGTCCACCTGGTCGCCGGCCCCGAGCCGCCGATCGCCGACGCGGCGCCGCTGTGGGAGGAGGGCGAGGTGCCCCGGCTCGCCGCCCGCGAGACGCTGCCGCCGCGCGGCACCGGGGATGCGCCCGAGCCGCGCCAGCTGGTCTACCAGCGGCTCGACGAGGTCGAGCAGGCCTCGGTGCCCGAGCTCGCGAAGGCGCTCGAGCTGTCGAACAGCACCGTGCTGCGTGCGCTGCGCACGCTGATCGACGAGCGGCGGGTCGAGAGCGTCGGGTTCGCGCGGGCGACGCGCTACCGGCTGCGCGCGCCGGGTACCTGACCGCTAGTGCATGAAGTTGTTGATCATCGCGACCACCACGCCGGCCAGGCTCTCGCCGCCGAGCAAGCCGGCCGAGATCGGCCAGACGTAGCGCTCTGCGGCGTCGCTGCGGCGCGCGGCGGCGACCGCGGCGATCGCGGCGCCGATCACCATCCCCAGTGAGTAACGCAGCGGCATGTACAGGCCGAGGCCGAGCCCGGCGGCGGACGGCAGCCAGCGCGCCACCCGGGGCGAAGCCAAGCGCTCGGCGGCGGCGATCACCAGGCCCCCGATCGCGCCGGCGACGACCAGCGTGCGTTGCATCGGGTGCAGGTGGTCGAGCCCGTACTGCAGGAGCACGGCGACCTTGTGGAAGAAGTGGGCGCCGGGCGCGGCGAACTGCGGGACGTCGCCATGGCCGTGGCCGGTCAGCGCGAACGCATCGGGGATCAGGAGGAAGTAGGCAAGCACCGAGGCGGCGGTGCCGGCCGCGATACCGGCCAGCTGCGCGAAGAACTGGCGACGCGGATCCGCGCCGAGCAGGTAGCCGCTCTTGAGATCGTTGAGCAGATCGGCGGCGGCGACCGACGACGCGTGGGTCATCGCGGCGGTCATCAGGTTGGTCGCCGGGTAATGCGGCCGCAGGATACCGAAGCCGAGTTGCGTCACCTTGCCCATCGGGCCGCCCGGGTTGATGTCGGTCTCGCCGCAGATCCGCGATGCGACCATGCCGAACACCAGGCTGGTCGCGACTGCCAGGCAGCCGAGCGGCACCGGGATGTCGAACAGCGCGCGGCCGAGCGCGATCGCGGTGCCGCCGCACAGCGCGAACCCGCACCAGAACCACGACGCCGGGATCTCGACCGCGGCGCTCGCCGCGTCCAGGGCCGCAGCGGCGCGCCGCACGCGCGGCGCGGCAAACGTGCGCACGAACGCGCGCCACTGGCCGGCGAGCGCGACCAGCGCGTACGCGATCAGCAGCGGAGCGCCGAGCCAGATCCCGAGATCGTCCGAGGCCCTGCCGAGCTCACCGGTCGCGGCCACGATGTGGCCGAGCGGATCGGTCCACATCGACGCGAGGCCGATCGGCCCGAGCACGAAGCCGGTGACGAGGCCCCCGGCGAGCATCCACACCGTGGTGCGCAGACCGACGAACACGCCGGCACCGACCAGCAGCAGGCTGTGATCGAGCATCAGCCCGGCGTCGCTCACCGGGTGGCGCACGCCGCCCGCGGTGATCCTCGGCAGCCAGTCGAACAGCTTCGACTTGTCGCCGATCACGGCCATGCCGCGCAGATCGCGCAGCACCGGCAGGATCGCGCCGGCCGCGATCGCGGCGATCAGCAGGCGCACCCGCGACC
>DATAPF010000348.1:0-11745 GCA_036265355.1 Kofleriaceae bacterium | reverse complement strand
ATGACGAGGACCTCGTCGTCCTTGTCGGGGATGAAGAACCAGCCGCGGTTCTTGCCGGCGCCGAGCATGATGATCGGGCACCAGTAGGTGGTGTCCTGGTCGGACAGGATCGGGATCTTGAGCTTGACCCGGCCGAGCTTGTCGGGGTCCTTGTTGTCGGTGACGATGCCGATCACCGGCTCGTACACGCGAGACGATTCGGTCTCCGCCGTACGGATCTGATCCGCAAACACGCTCGCGAGGTCGTACAGCGGCCGCATGGCTTTGATCCTACTACGGCCGGGGCGGGGGTGAGCTTCCCGGCACGGCGGCGGGGATCGTGCCTAACACCGCGATAGTAGGGTCGCTGGGGAGCTGGTCGCCGGTCGGCGGGTGGAGCTTGCCGGCGGCGTCCTCGGCCACGAGGCCCAGGCCGATGGCGCCGCCGGCCGGCCAGTCCGGGGGGATCGTGAGCGGGAAGCGCTCCCGGATGGTGTCGCCGGGCTTCCAGCGCTCGGTGGAGAAGGCGCCGCCGGCGGTGGCGCGCAGGCTGGTGCGCAGGATGCGGCTCGGGGCGGGGGCGGCGGTCGGGCTGGCGGGATCGATCGGCCAGGCGGCGAGCTGGAAGCGGTAGGCGGTGGGGGTGGGGTGATCGACGTGGAAGTAGACGTGGACGTCGAGGTGGGCGCCGGGCGCGACGGCGCGGCCGTCGGCGATGCCCGCGCCTAGGATCGAAATGCCGTCGAGGGTCTGGCCGGTGGTGATGATCTGGGGCGCCGGCGCGGACGACAGGACGACGTCGGCGAACTGGCGGTAGGCCTGGTTGAATTTGGGGTCGCGGACGTACATCACGCGATCCATCCAGCCCTGCAGCGCCTGCTTCATGGTGGCGAACGCGGGTGGGGCCTGCGGCGCGAGGTTGGTGTGCTCCCACGGGTCGGCGGCGAGGTCGAACAGCTCGTAGAGGTTCGAGCCGAAGTAATAGATCAGCTTCCAGCGCTCGGAGATCGCGGCGCGCTCCTTCTGGGGCGCGTTGGTCTCGGCGAACACGATGCGATCGCGGTCCTCGGTGTGGTCGTAGAACAGCTGGGGGACCAGGCTCCGGCCCTCGAACGACAGGTCGCGGACGTCGATGTCGCACAGCGCGGCGATGGTCGGGACGATGTCGAGGTTGGTGACCGCGCCGCGGACGATGCGCGGCTTGTTGTCGGGGATGAAGAAGATCATCGGCACGTGCTGGAGCTCGCGGTACAGCGCGGTGCCGTGGGTGCCGAGCGGCACGTTGTGCTCGCCCATCGAGTCGCCGTGATCGCTGGTGAGGATGACGATCGTGTTCGCGAAGCTCGGCAGCCGGTGCAGCTGGTCGAGCAGGCGGCCGACCTCCTGATCGGTCCACTTGATCTCGGCGTCGTAGAGGTCGGGCTCGCTCGCGCCGTAGTCGACGACGTCGGGGTGGGCGACGTAGCGGCCGTGCGGGTCGATGTAATGCGCCCACATGAACCACCGGGTGGCCTGCTTGCGCGAGATCCAGGCGAGCACGTGATCGGTGACCCGGTCGGCGGCGACCCGGAACGGATCGTCGGTCGGCGCGATCGAGTTGTCGAAGTCGTCGACGCCCTGCTCGAGGCCCCAGTGGTTCCACCACACGTGCGAGCCCACGACGCCGGTCGCGTAGCCCTTGCGCTTCATGATCTCGGGCAGCAGGGTGTTCTCGGGCAGGATGCCGGGCGGCGTGCCGGGCGGCCGCGGGCTCTCGTCGAGCGCGATCCCGTCGTGGAAGTACTTCGAGGTCAGGATCGCCGGGATCGACGCCATGGTGCCGGCCGACGGCGCGTTGGTGAACGCGAACGACACCGACTGCTTGACCAGCGCGGCCAGGTGGGGCGTGGTGTCGCGGTGCTTCGGGCCGTCGGCGTAGCCGCCGAACGTGGTGTGGTCGTAGCGCAGGTCGTCGATCGTGAGCAAGAGGACGTTCCAGTCCTTGCGGAACCGCGGCGGGACGGCCTGGGCGACGCCGGGCGCAGCGGCGGCCTCGCGAAGCGAGAAGTCGTGGCCGTCGCAGTTCTCGTCGATGCCGTTGTCGGGGATGTCGATCGCGCCGGGGTGGATCGCGGGGTCGAGCGGCGCGCAATCGCCCTCGCCGAGCAGCGAGCCGAAGCCGTCGCCGTCGAGGTCGTTGGCGAGCCGGACGACGTCGATCAGCCGGTCGAGCGCGGGCGACGCGGTGATCGCGACGTACTTGGTCTCGAGGTCGGCGCCGAGCCAGACCAGGGTCGCGGTCATGCCGGCGAGCGCGCCGCCGGCGAGCGCGAGCGCGCGGCGGCGGCTGCGGCGAGGCGGGGGGCGGCGGCGAGCGTGGCGGAGCGCGCCCAGGCCCATGCCGAGGGCGATCACGACGCCGCTGACCACCAGGCGGACCGGCAGCACCGAGCGGCTCTGGGGCAGGGCGAGCCAGCTCGCCGCGACCACGCCGCCGATCAGGGCGGCCCACGCGGCGCCGGCGGGGCGCCACCGGCCGAGCGGGTTGGCGGCGCCGAGCAGCGGCGCCAGGCCGGTGGCCCCGACCCGCGCGGCGATCGCGAGCACGCGGTGGAGCACGACGGCCGCGGCGAGCCACGCCACCGCGATCGCGGCGATCAGCGCGGCCTTGAGCTGGATCTCGTTGTAGCGCGCGATCGCCAGCACGGCGGCGCGCTGGATCACGGCGACGCTGACCAGCCCGGTGACGATGGTCGCCCACAGCCAGGCGACCGCCGGCCGGATCGCATCGGCGGCCACCGGTGGGGGCGGGTAGAGCCAGCCGGGGGCGCGCGCCTGGGCGGGATCGAACCGGGCGCGGAGGAGCCGCACGCCGATCAGCGCGGCGGCGACGCTGACGGCGAGCAGGAACCACAGCCAGGTCGCCAGCGTCGCGGTCAGCGCGGCCAGCTCGAGCCGGGCGACCCAGCGCGGGGCGCCGGCATAGCTCGCCAGGGTCAGCGGGTACTCGACCACCGCGAACGCCGCGGCGCCGCCGGCCGCCATCGCGATCGCACGGCCGACGTCGGCGCGCACCGCGTCGCCCAGGCTGCGAAAGGTCCGGGAGGGCAGCGTCGCGTGGGCGGCCGGCAGGGTCACGGGCGACGGCACGATCGATCCGGTGGTATCACGTTCCCGAGCACGTGCACATGCACCCCGAAGCTCGCCCGAAGCGGTGTCGATTGCGATGATCCGGGTCAAGGACGTGTTCGCGCGCCATGGCTGGCTCGCCGCGATCGCGGTCGCGTACCTCTACGTGTTCCCGTTCTTCCCGCAGATCCACAGCGCGAACGAGCTGCCGCGGGTCTACCTGGTGAAGGCGATCGTCGACGATCACACGTTCGCGATCGACCGCGGCGTGGCGACCTGGGGGACCACCGCCGATGTCTCGCCGTCGGGCGGCCACCTGTACTCGAACAAGGCGCCGGGCAGCTCGCTGCTCGCGGTGCCGGCGTACGCGGTGGTGCGCGCGGTCGCCGGCCCGCCCGGGCTGATCGCCACGGTGTGGATCTGCCGGGTGTTCGCCGGCGTGCTGCCGATGCTCGGGTTCCTGTGGCTGCTGTGGGGCTTCCTGGCCCGGTTTGCCCCGGATCCCGCCGCGCGGCGCGTGGTGGTCCTGGGCTACGCGCTGGGCTCGCTGGCGATGACCTACTCGATCCTGTTCTACTCGCACCAGCTCGGGGCGATCTGCATCGCGAGCGCGTGGATCGTCGCGATCGATGTCGTCGAGGGCCGGCGGCCGATCGCGGCGATGGCGGCGGCCGGGCTGCTCGCCGGGGCGGCGCCGCTGGTCGACTACCAGGCGGTGTTCGCGGCGCTGCCGGTCGCGGTGTACGTCGTGGCCAGGCTCCGGCCGGGCGCGCGGCTGGTGCGCGCGGTGGCGCTGGCCGCGGCCGGCGCCGCGCCGCCGATCGCGGGGTTGCTCGCGTACCACGCGATCTGCTTCGGCAGCCCGTGGCGCACCGGCTATGACGCGTCGACCTCGTTCGCGTTCTACCACCAGCACGGCTTCCTCGGGATCACCGCGCTGCGCTGGGAGGCGTTCTGGGGCTCGCTGGGGCGCCCCGACAACGGCCTGATCGCGCTGTCGCCGGGCTGGCTGCTCGCGATCCCGGGTGGCGTGATGCTGTGGCGGCGCGGCGAGCGGGCGATCTGCGCGATCGCGGCCGCCGTGACGGCGATCTACGTGCTGTTCATCTCCTCGATCAACTTCTGGCGCGCCGGCTGGGAGGTCGGGCCGCGCTACATCGCCGCGATGCTGCCGTTCCTGCTGCCGCCGATCGCCGCGTTGCTCGAGGCCTGGCGGACCCGGCCGGTCCGGTTCGGGATCGCCGCGGGGCTGCTCGGCGCCGGGGTCTGCATCTACGTGCTGTCGTCCGCGACGTTCCCGTACTGGCCGGACAGCGTCCGCCACCCGCTGTACGACGTGACGTTCCGGCTGCTCGGAGAAAACCTCACCGCGCCCAACCTCGGCCGGGCGCTCGGCGCGCGGGGCATCCTGGGGCTGGTCCCGTACCTCGCGGTGGCGCTCGGGGCGTTCGGCCTGGCGATCGGGCGCGCCGCGGGAGCGAGGAGCCTCGCGATCGCGGCGGTGGTCACCGCGGGGATCCTCGCCGGCTACGCCGCCATCCCGCACGGGGAGCCCCGGGCGGACGCGGCGTACCGGACCGTGCGCGCTGCGGTGCTGGACCCCGCGGTGCGCGACCTGTGATACCAACGGACTCCGTGAAGGCTCTGCTCGTCGCGATGGTCGCGATCGCGATCGGCTGCAGCAGCAAGGCGAGCGCGCCGCCGCCGCTGATCGAGGACGCTGGCGTCGGCGATGGCGGGCTCGATCCGGCCGAGCTCGCGGCGCACTTCGATCACAAGTGTGTCGCCGGCGACCTGGAGGCATGCCGCAACCTCGGCGTGATGTACGCCGAGGGCACCGGGGTGTCGGTCGACCGCCAGCGCTCGGCCAAGCTGTTCCTCCAGGCGTGCAACGGCGGCAACCTGTCGGCCTGCAACAACCTCGCGCTCGCCTATCTCGAGGGCACCGGGATCGAGCGCCAGCCGGCCAAGGCCGCCGACGTGCTGCAGAAGGGCTGCGACGCCGGCTACAAGCTGGCGTGCCGCAACCTCGGCCTGTTGCTGCGCGACGGGCGCGCGCTGCCCGCCGACCTGGCGCGCGCCGAGGCGCTGCTCGACAAGGCGTGCAAGGGCGGCGTGCCGCTGGCGTGCACCAACGCCGGTGACGTCGACGCGATGCGGGCGATCAAGGGCGGCGCCGCGCGCTACAAGGAGATGATCGCGCACTACAAGCAGGGCTGCGACGCCGGCGATCCGACGTCGTGCCGCCAGCTCGGCATCGCGTACCTGGAGGGCAAGGGGCTGCCCAGATCGACCAGCGCCGCGGCGCTCTGGCTGGAGCGCGCCTGCATGCCCGACGACCCCGTGGCGTGCCGCCTGCTCGGCGTCCTGCGGCTGCAGGGCGCCGGGGTCGCCCGGGACGGGGAGCGCGGCCGGCAGCTCCTGGTGCGCGCCTGTGATGCGAAGGACGATGAGGCCTGTCGGATGCTCCAGGCGATGGAGAGCGGTCTCCCTGTGCCAGGGGAGGATGCCGGCGTGGGTGACGGTGGGTCAGCGAGCCCGGCGGATGCGAGAATTTCGCCTGGACCGTGATCCTGAACCGTATGTAGGCTAACATAGTCGCTCGCATGACATGGCGCGTAAGTGGCTGAACCGTCATCGCTCCCGCGGGGGGCCACCACACGCGGATCACAGCTTATTCACATCGTCGCAGAGCGAGGCTCAGATCCTTGCGAATCATGTGGTTAGCCCTTGCAGGGTTGTGAATAACCCCACCCGCAGAGGCGACTTGTCGACAGGGGTACCGGGGCGATTCGTCCGCACTCCGGACTGGTGCTCAATGCACAGTCCGGCTGTAGCGGTCCGATCGGCGGACGGGCGAGTCCGCATGTCGGACGCAGCCGTCCGAGTCGCGGACCGAACCGTCCGGGGCTCGGACGCTGATCCCCCACCTGGCGCGTTCTGCGGCAGGTCTGCCTGGCAGAACACCTGTCGGAGAATCGACGGGTGGACGTCTCGCCGTCCAGTCGAGGTGGACAACCGGGCGTCCATGTGACAGCGCGACAGCCCGATAGTCGCAGTCGCGTCACGCGATCAGCGATCGGTAGAGCTGGACGTACTGCTGCGCGGACGCCGTCCATGACGAGTCGCGCGCCATCGCGGCGCGGCGGATCGTGGCGAGCGTGGCAGCGTCGCGAAACAGCCGTGCGGCGCGATCGAGCGCGAGCGCGAACGACAGCGGCGTCGCCGGCGTGAACCGGATGCCGGTGCCGCGGCCGCGCGCGAGCTCGGCATCGCCGGGGTCGATCACCGTGTCGCGCAGCCCGCCGACCGCGTGGACCACCGGGATCGCGCCGTAGCGCATCGCATAGAGCTGACCCAGCCCGCAGGGCTCGAACCGCGACGGCATCGCGAACAGATCGCTGCCGGCGTAGATGTGATGGGCCAGGTCGCCGGAAAACCCGATCCGGACCGCGACGTGATCGCGGAACACCTCGGCGAGCCAGCGGAAGCGCTGCTCCAGCGCGGGCTCGCCCGAGCCGAGCACGACCAGCCGCGCGCCCAGGCGCGCCAGCTCGGGCACGACCTCGGCGACCAGGTCGAGCCCCTTCTGATCAGTCATCCGCGCGATCACGCCGATCAGCGGCTCGTGATCGGCCAGCGGCAGGCCGAGCTCGGCGGCGAGCCGCGCCCGGCACACCGCCTTGCCGGCGAGATCGGCCTGCGAGTAGTGCGCCGGCAGCGCCGGATCGGTCGCCGGATCCCACGCCGCGACGTCGATGCCGTTGGCGATGCCGACCAGCCGCCGGACGTTCCAGCGCAGGAAGCCGTCGAGCGCCTCGCCGCGCTCCGGGGTCAGGATCTCGCGCGCGTAGCTCGGGCTGACCGTGGTCGCGACGTCGGCGAGCGCGAGCCCGGCCTTGAGAAACGACACCTGATCGTAGAACTCGACCAGCTCGGCGGTGAACATCGACCACGGGATCCCGAGCTCGGTCATCGCGGCCTTGGGGAAGATGCCGCGGAAGGCGAGGTTGTGGATCGTCGCGACGATGTGCGACGGCGCCCGGGCGAGCCGCGCGTAGATCGCCGCCGGGCCGCCCTGCCAGTCGTGGACGTGCAGGATCGCGGGCGCGCCGCCGAGCAACAGCTCGCCCGCCGGCAGCGCGGCCTTGCCGAGCGCGGCGAACCGCACATGGTTGTCGCCGAACTCGCCGGCCGCGTGCGGGCCGTACAGCCCGCCCTCGCGGTCGTACAGCGGCGGGCAGTCGAGGAAGCCGTGGCGGACCGCGCCGATCTGGGCGATCCGGATCGCGGCCGACAGCCGGTGGACGCCGACGTCGAGCGTCACCGGCGCGCCGGGGTCGAGCGCGACGCCCGCCGCGGCGAGCCGCTCGGCGACGCCGCGGTACAGCGGGACCAGCACCGCGGTGGCCAGGCCGTGGCCGGCGAGCGCCGCGGGCAGACCGGCGAGCACGTCGCCCAGCCCGCCGGACTGGGCGAACGGGGCGACCTCGCTGGCAACGTGGAGCACGCGCACGTCGTGGACTTCTACGCCTACTTGTACCGCGGTTGTCGGCTAGCCGACCTCGCCGCCTGCGAACTTCTTGAACCGCAGGGCGGCCGCCGACTCGTAGCTGTGGCGGTTCTGGGTCGACACCACGAACGTGCCGGGCCGGAGCTGGCCGAGCAGGTCGGGCTCGTTGCCGATCAGCTCGGCGATGTCGTTGGCGAGCACGAACGGGCCGCGGGCCGGCACCAGCGTACCCTTGGGGATGACGACGATGCCCGAGTCGGTGACGAACGGGAACCGCTCGCGATCGTGGTGCGGGTCGTCGCCGATCACGCAGCCCGGCTCGACCTTGCAGTTCTTGTCGAGCAGCACGCGGCGCAGCCGGGCGTTGCGGCCGATGTCGCAGCCCGACAGGATCACCGAGTCGCGGACCTCGGCGCCGGCGTGGACGAAGCAGTCGTAGGACAGCACGGCCTCGCGGACCGCGGCCGACGCGATGATCGAGCCCTCGCAGATCAGGCTGTCGTCGACCTCGGCCGGCCCGAAGCCCTCGCCGGCGCGCACGAACCGGGCCGGGGGATAGTCGCGCTGCGCGCTGCGGATCCGCCACTGCCGGTTGTACAGATCGAGCAGCGGGACCCGGGCGCGCAGCTCCATGTTCGAGGTGAAGTAGCTGTCGATCGTGCCGACGTCGCGCCAGTACGGCCCGCTGCCGTCGGGCTCGCCCGGGATGTGGTTCTGCGCGAAGTCGTAGACGAACACCCGCGCGCCCTGCGAGACCAGCCGCGGGATGATGTCGCGGCCGAAGTCGTGGCGCGAGCTCGGCGTGCCGCCGTCCTCGACCAGCACGCGCTCCAGCACGTCGCGCCGGAAGATGTAGTTGCCCATCGACACCAGCGACCAGCCGGGCCGGCCGGGCATCTCCGGCGGCTGCTTGGGCTTCTCGATGAAGTTGATGATCCGGCCGAGGTCGTCGACGTCGATGATGCCGAACGCGCTGGCCTCGTGGACCGGCACCGGGAACGCGGCGACCGTCAGATCGGCGTCGTGGTCGCGGTGGAAGCTCTCCATCTGGTCGACCGCGAACTTGTAGACGTGGTCGCCGCCGAACACGCAGACGTGCTCGGCGCGCGCGTCGCGCACCAGGTTGAGGTTCTGGTACACCGCGTCGGCGGTGCCGCGGTACCAGAACTCGCCGAGCCGCATCTGCGCCGGGACGACCTCGATGTACTCGCCGAACCCGGAGAGCCGCCAGTTGCGCGACAGGTGCTTGATCAGGCTCGACGACATGTACTGCGTGAGCACGTAGATCCGGCGGTAGCCCGAGTTGACGAAGTTCGACAGCACGAAGTCGATGATCCGGTAGCGCCCGGCGAACGGCACCCCGGGCTTGGAGCGGTGCACGGTCAGTGGGCCGAGGCGGGAGCCCTTGCCGCCCGCCATGATCATCACCAGGGTGTTCTTCACGGGCGCCGCCATGCAGCTGACCGCATGATCGTAGCAAGACGAGCGCCGGGTCCAGCTCCGGCGGCCACGCTCACGCGGTTTTGTGGGGCACGGCCGGCCGGTGGGGCAGCAGCGCTCAGGAAGGGTCGAACGTTCGTTCGACCCTTCCTGTCAATCGGCTTGCCGGCATTGCCGGCGGCGCCTGTACGGAGACGCCGCTCGAGGACTCGCGGCTAGGACGCGGCCGGGGCCGGGGTCGGCGGTGCGATGAACACCTGGCCGCGGTAGAACCGGAGCTCCTCGATCGACTCGCGGATGTCGTCGAGCGCCCGGTGGGTGTCGCGCTTGGGCGGCTGCCGGGCGGTGACCTGCGGGTACCAGCGCCGCGCCAGCTCCTTGATGGTCGAGACGTCGACCATCCGGTAGTGCAGGCGCTTCTCCAGCGCCGGCATGTAGCGCCGGATGAACCGGCGGTCCTGGTGGATCGAGTTGCCGGCGAGCACCGGGCGCTCGCGCGACGCCACGTGGGCGTCGATGAACGCGATGGTCTGGGCCTCGGCGTCGGCGTCGCTGATCTGCGACTGGCGGACCCGCTCGGTCAGCCCCGACGCCCCGTGGTGCTTGGTGTTCCAGTCGTCCATCGCCGCGACGATCTCGTCGGGCTGGTGGATCACGAGCTCGGGGCCGACCGCGATCTCGGTGAGCTGGCCGTCGGTGAGGATCGTCGCGATCTCGATGATCCGCTCGCGCTCGGGGTCGAGCCCGGTCATCTCCATGTCGAGCCAGACCAGGACGTCGCTGCCTGCCATCACCGCACTCTACAACAGGGCGGCTACTCGCCGGACCAGGTGCGGATCGGTCCGGTGTCCATGTGCACGAAGCCGCTCTCGGCGTAGAGTCCGACGCCGCCGGCGGCCTGCGCCCGCGCCCAGGCCTGGAGCGCCTGGACCGGGACCTGGGGGACGAAGAAGTCGATCGCGTTGCCGTGGGTGTGCTGGCTGTCGCGCGCGACCTGATGGCCCTTCTTGCGCAGGATCAGGTTGTACTTGGGGTGGCGAAACCCCGAAACCACGTCGACCACGTCGCTGTGAAACCGGGTCGCCGCGGCGACCAGCATGCCGATCAGCCGGGGCTCCATCGCGGTCGCCTTGTTGGTGAAGTGATCGCGCAGGAAGTGGTCGACCGTCGCCGTCGGTGGCAGGGACGCAGCGTCGACCGCGAGCCACTCGCGGGTCCAGAAGTTGTAGAGGTTGACGAGCCGGGCCGGCCGGGTGCCCGGCGCGGGCGGTGGTCCGTGCCGGGTCGACTTGGCGGCGGCCGCGGCGTCCTTCTTGGCCAGCCGCGGGGGCGGGGTGGGTGCCGGGTCGGCCGCGGCCGGGGCCGGATCGGCCCACGCGGCGCGCGGCCCCGCACCGGCGCCGAGCTCGAGCCTGCCAAGGCTGAGCAGCGCGCGCAGCGCGAGCAGCGCGAGCAGCGCGCACCGCATCCGGGCGGGGGCCGGGCGTCTCAGGACGCTCACGATGCGCGACCCGGGCGGAGCTTGATCAGCGCCTCGGCGGGCAGCACCTCGTTGAGCGAGCCCGAGCGGAAGCCGGCGAGATCGAGCGCGACGTAGGTGAAGCCGAGCCGCTTGCCCAGCGCGACCACCGCGTCGCGGACCTCGACGATCCGGGCGATCTCGTCGGCCGTCAGCTCGATCCGCGCGATCGCGTCGTGGAACCGGACGCGGAGCTGGCGGAACCCGAGCTCGCGCAGCCCGTCCTCGAACGCGTCGACCCGGCGCAGCCGGTCCGGCGTGATCTGCGTGCCGTAGGGGAACCGCGACGACAGGCAGGCGAGCTGCGGCTTGTCCCAGGTCCGCAGGCCGAGCTCGCGCGACAGCGCGCGGATCTCGGGCTTGGTCAGCCCGGCGTCGACCATCGGCATCCGCGCGCCGCGGTCGATCGCCGCCGTGATCCCGGGCCGGACGTCGCCGAGGTCGTCGAGGTTGGTGCCGAGCGCGACCTCGGCGCCGAGCTCGGCCGCGATCGGCGCGGCGATGTCCATGAGCTCGGTCTTGCACAGCGCGCAGCGGTGGGTCGGGTTGTCGGAGAACCCGGGGCGGGCGAGCTCGTGGGACTCGATCAGGCGGTGGCGGACCCCGAGGCCGAGCTCGGCGCCGAGCGCGGTGGCGTCGGCGATCTCCGAGCGCGCCATGGTCTCGGACACCGCGGTCACCGCGTGGCAGGCCTCGCCGAGCGTGTCGGCTGCGATCTTGAGCAGGAACGCCGAGTCGACCCCGCCGGAGAACGCGACCACCACGCGGCCGTAGCCTCGCAGGGTATCGCGCAGCGCGTCGAGCTTGGCCATCGCCGTCATCGCCATCTTCGCATCTTGGGTTCCTGGGTTCCCTGGGCAGGAAGCTAGCGCACTCGCTTGCGGAGGTCGATCGCCCAGGTGGCGGACGCGCCGGCGCGGCCCCCGAGGCTGGTGACCCCGAGCACCTCCTGGCCCCACGCGGCGGCGCTGCGCGGGATGTTGCGGGTCGCCGGCTCGTGGTCGACGATCACCCGGAGCACGGCGCCGATCGGCAGGGCCTCGAGCGCCAGCTTGGTGCGCACGAACGTGAACGGGCAGATCTCGCCCCCCAGGTCGATCGAGAGGGGGGCTTTCCCATGACCCCCCTCTGGGGGATGGACCGGCAGAGCCGGTCCATTCACCCCCCCGCGCGTCGCGTCGCGCGA
>DATAPF010000347.1:0-11847 GCA_036265355.1 Kofleriaceae bacterium | reverse complement strand
CGCGAGATAGCCGGCGAGGAAGCCGGCGTGGGCGAGCTCGATCTGCGTGCACGTGCCGTCGAAGTCCAGGACGACGTAGCGGAGCGACATCCGCGCGAGGATAAGCGGAAAATCGCCTCGCCGTCCGGGCGCACCGCCGCGAACCCGGCGCGCCGCCCGGTCACGCCGACGGCGGCGGCAACCCGAGCTGATCGCGGCGACGCTCGGCGGCGGCGATCAGCTCGCACAGCACCTGCGCGGTCGCCGGCTTGACGATGTGCTGATCGAACCCGGCGTCGATCGCGCGCCGGCGATCCTCGGGCTGTCCCCACCCGGTCAGCGCGGCGAGGTAGACCGCCGGGCCATGGCGCTGGCGCAGCGTGCGCGCGACCTCGTAGCCGTTGAGGTCGGGGAGGCCGATGTCGAGGATGACGATGTCGGGCGCGAACGCCCTGGCCTCCTCGAGCGCGTGCTCGCCGCTGACCGCGCACTGGCACTGGTGCCCCAGCCGGGTGAACAGCATGCAGGTCGCCTCGGCGGCGTCCGGATAATCGTCGACGATCAGCACGCGGTGCCGGTACTTCGCAGGCTCCGGAGCCGGCGCATGCGTCGAGGGGCTGCGAGGTCCGCTGGGCATCATGCGGGACTTCCTCCGGCGTGGAGGGGAAGCTCGACGGTGAACGCGCTGCCGTGCCCGGCGCCGGCGCTCGCCGCCGTGACCGTTCCGCCGTGCAGCTCGACCAGCCGGCGCACCAGGTTGAGGCCGATCCCGAGCCCGCCTTGCGAGCGCTCCAGGGAATCGCGCGACTGCACGAAGAGTTCGAAGATGCGCGGCAGCATGTCGGATGTGATCCCCAGACCATCGTCCTGCACGCGCACGGCCACGCTCGCGGGCCCCGCCACGATCGCGACGTCGATGTGGCCGCTCGGTGGCGTGTATTTCGCAGCGTTGGTCAGCAGGTTGGTGAACACCTGTACCAGCCTGCGGAAGTCGCCGTCGACCTCGATCGGCCGGTCCGGGATATCGATCCGGAGCTCGTGATGGGCCGCCTCGAACATTGGCCGGGTCGCGATCACCGCGCTCTCCAGCGCGTGCGCCACGCTGACGATCGCGCGCTCCAGCACGATCTTGCCCTGCGAGATCCGCGACAGGTCGAGCAGCTCGTTGACCAGCGTGGTCAGCATCGTGATCTGGCGCTCCATGATCGACAGGCTGCGTGCGCGCTGGCGCGGGTCGTCGTCGAGCAAGCGCGCGGCTTCGAGCGCGACCTGGAGCGGCGCAAGCGGATTGCGCAGCTCGTGCGACAGCGTCGCGAGGAACTCGTCCTTGCGGCGGTCGGCGTCGCGCAGCGCGGCCTCGGCGAGCTTGCTCGGCGTGATGTCGAAGCCGACCGCGGTCGCTCCGGACGCCGTCGGCTCGATCCGGAAGTCGAACGTGCGCGGCGTCCCGCCGATCTCGAGATCGAGCTCCGCGCGCTGGCCGGCGCGCTCGGCGATCGCCTGACGGACCCCGGCGCGCAGCCGATCGTCGTGCCCGGTGACCAGCATCGGCAGCCCGGCGCGCTCACCGGCGTCGAGCTCGCGGCCCATCACGAAGCCCCAGGTCGCGACCAGCGCGCCGGGGGCCGCCTCGGCGGCCGCGACCACACTCCCGGCCTCCGTCCCGCTCCGCTCGAAGCCGAGCGCGGCGAGCGGCGCCGAGCGCAGCGCGACCCCCAGCCGCTCCTCGACCCGATGCAGCGCCTGCTCGCTGCGGCGCTGCGCGGCCACGGCGTCGCGCAGATCGGTCACATCGATGAAGGTCACCACGACGCCGTCGATCCGGCCCTCGATCGAGCGATACGGCAGCCAGCGCGCCAGCAAGCACGGGCCATCGCGGTGACGCAGCTCGCGCTCGACCGGGCGCAGCGTGTCGAGCACCGACTGGGCGATCTGCCAGATCTCCTGGCCCAGCGGCTCGCTCACCAGGCGATGCGTGAGGTGGGCCAGCGGGCGGCCGAGGTCGGACGGGATCATGTTGAACACGTCCTGCGCGCGCGGGGTGAACCGCTGGATGCAGAGCTCGCGGTCGAGGAATACCACGCCGATCTCCGTCGATGTCATCAGGTTCTGGAGATCGGAGTTGGCCCGCCCGATCTCGTCGACCTTGCAGCGCAGCTCCTGGTTGAGCGCCATCAGCTCCTCGTTGATCGACTGGAGCTCTTCCTTGCTGACCTCGAGCTCCGAGGTCGCGTAGCGCAGCTCGTCGTTGATCGCCTGGAGCTCCTCGTTGGAGGCCCTGAGCTCCTCGAGCGAGGCCTCGTACTGCTCGACCGTGATCCGCAGCTGCTCGCGGGTGCGGTGCAGCTCGTCGACCAGCTCGCAGACCTCCGGGTCGATCGACGCGGCGACCGCCGGCAGCACCGGGCCGGCGTGAACCCCGCCGTCGATCCGCGCCGGCGACACCGCGACGCCGGCCGACGAGCGCCAGCGCCCGGTGCGGCCCGGCGAGTCACCGAGCGCGGACGTCGAGGCCAGGCGGGCGAACACCCCGTGATCGCGATCGACCGCGGCGAACAGCCCGGAGCCGTCCACGGCGTGCGGTGCGTCGAGCAGCAGCACGCCGGCGCCGCGCAGCCCGTAGTGGAACCTCGCCAGCGCGCGGCGCTGCGCGCCGGGTTCCAGATCGGTCATCAGGCTGCGGCAGCTGATCAGATCGAGCCGGGCGAACGGCGGATCGCGCAACACGTCGTGACGAGCGAACAGCACGAGCTCGCGCAGCTCGTCGTGGACGCGATACCGGCCGCTGTCGCGGGCGAAGAACCGCTGCAGCCGCGCGGGGGCCACGTCGAGCGCGATCGCCGGCGGATAGCAACCCTGCCGCGCGAGCGCCAGCGCCCGGTCGTCGACGTCGGTCGCGAACAGCTGGATCTGCGGCGCCGAGCGCAGCCGCGCGGCGTGCTCCAGCACCAGGATGCCGAGCGAGTACACCTCCTCGCCGGTCGCGCAGCCCGCGATCCAGATCCGCACGTGATCGCCGGCGCGCTTGCCCGAGAACAGCCCGGGCATCACGTCGCAGACGATCGCCTCGAGCGTCGCCGGATCGCGGAAGAACTGGGTCGGCCGGATCAGCAGGTCGTCGACCAGGTTCGCCAGCTCGCCCGGCCGATCGCGCAGGTGATCGCGATAGGCGGCGACGGTCGCGGACCCGCAGATCTGCATCCGGCGCGCGACCCGGCGGATCAGCGTGGCGCGCCGGTACACGCTGACATCGTGACCCGACCCGGCGCGAACCGCGGCGACGATGTCGCGCAGCGCGTCCGCCGCTCCGACCGCGTCCGGATCCGCATCGGGCGGGTCGCCGTCCGGGGCGACCGCGCTGGCGCCCAGGCGCGCTGCCAGCTGGTCGATCGGCAGCACGAGATCGATCCGCCCCGTGGCGATCGCGGCGCGGGGCATTTCGCCATGCTCGCCGTCGGCGTCCTGGGCAAACGTCCATCCGCCGACCTGCTTGACCCGCGGGATCCCGAGCGCGCCGCCGTCGCCGCGTCCGGCGAGCATGACCGCGGTGGTACGCGGGCCGAGCTCGTCGGCGACCGAGCGCAGGAGCACGTCGAGCCGCGCGGTGGCGCCGCGATCCTCGCCGGGGACCAGATCCCCGTGGACGAACCGGACGTCGCGATCGACCGCAACGACGTAGACCCGGCCGGGCTCGACCGGCGTGCGCTGATCGACGGCGATCACCGGCGCGCGGCACACCGAGCGGACCGCCTCCGGCGACAGCGGAGACACCAGCACGAGTGCGAATCGCAGTGCGTCTGGCAGGCCGCCGAGCAACTGCTCGACGCTGGCGGCCTGCCCCGCAGCGACGACCGCGACCCTCAACCCCCCATGATCGGGCGACATGGCAGAAAAACCAGACCACGGATCGACCAGCACGCCAATGCTCGTAGAACAGTTCGTTGCAGTAACGGAAACGTGCGTCGAGGCCACACCTGGAAACCCCGGCAAATCAGCGCATCGTCGGGTACTCGCCGGTCCCGAGCGCGAGCAGCGCTCGGCGCTGCAGCGAGGCGACCATCACCGCGCGCAAAGTTCGTGCGTTGGCCGGCTTGACCAGGTGCTCGTCGAAGCCGGCGGCCAGCGCGCGCGCGCGCGCCGACGGCTGATCCCAGCCGGTCAGCGCGGCGAGGTACAGCGAGCTACCATGGCGACTCCGGAGGGTGCGTGCGATCTCATATCCGCTGATGTCGGGAAGCCCGATATCGCAGATCACAACCTCGGGGTGGAACCGTTCCACCTCAGCGAGCGCGCCCTCACCGGTCACCGCGGGCCTGCACTCGTAGCCGAGCGCGGACAGCAGCATGCACGAAGCATCGGCGGAGTCGGGATGGTCATCGACGACGAGAACCCGGCGGGAAGGACCATCAGCAGACCCGGTCAGCATATCGGGCAGTTCAACATGGAGCGGCTGCGAGTGCCAAGCACGCCGGAGCAGGACTCGATGAAAGTTTCCTCATCGGGAGGATTACCGTAAGGCGCCCTATCTCGGTATCTTTGCGCGTCTCGCCGTCGATAACGCGCCGCGCGGCGACGCCACAGCGCTCGCGCGATCCGCATCCGGTTGCGACGGGCGGCCATGCTGCGCGGGAGCACACGCTCCCGCGCACGACGCCCGTCGGACGCGCAAGCCTTGCGTCGCTGCGCGCGCCGGCGCGAGCCGTGGCGGCAGCGCGCGTGAAAATGCGGCTGCAGGCGGCCGCGATACGGAACACCAGGCAAGGTCCGCCGCGCATGGCTCTTGCTCGCCTGTCGAGGCAGGAGGATCTTATGACTCGTTGGATTTTTCTTTCAGCATTCGTGGTAGCCGTGGCGACCGCCGGCGCGTGCCGCAACGACCGCGACCGGAACAAGAGCCAATCACCGAGCCCGATGCCGACCGAGCCGAGCGACACCTCGGGCGGGACATCCGGAGGAACATCCGGGAGCCCGACAACGCCGGGTGCGACGCCTGGGACTGGTGGGACGAGCGGAGGGATGACGGGCGGGACCGGAACGACCAAACCGTCCGGTCCGGGTGACACCGGCACGTCCGGAGCGACCGGGACCCCCTCGAACACCGGCAATCCGTCGGATACCGGCGGCGCGACGCGGCGCGGGACTCAACCCGGCTCGCCGGGCACGACGTCGGGCACCGACACGAGCGGCGGGACCACGAGCGGCGCGGCCGGCGGTACCGCGGGCGGCACCGACACCTCGACGGACTCGACGGGCCGAGACGCCGGCACCGACTCCGGGCGGCCCAGCGACGTCGGCCGGTGATCGCCGAGCCGACCGCAGGCGGCACGGCGAACGATCGTCGCCGTGGCCGCCGCCGAACTGATGTTCCGTATCCGGATGATGATGACGGACCGACGCGCGTCGTTGCAGAAGCGTCGATGAAGCCGCTGGAACGTCGTTGTGAAGACGTTGACGTTGACGTTGTCGCACGACGTTGACGTGAACGGCGACGTTGGACGTTGACTCCATCGTCGACGTTGCACGTTGACCTTCTGGTGATCCCCGACACGCCGCACCGATGGTCGATGATGAGTTCGACGGGCTCGGTCCGCCGCACAGGGGCCGGCGCGTTAGCTTCGCGTCAAATCGCCGTCGAAGATGCGCGCAGCGCGCTATGGCTGGGCTTGCCCCGGGCGCTCATCCGACGGATCCTGCCCTCCCCCCGCCCCCTTGCCGCGCCTGGCGATCCGGGTCAGGTCGGCTGAGCTCCGGGGGTTGTCTCGGCAATCGCCTTGCGGAGGTCCACATGTCCCAAGCCACGCGGTTCGTTGTTCGCGGGATCCTCGTTGCCGGCGGCGCGCTGCTCTGTGCTGCCTCCTGTGAATCCAGCCCACCCACCGAGCGACAGGAGGCACCGGCCGCGGTGACCTCGCCGTCGTTCCTCGAGTTCGAGAGCGGTCAGGTCCGGCCGATCGCGCTGTCGCCCGACGGCACCCGGCTGTTCGCCGTCAACACGCCCAACGGCTCGCTGGAGATCTTCCAGGTCACCGACGCCGGGCTGGCGCTCGCCGCGCGCGTCCCCGTCGGCATGGAGCCGGTCGCGGTCGCCGCGCGCGACAACAACGAGGTCTGGGTGGTCAATCACGTCTCGGACAGCGTGAGCGTGGTGACCCTGGGCGGCACGCCGCACGTCGCGCGCACCCTGCTGGTCGGCGACGAGCCGCGCGACATCGTGTTCGCCGGCGGGTCCAACCTCGCGTTCATCACCACCGCGCACCGCGGCCAGCAGCGCACCGATCCGTCGATCGCGGCGGTCCCCGGCGCCGGCGATCCGCAGCTCACCACGCCGTCGGTGCCGCGCGCCGACGTCTGGGTGTTCGACCCGGCGAACCTCGGCCCCACGCTCGGCGGCACGCCGGTCAAGATCATGAGCTTCTTCACCGACACCCCCCGCGCCCTGGCGGTCAGCCCGGATCGCAGCACGGTCTACGTCGCCGGGTTCAAGACCGGCAACCAGACCGCGGTCGTGATCGAGGCGATGGTGTGCGAGGGCTTCCATCCGAGCACGCCGTGCGTCAACGCCAACGGCTCGGTGTCGCCGGGCGGCAGCCCGGGCCCTGCCACCAACTTCGAGGGCAAGCCGGCGCCCCACGTCGCGCTGATCGTCAAGTTCAACAACGCGACCGGTCACTGGGAGGACGAGCTGCACCGGGCGTGGGATCACGCGATCCGGTTCCGGCTGCCCGACACCGATGTGTTCGCGATCGACGCCAGCGGGCTGACCCAGACCGCGGCGTACGCCCACGTCGGCACCACGCTGTTCAACATGGTCACCAATCCGGTGACCGGCGAGCTCTACGTGTCCAACACCGACGCGCACAACGAGGTCCGGTTCGAGGGCCCCGGCCAGTTCGGCGGTCACACCGTGCAGGGTCATCTCGCGGAGACCGATGTCACCATCATCTCGAATGGCGCGGTCAGCCCGATCCACCTCAACAAGCACATCGACTACACCAAGCTCGCCGGCCAGTCCGGCTTCGACCCGACCGCCGCGCAGCACAGCCTGTCGACGCCGCTCGACATGGCGGTGACCCGCGACGGCAGCACGCTGTTCGTCGCCGCGTTCGGCTCGAGCAAGATCGGCGTGTTCGACACCGCGGCGCTGCGCACGAACAGCTTCGACCCGCGGCAGATCAGCAGCAACTACATCCCGGTCAGCGGCGGCGGGCCGAGCGGCCTCGCGCTCGACGAGCCGCGCGGCCGGATGTACGTCATGACCCGGTTCGACAACGCGGTGAAGGTGATCGACCTCGCCGGCCACCAGCAGATCGCCGCGCTGTCGCTCCCCAACCCCGAGCCGGCGTCGGTGGTGCAGGGCCGCCCGCTGCTCTACGACGCCACCCACAACTCCGGCAACGGCGAGGCGGCGTGCGCCAGCTGCCACATCTTCGGCGACAACGACGACCTCGCGTGGGACCTCGGCAATCCCGACGACGTCGTCCGCAAGAGCCCGATCCCGGGCAACCTCAGCGACCCGCTCTCGATCACGGCCGGCAAGCTGCTGTTCGGGTTCCGCGGCGCGATCAACGGCACCGGCAACGCCGGCGACTTCCATCCGATGAAGGGCCCGATGACGACCCAGACCCTGCGCGGCCTGGTCAACTCCGGCGCGATGCACTGGCGCGGCGATCGCTCGAACGGGTTCTTCGGCGAGGACGCGTTCGACCCGAACCTGTCGTTCGACAACTTCACCGTCGCATTCCCCGGCCTGATCGGCGCCGCCGCGCAGCCGCCGGTCGCGCAGATGCAGGCGTTCACCGACTTCCAGCTCCAGGTCGTCGAGCCGCCCAACCCGGTGCGCGCGCTCGACAACTCGCTCACCGCCTCGCAGGCCGCCGGCAAGCGCTTCTTCGGCGGCTCGCGCAAGTCCGACGGCCTCAACGTCCCGATCCTCGGCGGCATCCTCACCACGTTCGAGGGCTTCACCTGCAACGGCTGCCACGAGCTCGACCCCGCCGAGGGCGAGTTCGGCACCAGCAAGCGCGGCTCGTTCGAGGGCGTGATCGGGCAGATCTTCAAGATCCCCCACCTGCGCAACATGTACACCAAGGTCGGCATGTTCGGCGATCCGAAGGTCGAGACCTTCGACGCCGCGGACAGCGGCAACACCGGCGACCAGATCCGCGGCTTCGGGTTCACCAACGACGGCTCGATCGACACCATGTTCCGGTTCTTCACCGCCGCGGTGTTCCGTCCGCTGCCCACCGCCGGGTTCCCGCTGATCAACCCCGACGGCACGCGGCGCGACGTCGAGCAGTACGTGCTCGCGTTCGACACCGACCTGGCGCCGGTCGTCGGCCAGCAGGTGACGCTGACCGGCGGCAACGCCACCGCCGCCGGCCCGCGGATCGCGCTGTTCGAGCAGCGCGCCGGCGCGTCGTTCACCTCGAAGGTGCTCGGCGGCACGGTCAAGGAGTGCGAGCTGGTCGCCCGGCTCGCCCAGGCCGGCGCGATCCGCGGCTTCCTGTTCGACCCGAGCAGCCGCAACTTCGCCCCCGCCGGCGGCGGCGCCGCGCTGTCGGACTCCGCGCTGCGCGCGCTCGCCCAGACGCCGGGTCAGGAGATCACGCTCACCTGCGTGCCGCCCGGCCAGGGCGCCCGGCTGGCCGCCGCGCAGTAGCCGGCGGCGAGCGCGGACGGGTGGCGCGGGCGCACGGCGCGGCGCGAACGCACGGCCGCACGGCGCCCCCGCCCCCCATCGTCCTCCGTCCGGTCCCGGAATCCGGTACGTCGGCTGCAACGCTGGGCATGCGGACGATCCACGGAGCGCAGCGCCATGACCCAGCCCAGGGAACCAGTCGTCGTGATCACCGGCGGGACGGCCGGCGTCGGGCGTGCGACCGCGCGGCGGTTCGCCGGCTCGGGCGCCCGGATCGCCGTGCTCGCCCGCGGCCAGGATCGCCTCGAAGCGACCGCGCGCGAGCTGTCCGGGCTGGGTGCGCGCGCCGCGCTCGCGATCCGGTGCGACGTCGCCGAGCCCGCCCAGGTGTTCGCCGCCGCGGCGCAGATCGAGCAGGAGCTCGGCCCGATCGACATCTGGATCAACAACGCGATGACCACGGTGTTCGGCCGGTTCCGCTCGTTGACCCCCGAGCAGTACGAGCGCGTGACGCGCGTGACCTACCTCGGCTACGTATGGGGAACCCGCGCGGCGCTCGACCACATGATCCCGCGCAACCGCGGCACGATCGTCCAGGTCGGCTCGGCGCTGGCCTACCGCTCGATCCCGTTGCAGTCGGCGTACTGCGGCGCCAAGCACGCGATCGTCGGGTTCACCGATTCGATCCGCAGCGAGCTGCTGCATGACGGCGTCGCGGTCGCGCTGACCTGCGTCCACCTGCCGGCGGTCAACACCCCGCAGTTCTCGTGGTGTCTGAACAAGCTGCCGTACGAGCCCGAGCCGGTGCCGCCGATCTTCCAGCCCGAGATCATCGCCGACGCGATCTTCCACGCCGCGCACCACCCGCGGCGCGAGGTCTACCTGGGGTGGCCGACGGTCAAGGCGGTGTTCGGCCAGCGGCTCGCGCCCGGCTACGCCGACCGCTACCTCGCGCGCCACGGGTTCAGCGACCAGACCACCGACGAGCCGCGCGATCCGGCGCGGCCGGCGAACCTGTTCGCGCCGGTGCCCGGCGACCCCGGCGCGCACGGCAGATTCGACGACCAGGCGCGCGACCGCGACCTGATCGCGCCGGCGACCGCGCGGCTCGGCGCCGCCGGGGTCACGGCGATCGCGGTCGCGGCGCTCGCCGCCGGGCTCGCCGGGGCAATCGCAGGCGCGATGCTGCTGCTCCGCCGCCGGTAGTCATTGTAGGGTAAGCGCCATGGGCCGCGCCTTCGAGAAACGCAAGCACACCATCTTTGCGCGCATGGACCGCGTCGGAAAGCAGTTCACCAAGGTGGGCAAGGACATCGCGATCGCGGTCAAGGCCGGCGGGTCGAGCCCCGACGGCAACCCCGCGCTGCGCCGCGCGCTGCAGAACGCCCGCGCCGTCAACATGCCCAAGGACCGGATCGAGGCTGCGATCAAGAAGGCCAGCGGCCAGGGCGCGGCGAGCTACGACGTCATCCTCTACGAGGGCTACGGCCCGCACGGCATCGCGATGCTGGTCGAGGCCGCGACCGACAACGTCACGCGCACGGTGGCCAACGTCCGCCACCACTTCAAGGCGCACGGCGGCAACATGGGCACCACCGGCAGCGTCGCGTTCATGTTCCAGCGCCACGGCGTGTTCCGGCTGTCGCCGCAGGGCATCGACCGCGACGAGCTCGAGCTCGCCCTGATCGACCACGGCCTGATCGCGCTCGACGACGGCGAGAGCGACAAGGGCGAGCCCGAGCTGCTGGCGCACTGCGCGTTCAGCGACTTCGGCGCGATGCACCACGCGATCGAGGGCCGCGGGTTGACCCCGATCGGCTCGCAGTCCGAGTACGTCGCCGCCAACCTGACCGAGCTGCCCGAGGCCAAGCTCGACGAGGTGATGAAGCTGGTCGCCGCCCTGGAAGAAGACGACGACGTGCAGAACGTCTACACCAACCTGGCGTGAGCCGGCGCCGCTGTGGGGCCAGAGCCCGCATCGGTTACATGATTTCTTGGGGTTGCGGCTGTGCAATCCAGGCACGTGGCAGAGATCCACAGCTGCGCGCTGACGCGCGTCGCGGATCGCGTCAACTGCTCTGATCGACGTGCCCCCCGCCCGGGCGCGGTTCTCGCAGCACATCGCTTCTTCACTGCACGGTGGGAGCACGTGATAGACGCTGAACGGTCGTCTCGAGAGCCCAGGCCGAAGCCGGACACCCAGCGCCGGACGCTGCACGAGCTGCTGGAACAGATCCCGGCGTCGATTGCAGTGGTCCACTGCGACGGCCTGGTGTTCGAGATGGTCAATCGCCACTACGCGGCTTCGGCCGAGCGGCGCTGCAACCTGATCGGCCGCCGCGCGCTCGACGCGTTCCCGCAGCTGCGCGACCGCGGCCTGGAGCAGATGATCGCGCTGGTGCGGCGCATCGGCGAGCCGTGCCTGGTCAAGGAGCTGGCCATCCGCGATCGCTGGTGGTGCTGCGTGCTCGCGCCGCTACCCGACGAGCGCGGCGAGGTCCACCGCGTGATGTCGCTGGCGCACGAGATCACCGAGCTCGTGCACCAGCGCGCCGAGCTGGAGCGCGGCTTCGAGTCCAGCGAGCAGCTCACCGCGATGCTCGACGCCGGCCTGTGCGACCCCGAGACCGGCCGCCCCGCCCGGATCCTCGATGCGGCCGAGCGGATGTCGCAGCTGACCGCGCAGCTGCTCGATCTCGCCCGCTCGGTGGCATCCGCGTGGGGACGCGGCGGCGATCAGTAGCTCCCCAGCCGGATCAGGATCGACCCCGGCAGCGATCAGCTCGACCGGTTCGCCGGCCGCCGGCACGGTGCGCGCGAACAGCCGGCCGCGCTCGACGTGGAGCTCGATGCCGGGCGCCATGCGCTCGACGAACGCCCCGAGCCTATCGCGTCGGGTCGCGCGGCGTGTCAGCCGCGCGCTCGGCGAACCTCGCGGGCCGGCGGCACGTGGCTTGCTGCCCGACCGGTATGCCCCCACCCAAGCACCCGCACTGGCCATCCGACGATCAGGTCCGCGAGCAGGCCAACGACCGGGAGTTCACCGACGACGGTCGCAAGCTGTCCGAGTCCGAGCGGGTCGGCGGCCTGGCGCCCGATGCCGATCCCGATCCGCCGCGCCGGCCCGGCCGTCGACGCGGTCCGTGATCATCACAGCGACAGCACAGCGAGCCGCCTGCGACTCGAACCGGACCGCGACGGTCATCGGTGGCCGGCGCCGCGCGACGATC
>DATAPF010000346.1:0-22892 GCA_036265355.1 Kofleriaceae bacterium | reverse complement strand
GGCGCCGCCTGGATGTCGAGCAAGATCTCGAGCGCCTGCTGGAGCAGCTCCGCACGCCGTCGGGGTTGATCGGCCGGCGCGCCACGGGCCTCGAGCTCCGCCACGCGCACGCGAGCCGGGGCCTTGGGGTGCAGCTTCTCGACCAGCGCCGCGAGCCGGCTGCCCTGGCAGTCGCCGACCAGGCCGCGCGTCGCGGCGAGCCGCGCCTCGCAGGCCGCGAGCTGGAGCTCGATGCGATCGACGATCGGGAGCGCGAACGGCTTGCCGCGCACGGCGGACATGGCGCGGTCGAGCACGTCGCGCGCCTCGCTCGCGTGGTCGCCGGCGAGCAGGAGCTGGCCGCGCGCGATCGCGATCCGGGCGGTGGCCAGCGCCTCGGAGGTGGAATCGAGGGGGCCGGGTTCCGCCGCGAGCGCCGCGAGCATCGTGAGCGCGCCGTCAACGTCGTCCTGCAGCGCACGCACGCGCTGCGCGCGCACCCGGCCGAACAGGCCGCCGCTCGGCGCCGGAGCCACCCGGCTCGCCGGGTCGACCGCGCCTGCTTCGTCCCGGCTCGCCGACTCCGCGGCAACGAGCTCCTGCGCCTGCGCGAATGCCTGCGCGGCCCCGGGTCCGTCGCCCGCCGCGATCGCCAGGTCGGCGATGACCCCGAGCGCCGTCGCCCGTGCCCCCGGGCTCGCCGGCGCGCCGGCCTCGAGCGCCTCGCGCGCCTTCGCCCGCGCGCCGTCGAGATCGAAACGGAGTGCATACATCGCCCACGCGCGCCCGATCGCGACGGCGAGCTGTGCGTCGTGGTCGCGCAGGCTGCTCGCGGCGGCCTCCGCGCGGTCCCACGCCGCGAACGCGGCCGCGACGTCGCCGAGATCGCCGAGCGCCTCGGCCTCGGTGCGCGCCACGGGCAGCACGTCGCGCGCGGCATTGCCGGAGCGCGCGAGCAACGCATCGAGCGCCGCGCCGTGCTCGACCGCGAGATCGTACTCGCCGGTCGCGCGCCGGAGCTCGATCAGATGGAGCAGCACCCGGCCCTGCACCGCGACGCTGCCGATCTGCAGCCCCGCCGCGTTCATCGCGCGGAACGCCTGGGCCGCCCGCGCGGCGTCCCCGGCGGCGAGCGCGGCGACGCCCTCCGCCTCGGACGCATCGGCGGCCAGCCGCTCGTCGCCCGCCTTGTGGGCTGCCTCCGCGATCTCGTGGGCCTGCACCGGGCTCGCCCCGCGCAGCTTGCCGCGGAGCTCGGCGGTCGCCGGGCTCCCCGCCGGATCGCAGCGCTCGATCGGACCGACCAGCGACCACGGATCGTCGAGCGGCGGTGACCCCGGCGCGGCGATCGCCGCCGCGAGCGCGGCCTTGCGCCGGGCGATGCAGTCGGCCGCGCCCTCCGTGCCTGCGACCGGCGCGCCGCGGCATTGCGCGGCGTCCGCGGCGGCGAGCGCCTCGACCGCGCCGTCGATCGCCTCGGCGATCCGCCCGGCATCCCATCCGGTGAACAGCCGCGGCCCGTTGCCCAGCGCCGCGATCACCCCGTCGCGCGCCGCCCCCCACCGCGCCGGCGCGTCGGATGTGCATGCAGGCGCCGACTCGCGCCGCCCGAGCGCGAACCACGCCGCCACCGCGATCCCGCACAGTGCGACCCCCGCCACCCCGAGCGCGGCCCTCGATCTCCGAGGCGACGCGGCGGGCGCCAGCACGCGCAGCAGATCGTCGACCGCCGGGAACCGCGCGCCCGGATCCTTGGCCAGCGCGCGCACGATCGCCGCCCGCACGGGGGCCGCAACGCGCGCGTTGTCCAGCGCGACCTCGATCGCCGCCGGATTGTCGGGCGCGATCCGGCGCCGCGACGCCGGCTGGCCGACCAGCGCGTCCAGCAGCGTGACCGCCAGCGCGTACTGATCGGTGCGCGCGTCGATCGCCGCGCCGGCGGCTTGTTCGGGCGCCATGTACGCGGGGGTCCCGAGCACCGCGTTCGCCTGGGTGAGCACGGCGTGCACCCCCGAGGCCTCGGGTGCGACGCGCGCCGCGATCCGCAGCTGCCGCGTCGCGCCCGCGTCGCCCCGCCCGGCGTCCGAGCTCGCCACCGACCGGGCGAGCCCGAAGTCCGTCACCTTCACGACGCCATCGCGGCCGACCAGCACGTTGCTCGGCTTGAAGTCGCGGTGCACCAGCCCCGCGCGATGCGCCGCCGCCAGCCCTGCCCCGGCCTGCCGGAACACGCCGATCACCTCGTCGACGGTGCGCCGCCGCTCGCGCAACCAGTGGTCGAGCGTCTGGCCGTCGACGAACTCCATCGCCAGGAACACCCGGTCGCCGAGCCGGCCGATGTCGAAGATCTGCACCACGTTGGCATGCGACACCTGCGCCATCGCCTGGGCCTCGCGGCGCAGCCGCGCCTCGAAGTCCTCCCCGCCCTCGCTGGCACCCACCTCGGGGTGCACCAGCTTGATCACCACCGGCCGGTGCAGCTCCGGATCGCGGGCCAGGCTCACCACGCCCATCCCCCCCGCCCCGAGCGGCCGCTCGACCACGTAGCGCCCGACCACCGCGCCCGGCGTCAACGCGGTCTCGGCGCGCGCCGGTCCCCGTCGTGCCGCCTCGATCGCCTCCTCGATCGCCGCACCGGCGGCTCTCCCCGCCTCTGCCCGACGCGCCGATCGTCGCACCGCCCCGGCCGCGTCGCCGCTGGCCATCCCCGGCTCCGGCCGGGAACCGGCTCGTCGCACCGCTCCGATCACCTCGCCGTGCTCATCGAGCAGCAAGGCAGGAGTCGTCGCTTCGCGGCCCGTGATGCGCGCCGGGACCGGCCCGCTCTCCACCGGCCGATCTGCCTCGAGCACCGCAGTGGGTGCTCCGCGCTCCGCCCCCGCCGCGGCGGCCCCCGAGCCGCGCTCCGCCGCTCGATCCGCCCCCACCGCGCCGCGCTTTGCCGCTCGATCCGCCGCCACCGCGCCGGCGCCCGGTGGCGTACGGTGCTGGCTTCCGCGCCCCGCCGCGGTCACCGCCGGCCGCTGCACCGCGGTCCGACCGCCCGCGTCGCGCTCCAGCTCCGCCCCGGCGCGGCGCGCCGCCTCGGCCACCGCCGCGCGACACCCCGCGCATGCCTCGATCCGGTGCTCGATCGCCGCGCGCTCGGCTGGCGCGAGCTGGCCGTCGACGAACGCGAGCGCCTGGTCCGCGGCGATGCACGCCGCTCCTCCCGAGCCGCAAGTCTGGCCGGCCACGCCATGATCGTGCGCGGCGCGCGCCGTGCCGTCAACCTCGGCCGTCAGCACCGCTGCGGCGCCAGCACGCAGGGCAACGGCGAGGCAACTTCGGTCCGGTCTCCACGGGCGCTCGCGCTATCAGGACGCACGCGCGCAACGAGAGCGAGCCCCGAAATCGAACCGCACCCGCCGGGGGCTCGACGCGCGACCGAGGCCGACGTCGGTAACGAACGTTGCGGCGCAGACGCGGCCGGGCAGCTATGTCTACGAACCGACCGGCGACGCCGACAGCTGGATGGCGGCCGGCGACGAGCCGCTCGTGATCGTCCTGACCGCGCGCGATCGTGATCGCGGCCAGGTGACCGGGCGCTCTACCGTCGCGAGCCTCACCGCAATGTACCGCGAGCTCATGTCGCGCAAGTGATTGGCCCGACCGGCTGGGCCCATGAACTACCGCTGCGCTACTCGACGGGCAGCGGCTGCCCTTCGCGTGACAGGAAGGCCACGAACGTGACCGGCCCGTCAGAAAGATTGCCGAGTGGGGTCGAGAACAGCGTTCCATTCCAGGGCAGCGCATCTGGAGTCATCCGCTTGACGAATGCATGGTATTGTGCCAGGTCGTCGTACACCATCTCGATGCGGCACATGGTCTCTCGGCACTCGACCGATCTCAGAACTGACGCCGGTGGCATCGCGCTCGCGAGCTTGGTCTCGATCATGCCGCGGGCGGCGGCGCTCCATGCGGGGTCGTCGGCCTGGCGATCGAACCTGGCGTTCAGGTGAGTACGCAGCGTCGCCGGGTCGATCGGCGGTTGCTTCGCCGGTTCGTCCGGCGCGGATGATGGCTGCTGAACCGGCGCCGCCGCTTCGCGCGGAGACGGTCCCGGTTCGGGCGTCTCGTGGTCCACGCCCTGAAGCGTGCGAAGCGGCGCCACTGCGGCGCGTGCGACCGCGCGCTCGGTCTGGTCCAGCGACTGGCTCAGTGCCCGCACCGAGCTGCGCAACTGCTCGGTCTCGCTACGCTGGCGGCGCTGGCCGCACCAGGTGGCGGTCGCAGCAAGCAACGACAGGACTACGATTGCATGCCAGGTCTTCATACACTATCTCCTCGTGATCGAACTTGGGGGCGGGACCTCGCTCCGAGATCCAGTCACCCGTGTACGCCGCGATTCCAGGGCATCGCGACCATAACCGCTCGGATAACCCGATCGTATGACCTGGTGTCTGGTGCCCACCCCCTGAGCAAGCAATCTGGGCCCAGTCGAGCCAGGCCTCGTCGTGAGCCCGCCGAACTGGAGGCTACGTACATCTACTCTATTGCTAGAAGTGATAGCCCCAGACGCTACCGCCCGGCTGCTCGGTGCAGTAGATGTTCATCACCCCATTTGTCGGGACGAACACGTTCAGCGCCGCCAGGTCCGCCGACGGACCGAAGAACGGCAGCGACTGCGTGTTCGACAGCCAGAACGTGGTGCCGTCCTCGCTCACCCCGTGGCCCCAGCACGTGACGTTGCTGGAGGCGCTAGCACCTTGCGCGCGCACCGTGACATGATACGTCGTGTTCGTGGTATCGATCGGCGCCGAGTACGCGAAGGTCTGAGCCACGCCGCAGTTGTTGACGACGGCACCGAACGACTCGCCGAGGCACGTCGGGCGGAAGCCCGCCGCGTTCGCCGCCTGCGAGCGCGCGCTCGCCGTCAGAGGGACCGCTGCCAGCGACAGCAGCGCGGCGCCCGCAAACAGCATCGACTTCAGATTCAGCTTCCTTGCACTGGTCTCCATGACAAACTCCTTTGCGATGATAGGGTCTGCGTGATGACCGAGGTCATCCGCGCGAGCACCCCAGAGCAAATACGGGACCATGACAGGCCACCAGATTTCGCGGACCTATCGGCCCGACGCTGACACATTCCCGACATAGGTCGACACAATCCCGGATTGTGACGACCGCGATCCCTATTCGCCGGGCGTGCTCGCTCGCTCGGCGGTGAGGCCGTGGTACCGCATCAGCCGGCAGACCTCGGTGCGGTGCACGCGGAGCGCGCGGGCGGCCGCGGAGATGTTGCCGCGGGTCTTGCACAGGGCTTCCGCGATGCGTTGCCGCCAGGCCTCGTCACGGCGCGAGATCCGCGGGCGCAGATCCGCTGCCTGCGGGTCGGCTTCCGCGGCCGGGGCAGACCGCGTGCCCGGATTGCCGCCGCCGAACACGCTGCCCGCGGTCGGCGCGAGGTGGCGAGAACTCGACTTCGGCAAACGCCGCCGGACCGGGTTCGCGTCGACTCCTCCGACGCAGCACCGCCGCGAGCCAGCGGATGACGTCTCGCTCAGAGGGCGGCGGCGCGGAGCCGCGCCGTCTCGACCACGAGCTCGTGCAGCGTCCGCAGGTCGCGGCGAGCCGCGAGCGCGATCCGGTAGCCGGTCCGGCGGATCAGCTGACGGCCGCGCGCAAGGATCGTATCGAAGCGCGGATGGGCGGTCGCCCACATGATCTCGTCGGTCCCCGGCAGCTCGAGCTGGAGCGGCACCTCGCGCGGCGTGCGACCGCCGATGTAAGGGCGCTCGATGCACAGCCCGAGCGCGCCGAGGTCGACCGCGAGGCCGCTGATCTCGCGGCCATCGACGAGCTCCCAGCACAGCGCGTAGGTGTCGATCCGTGGGCTGGTCCGGCGGACATCTCGCATGGCAGAAATTGTCCCAGCTCGCGGCGCGCGATCGCCAGTTTCTGGCCATGGCGCGACGGCCGGCCACACCGTTCCACCGGCCGCAGGCTGCAGTCCGATCGGCTACCGCAGCGTTCCGCCGCGTACGGGAGCAGCGCTTCGTCCTTCGCCGGCCCCACCGTGTGTCTCCCTCCGAGATCCCGGGATGTAAATCCCGACAGGAGCATCCTGATGGGCCCCCGACTGTGAGCAGGCGGTCAAGGTCAACCTGGTGCGCCTGCCCCGGCTGGTCACATGCGACCCTCGCGATCTCCCGAGGTCCCTCCGGCCGTCCGTCACCTCTGAGGGGACCACCGGCCATCAGGTCGCGCCCTGGCACGACGTGCCGGCCAGCGGCCACCCGTCGGCGTCCGCCACCTGTGGCGTGACCCCGCGGAGCGATCAGCGCAGCAGACGCTCGAGCGACAGGTCGACCCGGCTCTGGACGAGCCGCACGATCGAGTCGACCTCGTCAACGGCGATCGCGAGGCGGCTGGCGAGCTCACTGCGGATCGCGGCGCCGAGCTGCTCGCGGGCGGCGGCGACCCAGCGCGAGGCGGTGACGCGGTGGACGCCGTACAGCTCACCGATGCGGTCGACGCTCCAGCCGTTGACCACGCTATAGCGCAGCAGTGCGCGGGGCTGGTCGGGGAGCGCAGCGAGCGCGGTGCGGACCGCGGCGTTGACGTCGGCGCGGTAGTGGTCGCGGAGGTAGTCGAGCTCGGGATCCGCGGGAGGCATGAGGATGTCGAGCAACGCGTCCTCGGGAACACCGACCTCGCGGCGACCCTGGTTGATCAAGCGGATCAGCTCACGGGTCGCGATGACGCGCACGTAGCTGCGGAGATCGCCGCGGCCGGAGAACTCGTGCAACGCGGCAGGGCGGCCGGGCTCGCTGACGAACAGGGTACGGCGCAGCCGGCCGCGCACCTCGTCGGCCTGATCGGGGCGCGCGCGCAGGCGGTTCGCAGCGGCGTCGACCTCGGCGAGGAAGTCGGACTCGAAGCGGCGGACCGCGGCGGGATCACCGGCGGCACACGCGATCGCGAGGTGGACGTGATCGGCGCGCACGCGGGCGAGCGTTTCGGGGTCCGCGGCCGCGCCGAGCCGGCGGGCGAGCTCGGCGGCGAATGCGGCGGCATCGACGGCAACGTCGGGGTACGCGGCGACCGCGGCGGCGCGCAACTGGGCGAGGGTCGCGGGGACGGCGTCGGCGCGATCGAACCGCGACCGCGCATCGTCGTCGAGCGCGGCGCGAAACGCATCCTCGAGCGGCCCGCGCGTCACGCTCGCGAGTCTACTCGTGTGGTCCGGCCAGCGCCAAGGCGCCCACGAGTTGTCGCACGGCTGCCCATGCTGTAGCTTGTGGGCTACCGGGGCGAATGGCACGTGGGTCTGATGGCTCGGTCGTATGTCCTGGAAGCGATACGCTGGGCGCGTTCCTCGCAGGGGCGCTGACGGACGAGGAGCGCGCGGCGGTCGCGAACCACGCTGCGTGGTGCGCCTCGTGCCATGCGCTGATCGAGGGCCTGGTTCCGGCGGCAGGAGACGGCGCGGGTGTACCGGCGGTCGCCAGCGGCGCGCGGGTCGGCCGCTACGTGATCGGCGAGCGACTGGGCGCCGGAGGGATGGGCGTCGTCCACGCGGCGCTCGACTCCGAGTTGCAGCGCCGGGTCGCCGTGAAGCTGCTCCGGCCGGATCG
The DNA here is from genome assembly GCA_036265355.1 of Kofleriaceae bacterium. Lineage (GTDB taxonomy): Bacteria > Myxococcota_A > Polyangia > Haliangiales > Haliangiaceae > JABFXX01. The sequence continues at coordinate 15,294 of DATAPF010000346.1, read as the reverse complement.
CCATGGCCACGTTCACAGCGACGGGCGCGATCGGCTGATGCGCGAGGCGCGCACGCTGGCGCGGCTCGCACACCCGAACGTCGTGACGGTGTTCGACGTCAGCGCGCACGACGGCCAGTGGTTCATCGCGATGGAGCTGGTCGACGGCGGCAACCTGAGCGCCTGGCTCCGGAGCGCTCCGCGCACGATCGACGAGATCATCGATCGCATGATCGAGGCGGGTCGCGGTCTCGCGGCCGCGCACGCAGCAGGAGTCGTGCACCGCGACGTCAAGCCCGACAACATCCTGATCGGACTCGAGAGCGGCGCGCGAATGACCGACTTCGGGCTGGCACAGCTGTCCGGTGCGCCGCCGCTGTCGCGGGACGCCGAGGAGCCGGACGCATCGGTCACGCGGACCCGGACCGGCACGCTGGTGGGCACGCCGGCCTACATGGCGCCGGAGCATCTGTCGCGCGGCGTGACCAGCATGCTCACCGATCAATGGTCGTTCTGCGCGACGCTCTACGAGGTGCTCGCCGGCGTGCGACCGTTCGCCATCGAGGACGCGGCGGCGCGCCAGTCCGCGATCGCCGCCGGCCAGCTCACCCCGCCGGTGCCGGGGCGCCGCGTGCCGGGCTGGGTGCGCCACATCGCGATGCGCGGTCTGTGCGCGGATCCGCACGCGCGCTGGCCGTCGATGGATGCGGTCGTGCAGCAGCTGGTGCGTGGGCGACAGCGAAGGCGAACCTCGGTGCTCGTCGGCGCCCTCGCGATCGCGGGCGTCGCGATCGTGGTGGCACTGCTCGGGCGCGCGCCCGCGTCGGCCGGGCAGCACGAGACCACGCCGCGGCTCGCGACGAGCCGGTCTGCTGGCACAGCAGGGGACTGGGTCGATGACCGTCCGGGCTGTGACTGCCCCTACTCGGCGTGCAGCGGCGGCTGCGTCTCGGTCTGCTCGGCGAGCGCATACACGGTAGGACAGCCGCTGCCCGGCATCAGTGTGCGCGGCCGCCAGGAGGTCCTGCTCGGGGCGTCCTCCGATGGCGACACGATCCTCTATCTCGCCGGACGCCCCTGCAAGGCCAACCGGCTGATGCTGGCGCGGCGCCGCGGCGCGACGTTCGAGTCCCTCGATCTGACCGACCAGCTCGACCGCTCGCGGGTGGACGTGTTCGAGGGCTGCTGCACGCTATCCGCCGACGGCCGGACCGCGGTGCTGGCCACGGCGGACCAGCGCGGGTTCGTCCGGGCTCGCATCGAAGGCTTCCGGGTGCTCGCGCCTGATGACGCCGAGTTCCGCGCGCTGACCGCGGACGCGCGGAGCACCGTACATTACCCGGTGCTCGCAGCAGACGAGCTCACGCTGTACTATCGTCTCGACGGCCCGGACAGCGAGTCCATCGCCGGGCGGCGCAATGGCTCATATGCCGCAGCGCGCGGAGATCGGAAGTCGGCGTTCCTGCCCGGGATCCTGATGCCGAAGAAAGTGCAGCAGTACGAGTACATCACAGGCGTGTCGCAGGATGGCCTGTCGCTGTTCATGAACTCCGACTACGAGACGATCGTCCTGGTGCGGGCGCACACGACCGAGCCATTCGGCGAACCGGCGCCACACCGGAGCCCCGCACGGCTGGGGGGATGGCGCGCGATCCCGCTCGCAGGCTGCCAGCGCATCCTCACCACCGGCACGCCGGGTGGCTGCGAGAACGAGGACATCGTCACCCTCTACCCGATGCCTCTCGCGACCGCACCACCACCTTAGTGTAGCAAACGGATCGCGAAGCGCACGCGGGAGCGCGGTCCGGCGCTCGCGATCCAGTCGCGCGCATTTCGGTGCAACGGATCTGGCGAGCCCCCTCCTCATCGCCATGGGGATCGACCTCGCAACACCGCATCGAACGGTGGCGACAGGAAGGCCTTCACAGGAGAATGGTATGTTCAAGAATCTGTTACTCATGTGTTTTGTCGTCAGCGTGTGTATGCGTACCGCGGGCTGTGTCGCGCCCGAAGCCGGCAACCAGGATCCGGCTTCAACCACCCCCGGTCCTGCCACCGGCCTGGTCAAGCCGGACGTGGTCAAGCCGACCCCGGTGCGTCCGGCGCTGGCGCCCGGCGTGACCACCGGCGACGCGTTGCCGCCCAAGCCGGCCTACCGCCTGAGCACGCCGATCGCGGCGGACGGTTTCTCGTGGTCGGTCACCATGGTGGCCAGCCCGACCATTCTCTGGCCGACCAGTTACTCGATCGTCGAGGTCAGCGCCAACGCCGACGTCGGTCCCACGCCGTACTACCTGCGCATCTTTTACTGGGACGGGCCGAACCGGGTGAACGTGGCCAGCTGCGCCACCGGGACCTCGTGCGCGGGAGTGGTGACTCAGCCCGATGTCAGCGGGATCGAGTTCTGGGGTGCGGTCGAAGACTTCGCCCAGGTGGCTCAGGCCAGCCGGAGCACCTTCATCGAGTGGCTTGGGGCAGTGACGGCGCTGTCGGCCAGCTCACCGACCACCTCGGTCGGAGCCAGCGTGACCCTGACCGCAACCTCCGATCGGGACATCGGACCGTCGCCGTTCTACGCCGAGATCTTCGACGTGACCACGGGAACGTTGCTCACCGAGTGCGGCGTTGGCACGTCGTGCAGCGCCCAGGTCAGTCAGTCGCAGGCGACCACGCACGCGTACCAGGCGTTCCTCTCGGGTTTCGGGACGTCGTTGCCGCCGCCCGGGATTCTCGAGGCCACATCGATCAGCTACGTGACCTGGGGAACGCAAGGCTGGTCGGTCGACCTGACCGCCGACCCGTCCCCTCCGGTGATCGCAACGGTGACCGCCACCGCCTCCGCGGATGTCGGGCCGACGCCGTACTACATCGAGATCTTCGATGAGAACGGCACGCTGATCAAGCTGTGCGGCTCGGGGACGACATGCACCACCCAGTACGCGCCGTCGATGTCGGGCAGCAACCTCGTCGCGTTCGTGGCGCCGTGGAGCACCACCCTGGTGCCCGCCGGTGCGCAGGCCAGCTCGGCGACCGTGACGTCCACTGCTCAAACGCCGTTCTGAGTCCGTGGCCGTCGCGGCGGTCGCGTCCGGTGAGCGGATGCCCGGCGCGGCTCCGACGATCATTGAGTGACCGGCCGTGACGTCCGGGTGCGCGTTTGGCGCTAGAATGGGCGCGTGCCGAACCCGCAGTCCGGAACCATCCTGGGCGCCTATCGCGTCGAGGGGACGATCGGATCGGGCTCGATGGGCGAGGTGTTCCGCGGGATCGACACCGGGCTGAACCGCCGGGTGGCGATCAAGCTGCTGTCGGAGAAGCATCGCGACAGCCCCGAGTTGCGCCAGCGGTTCGTGCGCGAGGGCCGGGCGGTGGCCGCGATCAGCCATCCCAACGTGGTCCAGGTGTTCGCGACCGGCAGCTTTGATGACCGGCCGTACATCGCGATGGAGCTGCTCGACGGGGCGGACCTCGGCTCGATCGTCGAGCGCACCGGCCGGCTCGACGCGCTGGCGGCCGCGCACGCGGTGCTCGACGGGGCCCAGGGGCTGGCGGCGGCCGCGCGCGCCGGGCTGATCCACCGCGACGTCAAGCCGTCGAACCTCGTCCGGCTGTCGGACGGCAAGGTCAAGGTCACGGACTTCGGGCTGGCCAAGCCGGTCGATCCGGGGAGCGAGCCGGCGCTGACCGCGATGGGGGTCGTGGTCGGCACGCCGGACTACATCGCGCCCGAGCAGGCGCGCGGCGAGCCGATCGACGAGCGGGTCGACATCTACGCGCTCGGCGGCACACTGTACTTCCTGCTGACCGGGATGCCGCCGTTTCGCACCGGCAAGCCCGCCGAGGACAAGTACCTCAAGGTCGTGGCGCGCCACCTGCGCAACCCTCCGCCCGACGCGCTGGTCGCCAACCCGAAGTGCGATCGCGAGCTCGCCGAGCTGACGCGAACGATGATGGCGAAGAAGCCGGCCGAGCGGCCGAGCTACGATGAGCTGATCGCGCAGCTGACGCGGATCGTCGGCCGGCTCGATCCGTCGGCGGTGCCGATGCTGATCGCGACGCGCGACCGCTCGCGGCCGATCCCGCTGCCGCCGGTCGAGCGGCAGTCCGACGAGGCGGCCGTGGCCGACCCGGGCGGCGAGCCGGGGATCCCGCGCGCCGGGCTGCCGGGCTGGCTGGTCGCGCTGACGTTCGTGTGCATCGCGCTGTTCGTCGCCGGCCTGGTGGTCTACCTGCGGCGCGGCGACGGTGCCGCGGGCCGCGCGACGGGGGCGGCGCCGGCGCACCGCCCGGACCGCGCGACCACCGCGGCGGGGAGCGCGGCCGCACCGCCGGCCGCGCCACCGACCGCGAACGACACCGTCGTGGTGCGCCGGAGCGACGGCACGCCGTGGTTCGTGGTCGACGCCCGGCCGGTCAGCGACGCGGCGTTTCGCCAGGTGTTCGCCGAGCACCGGCAGCCCGCTGCAGCGGGCGGCGCGGTGGTGATGGTGTCGTACAACGACGCGCGGGCATATGCGAACACGCGCGGCGGCAAGCTGCTCTCGCCCGACGAGTGGGACGCCGCGCTGAGCACGCCCGGGGTCCAGGCCGCGGGCGGCCTGCTGGAGTGGGTCGAGTCGCCGGAGTCGGGTGACGAGAAGACCAAGCTGGTCCGCCAGAATGGCCAGTCGCTGCCCCGCCCCGACCAGGCCCAGGCCGACGTCACGTTCCGGATGGCGAAGCCGCCGCCGGGCAACTGACCGGATATCCGGATATAGTGACGCCCCCATGACCGAGGTCGATCGACTGGTCGAGATCATCACGCAGCGGGTCCAGGAGCGGCTCGGCACGCCCGGCGGGCACACCGCGGCCGGCAAGCTCGCGCTGGCGCCGCGCGACCGCGGCGAGTGCAACGACGACTCCGCGCCGGGCGAGGACTGTGCGAGCTGCGGGGTGTGCGTGGTGCGCCGGCCGTGGTCGGTGCGCGCGATGGAGGGCGCCGGCGCGATGCGGGTCGGCGCCGCCCCCGGCGTCGGCGCGGTCCCGGCCGATCTCGGCAAGCTGATCGATCACACCTTGCTCAAGCCGGAGGCGACGCGCGACGAGGTTGTCAAGCTGTGCGAGGAAGCCCGGCAGCACCGCTTCGCATCGGTGTGCGTCAACACGACGTGGGTGCCGCTGTGCAAGGCGCTGCTCGCCGGGACCGACGTGATGGTGTGCGCGGTGGTCGGATTCCCGCTCGGCGCGATGGCGCCGCAGGCCAAGGCCTACGAGGCGCGCGAGGCGATGCGCCAGGGCGCGCGCGAGATCGACATGGTGATCAACATCGGCGCGCTGCGGTCGCGCGACTACGAGACCGTGTTCGAGGACATCTGCCGGGTGGTCAAGGCGGCGGCGCCGGCCCGGGTCAAGGTCATCCTCGAGACCAGCGCGCTCGACACCGAGCAGAAGATCATCGGCTGCACGCTGGCCAAGCTCGCCGGCGCCGCGTTCGTCAAGACCTCGACCGGGTTCGGCAAGGGCGGTGCGACGGTCGAGGACGTCGCGCTGATGCGCCGGGTGGTCGGCCCCGACGTCGGGGTCAAGGCGTCGGGCGGTGTCCGCACGGCGGAGGACGTGATCAAGATGGCGCAGGCCGGCGCCAACCGGATCGGCGCGTCGGCCTCGGTGGCGATCGTGACCGGCGCGACCGGCGACGCCGCCAAGGCCAGGGGCTACTAGGCCCGTGCTGCCGGCTCAGCTGATCCGCAACAAGCGCGACGGCGGCGCGCTCGACGACGCCGAGATCCGCGCGTTCATCGCCGGCGTCACCGACGGCAGCATCCCGGACTACCAGGTCGCCGCGATGCTGATGGCGATCTACTTCCGCGGGCTCGACGACCGCGAGCTCGCGACCTGGGCCGACGCGATGACCCGCTCGGGCGACGTGATCGACCTGTCGCGGATCGCGCGGCCCAAGATCGACAAGCACTCGACCGGCGGGGTCGGCGACAAGATCTCGATCCCGCTGGCCCCGGCGGTCGCCGCGTGCGGCGTCGCGGTGCCGATGGTGTCGGGCCGCGGCCTCGGCTACAGCGGCGGCACGCTCGACAAGCTGTCCGCGATCCCGGGGTTCCAGGTCGACCTGCCGGTCGAGCGGTTCGTCGCCCAGGTCGACGCGCTCGGCGCGTGCCTGATCGGCCAGACCGCGCGGATCGCGCCGGCCGACCGCCGGCTGTACGCGCTGCGCGACGTGACCGCGACGATCGAGTCGCTGCCGATGATCGCGTCGTCGATCATGTCGAAGAAGCTCGCCGAGGGCATCGAAGGCCTGGTGCTCGACTGCAAGGTCGGCCGCGGCGCGTTCATGAAGACGATCGAGCGCGCCCGCGAGCTGTGCCGGCTGATCCGCGGGATCGGCGAGCGCGCCGGCAAGCGGATGACCTGCGTGCTGACCGACATGAACGCGCCGATCGGGCGGACGATCGGCAGCGCGCTGGAGATCCGCGAGTCGATCGAGGTCCTGCGCGGCGGCGGCCCGGTCGACACCCGCGAGCTGACCCATGTGCTGGGCGCCGAGATGCTGGTGCTCGGCGGGATCGCGCGCGATGCCGCCGACGGCCGCGCCCGGATCGAGCGCGCGCTGGCCGACGGCAGCGCGCTGGAGGTGTTCCGCCGGCTGGTCGAGGCGCAGGGCGGCGACCCCCGGGTGTGCGACTCGCCCGGCGCCGTGCTGCCGCGCGCGCGGTCGCGCGACGAGCTGACCCTGCCGCCGGGGCAGATCGCGGCGATCGACAGCGAGGCGCTCGGCACCGCGGCGGTGCTGCTCGGTGCCGGCCGGCGCACCACCGACGATGTGATCGACCCCGCCGCCGGCCTGGTGATCGACGCCTACGTCGGCGAGCGGATCGAGCCCGGCGCGCCGCCCCAGGTCATCCTGTGCCACGGCCTCGCGCCCGGCGACGCCCGGCTCGGCGAGGCGCGCGCGCTCATCGAGGGAGCGTTCACGATCGACGCGCCTTCCGGACCGGCGCCTGCGCCGCCCGGCTCGCGTATCCTGGAGATCCTTCGATGACCGATCCGGAGCTCTACGCGCGCATCCAGGCCGCGACCGCCGCGGTGCGCGCCCGCGCGGCGATCGCGCCCGACCGCGCGCCGCAGGTCGGGCTGATCCTCGGCTCGGGCCTCGGCGGGTACGCCGACCGGCTCGCCGGCGCCACCGCGAGCGAGCGCAGCGAGACGGGGGGTGGGGACCCCGACGGCTTCGCCGGCGGGGCGGGGGGCAGAGCCCCCCGTGGGATCGACTACGCCGACATCCCGGAGTTCCCGCGGTCGCACGTCGCCGGGCACGCCGGCCGGCTGGTGATCGGCGAGCGCGCCGGCGCACGCTGCGTGGCGATGCAGGGCCGCGTCCACCTCTACGAGGGTCACAGCGCCGCCACCGTGGCGTTCCCCGCCCGCGTGCTGGTCGCGCTCGGCGCGCGCGTCCTGGTCATCACCAACGCGGCCGGCGGGGTCAACCCGGCGTGGCCGGCCGGCACGCTGATGCTGATCCGCGATCACCTCGATCTGCTGCGCGACCACGCGCTGCGCGGCCCCAACGACGAGCGGCTCGGCCCGCGGTTCCCCGACATGACCGCGGCGTATGCGCCCGAGCTGCGCGAGCTGGTGCGCGGCGCGGCGGCCGGCGCCGGGATCGCGCTCGCCGAGGGCGTGTACGCCGCGATGCCCGGACCGACCTACGAGACCCCCGCCGAGGTCCGGATGCTGCAGCTGCTCGGCGCCGATGCGGTCGGGATGTCGACCGTGCCCGAGGTCTGCGTCGCGCGGCACATGGGCGCGCGCGTGATCGGCATCTCGTGCATCACCAACCAGGCCGCCGGGATCACCGGCCAGCCGCTGTCGCACGACGAGGTCACCGCGACCGCGGCGCGCGTGCGCGCGACGTTCGAGGCGCTGCTCGACGCGGTGCTCGCCGGGCTGGTCGCTCACCGCGAGCTCGGCGCATGACCGCCCCGCCCAGGCCCGTCGACGCCGCGCTGGAGGCCGCTGCCCGCGACGCCCAGCGCCGGGCCTACGCGCCGTACTCGAGGTTCCGGGTCGGCGCCGCGGTCCGGGCGGCCGGCGAGATCTTCGAGGGCGCCAACATCGAGAACGCGTCGTACCCGCTCGCGATCTGCGCCGAGCGCACGGCGGTGTTCGCCGCGGTGCTGTCCGGCGCGCACCGGCTCGAGGCGGTCGCGGTGTGCACCGACGCCTCGCCGCCGTCGTCGCCGTGCGGGGCGTGCCGCCAGGTCCTGCTCGAGTTCGCGCCCGACCCCGCCGCGGTGACGGTGACCGCGATCAACCCGCGCGGCGAGCGCCGGAGCTGGACGCTGGCCGAGCTGATCCCGGACGGGTTCTCGGGCAAAGAGCTGCCATGACCGAGGCGGTCGAGCTGGTGTTCCGCGGCGGGACGATCCTGACCATCGACCCGGGGCACCGCGTGCTGGCCGGTGACGTCGCCTGCCGGGGCGGCGCGATCGTCCAGGTCGGCGGCGACTACACGCCGGTGACGCGCGACTACGCGATCGTCGACTGCGCCGGCTGCGTGGTGATGCCCGGCCTGGTCCAGGCCCACGTCCACACCTGCCAGACCCTGGCGCGCGGCCGCGCCGACGACCTCGAGCTGCTCGACTGGCTGCGCACCGTGATCTGGCCGTACGAGGCCGCGCTCGACGAGGCCGCGCTGACCGCGAGCGCCGAGCTCGCGTGCGCCGAGCTCCTGCTCGGCGGGACCACCGCGATCCTCGACATGGCGACCGTGCACCACACCGACGCGGTGTTCGCCGCCGCCGAGCGCGCCGGGATCCGGGCGACGATCGGCAAGGCGATGATGAACGCACCGGACCCGCAGATCCCGCCGGGGCTGCGCGAATCGACCCGGGCGTCGCTCGACGAGTCGGCCGCGCTGATCGCGCGCTGGCACGGCGCCGCCGGCGGCCGGCTGCGCTACGCCTACGCGCCGCGGTTCGTGCTGTCGTGCACCGACGACCTGCTCCGCGAGGTCGGCGCCGAGGCCCGGGCGCGCGGCGTGCGGATCCACACCCACGCCAGCGAGAGCGCAGCCGAGGTCGCGCTGGTCCGCCAGCGGTTCGGCAAGGACAACATCGCCGTGCTCGACGAGCTCGGCCTGCTCGGCGACCACTGCTGCCTCGCCCACTGCATCCACCTGTCGGCCGACGAGCGCCGCCGGCTCGCCGCGCGCGGCGCCCATGTCTGCCACTGCCCGTCGTCGAACCTCAAGCTGGCCTCCGGGATCTGCCCGGTACCCGAGCTGATCGCCGCCGGCGTCGCGGTCGCACTCGGTGCCGACGGCGCACCCTGCAACAACAACCTCGACGGCCTGCTCGAGCTCCGGCTGACCGCGCTGCTCCACAAGCACCGCGCCGGCCCGCGCGCGCTGCCCGCGCCCGAGGTGGTCCGGATGGCGACGCTGGGCGGTGCGGCGGCGCTCGGCCTCGCCGACCAGATCGGCTCGCTGGAGCCCGGCAAGCGCGGCGATCTGATCGCCGTGGACGTCACCGCCGTCCACACCGTGCCGACCGCCAGCCCGTGGTCGGCGATCACCTACGCCGCGCGGGCTGGTGACGTCCGCCACGTCGCCGTCGACGGCGCGCTGGTCGTGCGCGACGGCGAGCTCCACACGCTGGAGCTGCCCCGGGTGCGTGCGCGCGCACACGCCGCGGCGGCGCGGCTGTTTCGCTGACCGCCGGGCGGACCCGCCGGGCCGTCCGGGATGCTCTTACTCCGGCGTTTTGCTAGACGTTTCGGGGGGTACGTGCTAGACCGCGACCACGTTCGTTGATCGTCGGCGGTGAGCCGTTCAGTCAGGGCGCGAGGCCGCGGTGCGGTCCGAAGACATGCCCCACCTGGCTCCGGGGGGTCTGCCGTGCTGGATCCGGAGCCGCGAGCAAGTCGAGAACCCATGTCGAACCGCCTGTACGTTGGAAATCTGCCTTACCACGCCACCGAGGATCTGATCGCGCAGCACTTCTCCGCCGCCGGCGAGGTCAAGGCCGTCAACCTCATGATCGACCGGATGAGCGGTCAGTCGCGCGGGTTCTGCTTCGTCGAGATGGCGACCCCCGATGCCGCCCAGAAGGCGATCGCCGAGCTCGGCGGCAAGCCGCTCGCCGGCCGCGCGCTGCGGATCGATATCGCCGAGGAGCGCCGCCCGGGCGGCGGCCGCGGCGGCGGTGGCCAGGGCGGCGGCCCGGGCGGGGATGGGCGCCATCGCGATCGCCGGGGCGGCGGCGGACGGTGGTGAACCCGGCGCTCGCCGGGCTTGTACCATCGGTGTCGACCGCCCTCGGTGAGGCCTGGGTACGCGACGTCGCCGAGTCGCTGCGCGCCCAGACCCGCGCCATGGTCGGCGCGTGGCCCGGGACGCTGCGCGAGGCGCGGTCACGGGTGCTGGTCGGTCTGCCGCCCGACCGGCGCGCCGGGTTCGACGCCGAGGCGCTCGACACCCTGTCGCGCGCCGTCAACGATGCCGCGCGGCGGTGCTGGGACGCCGTCGCCGAGCCGGATCTGGAGCCCTGACATGGCCACTGCGAACGATCAGCCCCGCGTCCTCGGCCGCCCCGAGCGGATCTTCGTGTCGGTCGACTCCAGCACGGGGCGCTCGACGATCTCGTTCGCGCCCGCCGATGCCGGCGCGCCGTTCCAGCGCGACGGCGACGCCGACGGCGCGCATGCGATGCGCGACGCCCAGGCGATCGTCGCCCGCTACCCGGGCGCCACGATCCACGGCCCGCACTTTCACGCCGCGCCGACCCGCAACCGCCCGCGCCGCCGTTCCTAGCGCGCTTTTCACGCCGGCGCCCGGCCCGTTGGCCCCGTCGCCGAGCCGTCCGCAGCCCGCCCGGTGTGCGCTGGGCCGCGGTCCCCGCCGCGCGGTTTCACGCTATCCTTGGGGCAGCTGCGATGCTGCTCACGCGCGACGAGATGACGTTCGACTTTGCCGGCGCCCGCCTGGAGCCCGGCCGCGATCGCGAGCTCCTGGAGTGGATGTTCAACCAGTTCCTGTACGGCGAGGTCACCGGGATCCAGGTCGGCCACTGGCTGTACGAGGCGCCCGACCTCGAGGCCGCGAGGTTCCTCGCCCGCCAGTCGCTCGAGGAGATGCAGCACATCGACAACTTCCTCCGGATCATGGCGATGCTGGGCTGCCGGCCCAGGCCCGCGCACGCCGCGGTCCGGTTCCTCGCCACCGGCATGATGGGCGGCTCGTGGGCCGAGCACGTCGCGCTCGAGATGGCGCAGGGCGAGGGCTTCGTGCTCCAGGCGTTCTACGCCGTGATCGATACGCTGGATCACAGGCCGTCGGTCGACATCCTGCGCCGCGCGGTCAAGCAGGAGGAGCGCCACGTCGAGTTCGGCGAGCAGCAGACCGCCAAGGCGATCGATGGCAAGCCGTGGCTGCGCCGCCGCCTGCTCGGCCTCGCGCTGGTCTCGATGTGGGCCGTGCGCCGGCTCGCGCGCTACATGGAGCGCCGGCTGAGCAAGGGGAAGGGCCAGGGCGACGATCATCCGGTGATGAAGCACCTGCCGGCGTTCCTCGACCACGCCAATCACTGCGCCGAGCTCCGGCTGCGCCGGATCGGCGTGCTCGATCGCCCGCTCGCCGAGCTGTCCGGCGCCGCTCGCGCGCGCCTGGTCGCCGAGGCGTACGGCGGGAAGCTGCTCGGCGGCCTGGGCTGGCTGGTGACCGCCCCGCTGCGCCTGCTGCCGCTGTGGCCGAAGAAGAAGCGGCTGACCGACACCTACCTGCAGGACGCCCACGTCACCTCGTTCGCGCTGCCCGCCGGCGCGATCGCCGACGACGGCCAGCCGCAGGAGCCGTAGCGCTCACTCGGAGGCCGGCACGCTGGCGCAGTCGAGCCGGAGCGGCTTGATCGACACCAGCGAGGTGCCGAACACCAGCCGGGTGAGCTCGTCGTCGGTGATCGGCTGCGACATGTGGGTCTGCACCAGCATCCACCGGCAGTGCTCCTGGACGTCCTTGCGCCGGGCCGGATCGCGGGCCTGGCTGTCGTCGAGCCCGCAGCTCTTGCCGTCGACCGGCAGGCCGTCGCGCGCGGCGAACCACCGCTTCTCGAACACGTGGGTCACCCGCATCGCGGCCTTGCCGGCGGCGACCCCGGGGTGCGCCGGGACGGTCGCGTTGTAGTTGCCGACCCAGTACGCGACGGTCGCCGTGTCGGCGTGCCGGCCGACCAGGCCGACCCGGCGCTCCTCCAGCGTGCCGGCCGGCAGGTGCGCCTCCAGCACCTGCGCGTCGTGCCACTCGTCGGTGATGCCGGGGCCGAGCACCAGCGCACCGCCGCTCTGCGCGGCGACCAGCGGATCGTGCGGCTCGCGGAACAGGCTGCGCGCCAGCACGCCGGACAGCTCGTCGCGCAGATCGCCCGACGCGACCTCGGTCTTGATCGGCCTGGCCGGCGGCGCATCCCCCGCGTTCGGCGGCCGGGCGAACGACAGGTGCTCGAACACCGTCACCCAGCGATCGCCATCGCGCGCGTACAGCGCCGTGATCCGCAGCGGGATCACCACGGTGCGATCGCACAGCCGGATCCGCCATGACAGCTCGTCGGACATCCAGCCCGCGGTCTGGTCGAGCGCGATCTGGATCTCCAGGCGCTTGGACCGGACCTCGGGCCGGCTCAGCCGATCGACCTCGATCGGCCACCGGCTCGCCGACACGCCGGCCATGTAGACGTCTTCGGGGCCGGCGCCGATTCGCACGACCCCGATCCGCGGATCGATCATCCCGGTGGCGAGCTCGAGCGGCTCGTCACGATCGTACGACGTGAGGATGTCATCCTGCAGCTCGTCGTACTGGCGGGTCAGCCGGGTCTCCTCGTCGCGGCTCGGCCGGTCGGTCGCCCCCGTCACCGGCCGCGGCGGCGGACCCGGACAGCCGGCGGCGAGCGCGGCCAGCCCGATCAGCGCACGGCGCGCCAGCCCCATCGGGCCCATCGGCCACGTCGCCATCAGGCGATCGCCTCGCGATCGGCCGGCGTGTCGACATCGTGGATCACCGCCGGATCGTCGACGTCGACCGCCGCGGCCCGAGCGCCGCGCAGCACCCCGCGGGCGCCGTCGGGGTGGTCGGCGCACGCGGCCAGCGCCGGCCACACCGCGCGCACGATCAGCGGCGGATGGCCGCCGACTCCGCGGAATCGCGGCCGCGCGACCTCGACGCCGGCCCCGGCCTCGTCGAGCGCTCCGATCAGCCGGCGCAGCGTGACCGCGCGGACCGACGGGTGATCGACCGGCCACAGCCAGGCCGCCGCCGCAGGGCCGCCGGCGATCGCCGCGAACCCGAGCGCCACCGAGCTCGCCATGCCGCGCTCCGGCGCCGGATTGACCCGGATGCGCAGCCCCAGCTGCCGGGCGTGCGCCGCGACCTCGTCGCCGAACGGCGCGCCGACCACGACCACCGCGTCCACCAGCCCGACCTCCCGCGCAGTGGCCGCGATCGCCGCCAGATAGCTGCTGCCGGCCGGGTGTGGCAGCAGCGCCTTGGCGACCCCGCCGAGCCGGCGGCCCGCCCCCGCGGCCAGGATCACCGCCGCGATCCCCGGGCCCGTCGCAACCTCCGTCATCGCGTCGCAGCGCCCCCGGCGCCCTCGACGCTGCCCTGGGTGCCACCCTCGGGGCCACCGCCGGCGCCGATCTCCGCGCGCACCGGTGTCCACGCCTCGACCGCCGGCACACCCAGCCGGCGCACCGCGACCAGCTCCGCTGCGATCGCCACCGCGATCTCCTCCGGCGTCTCGGCGCCGACGTTGAGCCCGACCGGCGCCCGCAGCCGCGCCCACCGCGCTGCCCCGAGCTCGCCCTCGAGCAGCCCGCGGACCTCGAGCCGCTTGCGGAACCGGCCGACCTTGCCGCGGCTGCCGATCATCCCGAGGTAGCCCAGCTCGTCGCGCACGAACAGCTGCTCGAGCAGCCGCAGGTCGATCGAGTGATCGCGCGTCACGATCAGCACGAAGTCGTCGACCGAGAACCCGCCGACCCGGCGCTCGATCTCGGCGACGTCGAACGACTCGATCAGCTCGGCCGCCCACGGCACCGCGGCCTCGGTCGCCCCGGTCTCGCCGTCGTCGCACGCGATCACCCGGAACCCCAGCCCCGCGAGCAGCGGCCCGACGTGCCGCGCGACGTGCCCCAGCCCGAGCACGATCGCGCGCTCGGCGGCACCCAGCCGCTCCAGCATCGCGGCCCCGGCGATCACCGGGTGGTGCGGCCGCGGATCGCCCGGCCCCGGCGCGCGGAGCTCGAGCGGCGAGCCGTCGAGCGGCGTCGCCAGGATCCGCGGTGACCGCCCACCGGTCGCGACCAGCGCCTCGAGCGCCGCGCGCGAGCCGGCCGCCGGGGTCACCACGACCTCCATCGAGCCGCCGCAGCACATCGCCAGATCGCGCACCAGGTGCTGCCGCACCACGCGCGGCGCCGCCCCCGCCGCGACCTCGCGCCCCGCGGCGACCACCAGCTGCTCGATCCGCCCGCCGCCGACCGTGCCCCACTGCTCGCCATCGGCGGTGACCACCATCCGTGCGCCGAGGTGACGCGGCGTCGAGCCGCGCACTCCGATCACGCACGCGATCGCCACGCCCCGCCCCGCGTCCAGCGCGCGCAGCGCCTGGGTGAATACATCCGGCCGGGCCATCGGGGCATTATAACGAGCTTTGCACCGGCGCGGCGAGGCGCTGCCGCAGCTCGGCGATCAGCTGCACGGTGGCCTCGTCGGCCGCGGCGATCGCGCCGAGCTCCTCGGTGAACGTCGCAAGGAACGACGTGTCGAGCCCCGGCGACAGCAGCTGCCGCACCCGCAGCGCGTGGTCGGCCGCCGCGCGGGCCTCACCGGGCGCCGGCGTGCGAAGCAGCACGAGGATCCGGATCCAGATCGCGCGGGGGTGCACCGGGTCCAGGTCACAGGCCATGCGCGCAGCGGCGACGGCCTCGGTGATCTCGCTGGCTCGGTAGCAGCTCCAGGCGAGCAGCGCGTGCGCGTCGGCGCTGTACACGGAAAGCCCGATGCCAAGCCGCGCGACCTCCATGGCTCCCGCGAAGTCCCCGAGATCGATCAAGATCTGGGCGAGCACCGGTGGGATCTCGGGCGCGCGCTCTTGTAGCTCGAGCGCCCGTCGCCAGCTCGCCGCGGCTTGCGCGCGGAGGCCGAGCAGGTTCTGCGCGTGGCCTCGCCACCAGAACAGGTTGACATCATCGGAGATGATCTCCATGGCCCCCTCGGCCAGATCCAGCGCCATCTGCGGCTCTGCGCGCTCCAGAGCGACCTGGATCGGG
>DATAPF010000345.1:0-8894 GCA_036265355.1 Kofleriaceae bacterium | reverse complement strand
ACCGCGCCGAAGTCGTGGTGGAACACCGACTCCATCGCGGCGCGGGTGCCGCTCGACAGCGGCGCGCCTTCGCCCATCGCGCCCGAGCGCATGTACTCGGTCGCGGCGTGCTCGCTGCCGCCGATCGCGGCCAGCGCGCCGGCGCCCGGCGTCCTGGGGCCGGTGCCGGCGGCGGCGTGGCTCTGGGCGTGCGCGGCGATCCCGGCGAGGTAATCACGCGCGGAGCGGGCGGAGGCGGCGCCGGGGACGCGCTTGCGGACGTCCTGCTCGAGCGCGCTGGACGGGCGCGAGCGCCAGCGCGCGACGTCCTCGCCGGGGACCAGGCGGTGGACCTCGGTGAGGAACTCGCCCTTGGTCATCTGGTTGGGGCCGACGTGGCTGCCGTCCTCGACGATCAGCGGGGCGCCGGGCTGGCCGGTGGGACCTGCGGCGCCGGCGGGACCCGGGGCGCCGGCGCCCTCGCCGACCGCGAACGTCGCGTCGGCGGCGAACCAGAACGGGTCGGCCGCGCGGGACGCGCCGAAGCTGGCGCCGGCGGACGCGGCGCCCTGCGGCGCGCGGGCGGGCGACAGCGACGACGTCAGCGTCTGCTTGCCGGGCGCGTGCCCGGCGGACCCTGGCTCCGTCGAGCGCTCGGTGCTCCTCGCGATGTCGATTCCCTGCATCCGGCGCTCTCCGAGGTCGCCCCCGCGACGATCCCATCGAGTGTTCCGTTCCCGGGAACCAATGTCAACGAATCGTTGCTCGCGGCGCGCAGCAAGTTGCGCCATCGCGCTCGGCAATCGTTGCTCGTCGAGACCGCGGCGGTTGCAACCCGGTAAGATAGCGGAATGGCAGCTGGTGCGCGTACCCGCTCGCTGGTGCGAAGACCCGGTGCGCCGCGCCTCACGGTGATCGGCGGCGGCGTGGTCGCGAGTCACGCGCTGCCGCCCGCCGGCGCGATCGTGATCGGACGCGACCCCGGCTGCGATGTGCGGATCGACGACCCGTCGCTGTCGCGCCGCCACGTCCGGCTGACCATCGCCGATCGCATCACGATCGAGGACCTCGGGTCGAGCAACGGCACGTTCGTGGCGGGCCGGCGGCTCGAGCCCGGGGTGCCGCGGCCGCTCGCCGCCGACGAGATCGTCACGATCGGTGGGGTCGGGATCGTCGTCCAGCAGCATGCGCCGATCGCCCCGCATCGCACGCTGTGGGGCCACGGCTACTTCGAGCTCCGGCTGGCCGAGGAGTGCACGCGGGCAGCGCGGGTGGGGACGATGTTCGGGCTGCTGCGCGTGCGATCGGTGGAACGCGATGCGGCGCAGCGGGTGAGCGCGGCCGTGCGCGACATCGACGTCGTCGGGACGTACGGGCCGCACGAGTGGGAGGTGCTGCTGCTCGACCTCTCGCCCGCGGCCGCGGCCGACCTCGCCGACCGGATCCGCGGCGCGATCCCGGGCGCGGCGGTCGGGCTGGCGGTGTTCCCGGCCGACGGCCGCGACGCCTGGTCGCTCGGCAGCTACGCGGCGGCGCGGCTGCCCGGCAAGCCGCGGCGGGTCACCGGGGCCAGACCGGCGCCGGAGCCGCCGGGGCCTGCGGAGTCGCGCCGCGTCGCGCCCGCGCTGGCGCTCGGCCCGATGCAAGGCGTGTTCGCGCTCGCCGACCGGGTCGCGGTCGGCAACATCAGCGTGCTGATCGTCGGCGAGACCGGGGTCGGCAAGGACGTGCTCGCCGACCACATCCACGCCCGGTCGCCGCGCTCGGCGCGCCCGCTGGTCAAGCTCAACTGCGCCGCGATGCCGGAGCCGCAGCTCGACAGCGAGCTGTTCGGCCACGAGAAGGGCGCGTTCACCGGCGCCGCCGCGTCCCGGCCGGGCCTGATCGAGCAGGCCGAAGGCGGCAGCGTGTTCCTCGACGCGATCGGTGAGCTGCCGGCCGCGATCCAGGTCAAGCTGCTGCGCGTGCTCGAGCAGCGCGAGATCCTGCGGGTCGGCGCGCTCAAGCCGCGCGCGATCGACGTCCGGTTCCTCGCCGCCACCCATCGCGATCTGCCGGTCGCGATCGCCGCGGGCCGGTTCCGCGAGGATCTCTACTTCCGGATCGCCGGTGTGACGCTGCAGATCCCGCCGCTGCGCGAACGCGCCGACGAGATCCTGCCGCTCGCCGAGCAGTTCGCCGAGCGCGCCGCCGCGGCGCTGTCGCGTCCGCCCCCGGCGATCTCGCCGGCCGCGCGCGAGCTGCTGCGCGGCTACCGCTGGCCGGGCAACGTGCGCGAGCTGCGCAACGTGATCGAGCGCGCGACCCAGCTGTGCGACGGCACGATCGACGTCGGCCAGCTGCCGGATGACCGGATGTCGCGGCCCGCGGTGGCCGCGGCCGAGCCATCGGGGTCCGCCGATGTCCGCGGCCAGGCCGCGCAGGAGCGCCAGGCGATCGAGAGCGCCCTGGCGCGCACCGGCGGCAACCAGACCGCGGCCGCGCGCGCGCTCGGCATCTCGCGCCGCGCGCTGACCAGCAAGCTCGACGAGCACGGCCTCGACCGCCCGCGCAAGCGCCGGCAGCGCTGATCGATCCGGCGAGCGGCGGACCGCCGAGGTCCGGCGCTGGATCGCCGCCGTGCGGCGAGCCGACCGTCAGCGTCGATGCGGACATCTTGTCCTCTGGCGGACGTGCGCTTGCCGGGATAGCCAGGCGCATCACCGGTCCACTCCGGCCAGGTGAGCTGCGGCCGTAGCGGAGGCAGACCATGAACCAGATCAAGTACGTCGCGTTTCCATGGGACGTGTACATCTCCGACCCGAAGCCCGGCACCGTCAAATCACGCGAGCTGCGCGAATTCGCCGTGAAGCGGATCGCCAGGTTCTTCGGCGCCTGCAGAGCGGTCCTGCGCGAGTGCGCGGTCTCGGCCGACGTCCTGTGGGTCTTCCTCGCGCCCGAGTTCTATCTCCGGCACGAGGACGATTTCTATCCAGAGCAGCTGATGGAAGCGCTGATCGGCCTCATCGAGGACAATTCAAAGCAGTTCGAACCGCCGTGCTTGTTCGTCATCGGCACGGCGGTCTGGCGGCATCTGGCGGCCGACATCAACACGGCCATCGTGACGACATCGCGCTCGGTCGCGATCGCCGAGCAGGGCATCTTCGTCTATCACAAGCGGCGCGCATCTCCGATCGATCACGTCACGGTGGATGCCGGCCGCCCGGGATCCTTCCTCGACGGGTTGCTGCGCGCGAAACGGTCCGCGGCCGCCCTGGACCTGCATGGCCCCGTCAAGGGTTTGTTCGACATCGGGCACACCAGCGTGTTCTCGGTCGACGGGATCCGGTTCGGCCTCGAGATCTGCCTCGACCACGCGGTTCACGTCGACTCGCTCAGTGGGCAGGGGGTCCCCGGTGGTGCGCTGGCCGATCAGCTCGGAGCCTCCGAGGTCGACGTTCAGCTTCTCGTTGCGGCCGGCATGGTGGTGAACCCGGCGTCGATCGCACTGCGCCGGGGTGGATGTTTCTTCCGGTGCGACGGACTGAACGACCCGGACGCCAGGGTCACCGCGTACAAGCAAGGGATCGGGAAGAGCGGCTCGCCCGTCAAGGTCGAGAAGTCGGTTGTGATCGACTCCGCACACCGAGTGGCGATCGTTTACAAGACCGTGGTGCTCCGGCGCGATTAGCGGTCGAGGGCCATCCCCTACCGCAGCCCGGCGTCGGGGAGCAGCGAGGTCGGCTGCAATGGCTCGCTGTAGTTCATCGCGTCGCGATCGGCGGGCACCTGGATGACGATGTCGCGCTCGACGTGCAGCTCGGGATTCCACACGTGGAGCCGGTGCGGGCCCGGTGTCAGCTCGATCGTCCCCGGGGTCTCGTGGCGCTCGCTGCTGTCATCGGCGGTGTAGTAGGCCCACGGCGTCAGGTTGATCCGGACCCTGCACATCGGTGGACGCGGCCGGTCTGCCGCGCTCGCGGTGTCGGTGCCGCTACCGCCCACGGGGCTGCCGGCGTCCGCACCGGTCGCATCGGCCGCCTTGCCCGGCGCTGCGGCGCCGGTGCGAGCCGTCGAAGGGCCCGGGGCTGGCTGGCCGGAGATCGGACGGGCCATGCCGGCGCGGTCGGCTGTCGTAGACCCGGCTCGGGATCCGGTTGGCCCGGCGGTTGGCTTCGCGCTCGGGTGCCCGGGTCGCGGTCCGGTCGCCGGCTGCCCGCTCGCGTGCGGACCGCCGGTGGCGGCGGGTCCGGCGGCGGGTGAGGTTGCGACGGATTGCGAGCCGCCGGCCGGGCCTGCGAGGACCGGTTCCACCGCCGCCGGTTCCGCAGCGGGCGGTCGTGCGACCGGCGGTCCGGCCGCAGCGGGCGCGGAGCCGGGCGCCGCGCCGGCCTGCGCGGTGGCCGCCGGGCCTGCCGGCGCGGGCGGTCCGGCAGCCGGACGGTCGCGCAGGCTGGTCATGACCCAGAACACGGTGACACCGGCGGCGAGCGCGACCGCCACCAGGCTCAGCGCCCGCGACAGCAGACGTGCGCCGCGCCGCCGGTGTCCCGGCGCCGGGATGGTGTGAAACGTGCCCGAGGCTACGGTGGTGGTGCTCGACGAGATCTTCGAGACCGTGGACGACGCGCGCGACGATCGCAGCGCCGCGTCGGGGCGTAGCCCGGCCGGCGGGGTCGCGGGCGCGGCGACCGACGTCGCCTCGGGCGCCACGATCACCTTCGCCTTGGCGCTCGGCGCCGCCGGCGCGTCGGACTGCGCGGCGGGCGGGGCGGCGGCCGGGGGCGCAGGCGCGGGCGCGTCCTCGGCCGCGGTCGCCGCGAGCGAGCGCATCGTGCCGGTGCCGAGCAAGTCGATCGCGCCGTCGTCGAGGAAGCTGACCAGGTGCTCGGCGTGGACCGCCGCGTCGGACTCCGCGTCCTCGCGCGCGCCGTCCCACACCCCGGCCAGCCAGGCCGCGAGCTGGCGCGCCGGCGACTCGCTCTTGTTCGCGGCGCGCTCGGCGACGATGAACGCGTCGAGCTGCTCGAGCATCGACCGCGCGTCGGGGTAGCGGTCGGCGGGCGCCGCCGCGGTGGCGCGCTCGATGATCGCGATCAGCTCCGGCGGGACAGTCGGGGCCTGCGGCGGTCCCGGCTCGCCGTGATCGCCCGAGCCCAGCGCGAGCTCGGCGTCCGGCGCGGCCGACCGGTGCGGCCACGGCAGCAGCGCGCCGCGGCGGGCGGCGTCGAGCATCGCATCGCGATCGGCGCCGGGGCGCGGCCGGGCGCCGGTGATCGCCTCGCGCAGCACCAGGCCGATCGCGTAGATGTCGGCGCGCGGATCGATCGGCTCGCTGCGCGCCTGCTCGGGCGCCATGTACTGCGGCGTGCCGAGCAGCCGCGACGTCGCATCGCCGGCGAGCGCGGCGATCCCGAAGTCGGTCAGCTTGACCTCGCCGGCCCACGACAGCAGCACGTTGCGCGGCGTGACGTCGCGGTGGACGATGCCGAGCGCGACCCCGTCGTGGCTCTTGCGCTGGTGCGCGTAGTCGAGCGCCTGGCAGCACTCGGCGGCGACGAACGCGGCGAGCAGCGGCGGCAGGCGGTGATCGGACGCGCGCGCCAGGCTCGAGCCGAGGTCCTTGCCCTCGACGCGCTCCATGGCGAGGAACACCTGGTCGTCGATCCGGCCGAAGTCGAACACCGGCACGATGTTCTGGTGGACCAGGCTCATCGACAGCCGGGCCTCGCGGACGAACAGGTCGAGGAACCGCGGGTCGCCGGACCGCTCCGGGCGCATGCGCTTGACGACCAGCCACTTCTCGATCCCGGCGGCGCGGCGGCGCGCGAGGTACACCTCCGCCATGCCGCCCCGGGCCAGCGGTCGCAAGAGCTCGTAGCGACCCAGCGCACGGGCCATCGCCTACATTATAGCGTGAGGTTGACCCTCGCTCCGGACCGTCCGAAACTCCTGGCAATGTCACCCCGGACACCGCTTGCAGCCGTATGCGTTGCGCTGACCGCGGCGGTGCCGGCGGCCGGGTGGGCGGCTCCGGCGGCGGACCTGGTCGTGGTGTGGGCGCCCGGGGCCAGGCGGGCGCCGATCGAGGACGTCGCCCGGGGAGCCGGCGCGGCGGTGATCGACCGCTCGCCGGCGGCCAGCGCGGTTCCGGCCACCGCCAGCATCCTCAAGCGCGGGATCGACGCCTACGACGCGCTGCGGTTCGACGAGGCCTGGGAGACCCTCGACGAGGCCCGCGCGCTGGCCGATCGCACGGGCGCGGCGGGCCTCAGCCAGGCCCAGCTCGCCGACCTGTTCCTCTACCGCGGCCTGGTCCGGATCCAGCAGGGCGAGCTGAGCGCGTACTGGGACGAGCTGGTCACCTCGGTGACGATCGATCCGGTGCGGGTGCTCGATCCCGCGCGGTTCCCGCCCCGGGTCACGACCGAGCTGGCGCGCGTCCACGAGGCGCTGCGCGATCGCAAGCGGGCGACGCTCGCGGTCGATGCCCCGGCGGGCTGCAGCGTGCTGATCGATGGCGCGGCGGCGAGCGCGGTCGGCACGGCGCAGCCGCTGGTCGGCTCGCACTGGGTCCACGTGGCGTGCGCCGATCACGCGCCGTGGGGCACCCGGGTCGAGCTCACCGGCGATCAGCTCGTGGTCGCGCGCAACGCCGCGCTGGCGCCACCGACCGACGACGAGCTGCTGATCCAGGCGCGCACGGTCGGCGCCCGGGCGTTCGTCGCGGTCGAGATCCGCAGCGGGGTCGGCACCGCGCGGCTGGTCGGCATCGACGGCCGCGAGCGCGATCGCCGCAGCGTCGCGGTCGCCGGCGACCTGACCGGGCTGGCCGCCGCGGTGAGCGACCTGCTCGCGCCGGCGCCGACCAGCCACTGGTACGAATCGCGCTGGGCGTGGGCGGCCGGCGCCGCGGCGCTCGCCGCCGCGGTCCTGATCCCGGTCACCGCCGCCGCGACGCACAACACCACTCCGTCGACGTGGACGGTGAAACCGGACTACAAGTGGCCCTAGCCGACCCCTGGCTCGCACGCGGGGCCCGGCTCGCGGCCGTCGCGCTCGCGCTGGCGGCGTGCAGCGAGCGCACGGTCTCGCTCGCGCCGGTGATCGACCTGCCGGCCAGCGGCGACGACGCGATCGCCACGCCGCTCGACTCCATCACGCTGTCCGTCGCGCATGCCGGCAACGAAGGCGATCTGATCTCGCACATGTTCCAGAACGGCGAGGCCCTGGAGCTGCCGGGTGCGCCGTTCGGTGACGACCTCGTCGTGCACATGACCGGCCTGGTCGGCTCGAGCCCGGTGGGATACGGCCGGACCTGCAAGTTCAAGGTCGCGCCGGGCCTGACGCCGCCCGCCCCGCACCTGTTCTTCTCGCGGATCACCCGGTTCGCGACGATCGGCGCCATGCCGACCGACCGGGTCGGGGGCCTCGGGATCGCCTACCAGGACGGCGCGCTGCTGGTCGGCGGCCTCGGCAGCGACGGCATGCCGGTGGCCGAGGTCGAGCGCTTCGATCCGGCGACCGGCCAGGTCATCAAGAACGGCTCGGTGCGCGCGCGCACGCAACCGGTCGAGGCCCTGATCGGCATGTCCCCGCCGCGCGTCATCGTGCTCGGCGGCGCGGTCGTCGCCGGTGCGTCGGGGATGGACGGCGCCCGGTTCGTCGAGCTGGTCGACGCCCAGGGGGTCGAGCCCCAGGACAACCCCGACATGGCGCGCGTCGAGCTCACTGCGACGTCGCTGACCGACGGCCGCGTGGTCGTGATCGGCGGCACCTCGCCATCCGGTGGTCCGCCGCTCGGCGACATCGACATCGCGCAGCTGACCGACTCGTCGCTCAACGTCGGCAAGATCGGCGCGACCCTCGCGATCCCGCGCCGCCGCCACACCGCGACCCGGCTCGGCGACGACGTCGGCGCGCCCGTGCTGATCGCCGGGGGCCTCGATGCCATGGGCAACCCGATCGCGGACGCCGAGCTGTTCAAGCCGATCAGCGAGGAGCTGTCCAACCCGACGCTCGACCCGACGATGTTCCTGCCCCAGATGAAGGTCCCGCGCAGCGCGCACACCGCGATGCTGATGCCCGACGGCAGCGTGCTGTTCATCGGCGGGATCGATGCGCTCGGCCAGCCGGTCGCCACGCTGGAGCTGTTCTCGGTCGACGCCGGGTTCGCGGTCGCCGGCACGCTGCCCGACACGGCCGGCCTGGTCGACTTCACGGCGACCACGTTGCCCGACGGCCGGATCCTGCTCACCGGCGGCCGGCGCGAGGTCGGCGGCCTGGCGGTCAACACCGCCTACATCGTCCGGCTCAACTCGCTCACCGGGACGGTCGACATCGTCGCGACCGATCGCCTCGCGTCCACCCGCGCCGGCCACCAGGCGGTCCTGCTGTGCGACGGCACCGTGCTGATCAGCGGTGGCACCACCGTGCCGCTCCCGGCGGAGCGCTACAACCCGCCGACCGACGGACGCCGCTGAACGGGCGGGCCGAGGAGCTGATCGAGCTGATCCGCCGGGCCGATCCTCCCATGCCAATCGGTTCGCTTCTGGGTCGGTGTCGATCGCTGGTCACCGATGAGAAAACCGCTTCGTTGCGCCGGCGTCGCCGCGCCCTAGACTCACTGCAAACTACAAAGTTGGTGTGTCATGGCTTCAACTGCACCGGCGCCGGAAGTGCGCCGTCCTGCTGAACGTCCGCCTGACCCGCAGCCGGCGATCGCGGACAATGCGCTGATCGGAGATCTTCATACCGCGGGGCTGGTCGCGAAGGATGGCTCGATCGACTTCCTCTGTCTGCCTGATTTCGACGATGGCTCCTGCTTCTTGTCGTTGCTGGGGACCCCCGACAACGGCCGGTGGAAGATCGCGCCACGGCGCGCAGTGCGCTCGGTCCAGCGTCGATACCGCGGCAACACCCTGATCCTGGAGACC
>DATAPF010000344.1:0-37025 GCA_036265355.1 Kofleriaceae bacterium | reverse complement strand
CCCGCGGCGGCACCGCTTGACCGGGCACCTCATCGATGGATGGACTTCCCATGACGCGCGCCGTCGTCCGTGGCGATACGAACCCGGGCAAAGGTCCAGTGCGATCGATCCATGGGATGGTTGCAGCTTTCTGCTGCCGTCGACGGTGTGGAGAAATCGAACGCCCGCGGACTGGAGTGTCACTCCGCGCCGAGGCACCTGCCGGTCAGGTCGTCGTCGATGCCCGGCCGGGCGACAAGCGCGATGCGAGAATCGTGCGCTTCCCCTTGGTCGCGAGACCTGCACTGTAAACGCGCGGATGATCCAGGCAGAAGGATCTGACGCGATTTTAGCGCCTGCGCGCATTCGCACGGTGCACCGTGCGCACACGCTCACTGCGGCGGCGCGGTCCAGTCGCAGCACACCAGCCGGAGCGGCGCGGCAGCTTCGGCGCGCTCGACGACCAGCGCCGCTGCGTAGCCGGGGACCGCCGGCAGGTCGTGGATCGACCAGCGCGGCGCGCCCGGCGGCTCGCCGTCGACCCGGAGCAGCCGCGCCGGCTCGCCGGGCGCGAGGCTGACGTCGAACGCGGCGAGCTGCGCCACGCCCTCGCCGGTCGCCTTGATGAATGCCTCCTTGCGCGACCAGCACGCGAAGAACGCATCGGGGTGCGTGGCCTCGGGCAGGCGGCACAGCGCGGCGTACTCGGCGGGCGAGAACGCCGTGCGGGCGAGCGCGAGCAGGTCCGACAGCTCGCGCCGGAGCTCGATGTCGACGCCGACCTCGCGATCGCGCGCGAAGCACAGCAGCGCGCGCTGCCCCGAGTGCGACACGTTGAACCGCAGCCCGCCCGGCGCGGTCAGGTACGGCTTGCCGCGCTCGCGGTAGCTGAACGCGAGGTCCGCCGGCGGCGCGGCGAGGTAGCGGCCGGCGAGCGTGCGCAGCGCGCCGCGGGCGACGGTGAACGCGGTGCGATCGCGGTCGAAGTGGAAGCGCGCCGCGCGATCGCGCTCGTCGTCGCTCAGCGTGTCCGCCAGCGCCGCGACCGCCTCCGCCGGCGGGTCGAGCGCGACGCGCCAGACGTGGACGTCGGCGCCGGCCAGCGCGAGCTCGGCGGGCGGCGGCTGCCAGGCGGCGGTCACGCGTGCCCCGCAGCCGCCCGCAGCTGGCCCGGCGCGGGCGCGTCGCCGAGCCGCGCGATCACGAACGCGTAGAGGCCCGCCGCGTCGAACGTCGTCCGCACGTCGACCCGCCAGCCGATCTGCGCGAAGTGATCGGCCTCGATCTCGGCCAGGGTCTCGCCCCAGTACTGCGAGGCGATGGGGACCAGGCCGTCGTTGGGCCCGGCGACCCGGCGCAGGTAGGCGTGCGCGGGGATCAGCGCGAGTGGTACGACGCTGTCGTCCCGGCGCATGCCGCCGACCACGCAGGTGTAGCGCACGCCGGGGACGTCGAGCACCTGGGCGTTGAACGCGGCGAGCGCGTCGGTGCCGAGCCACTCGAGCGCCGCGAGCGGCATGCCGAGCACGCCGATGGTCCGGCGCGCCCAGTCGAGCGGACCGCGCAGCGCGAGATCGGCGAGCGGCGTCCCGTGGTGTGGCGTGCCGACGGTGACCAGCGAGCGGACCCGGCGGGCCAGCCCCAGGTGGGTCAGGGCATAGCGTGCATCGAGGCCGCCCAGGCTGTGCGCGATCAGATCGATCCGGGGATGGGGCAGTGCGTCGATCGCCGCGACCAGCTCGCGCGCGCGCTCCGGAACCGAGGCCGCGCCGGGCAGGCGGACGGCGTGTGCGTGACAGCCAAGTGTCTCCAGGTGACGCGCGATGCCGCGAAAGTAGTCGAACCGGACACCCGGGACGCCGATCCGGTCGAATCCGAAAAGTCCGTGGACCAGCACGACCGGCAGGGGCGGGCCCCGCTCGCTCGGACCCGGGACCGGGACGACACCCTCCAGCGCCTCGATCCGTTCCGGCCGTTCCGGCCGTTCCGGTGCGACGGTTGGTTTGCGCCACCGCCATACTGCGACCAGCGCGACGACGACCAGCGAGAGGATCAGGGCGAGCGCGGCGACCGTCGTCACGGCCGAGGCAGCGTGCCACGTCTCACGCGGCGAGCGAACGTCATGTGCGTCTCATGCGCGGGCCACGCTGCAGTTCCTGCGGCATTCTGTCGCGGAAACGTGAGCGGGTGCGAATTCGACGCCGCGGCCCTCTCGACGGAAGCATCGAGTGCCGAACTAAGGCGAGGCAGCTCGATCTGCGCGTCCTGCGCGTCTGCGACCAGACGCCGCTCCCCCAATTCACGCCACAGGCTTGCGAGATGTGCTCTCCCTGTGGTGCATAGGTCTCTCTAGTACACGGGCACCGTACTTGTCATGCCCAACGCAGGAACCCTCATGCCGCGTTTCATATTCCCCGAATGGACCGAGACGCTCAAACGGTGGATCAACCTGTTGGTCCTCGGTGCGCCGGTGTACCTGGTGGCGCTGGTCGCCTATGGCGTGACTCCGGAGGCGATCCGGATCGGCTATCAGCCGGACCAGCCGGTCCCGTACAGCCACGCGCTGCACGCCGGTGAGCTCGGGCTGGACTGCCGGTACTGCCACACGACGGTCGAGCGCGCCGGCAAGGCCGCGGTGCCTCCGGCGGCGACCTGCATGAACTGTCACTCCACGGTCAAGAAGGACTCCGATCTGCTGCTGCCGATCCGGCAGGCGTTCGCCGAGGACGAGGCGGTGCACTGGACGCGGGTCCACGACCTGCCGGACTACGTGTACTTCAACCACAGCGCGCACGTGAACGCGGCGGTCGGCTGCGAGTCGTGCCACGGCCGGATCGACCAGATGGTCAAGGTCTACCAGGCCAAGCCGCTGACCATGGAGTGGTGCCTGGGCTGCCACCGCAACCCGACGCCATTTCTCCGCAATCCGGAGAACGTCACCAAGATGGGCTATCTGCCCCAACCGGGCGAGGGCGAGGACGTTCGCAAGAAGAACGGTGTCAACCCGCCCACCAACTGCTCGACCTGCCATCGCTAGGACCCGACGATGTCCCAAGACGAAGAGCTCCCCGCCATGGATGCACATCGCACTGAACCGGGCACTGAACCGGGCGCCGAACCGGGCGCCGAACCGGGCGCCGAACCCGACGGCGATGACCCTCACGAGCACGACGACGAGCACGACGACGAGCACCCCGACGCTCCGCCGCTCGCCAACCTGCCGCCGACGCCGGTCCACGGCTACTGGAAGTCGCTGCGCGAGCTCGAGGGCAAGGCGGCGTTCCAGGTCGGGCGCACCGGCCACGAGTTCCCGGCCGGCGCGGACCGGCCGCCGCAGGATCCGCTGTCGCGCCGCAACTTCTTCCAGCTGATGGGCGCGTCGATGGCGCTCGCCGGGGTCGGCGCGTGCCAGCGCTACGAGAAGGAGGAGATCGTCCCGCTCGCCCGGCGCCCCGAGGACCAGGTCCCCGGCACGACCCAGCAGTACGCCACGGCGTACGAGCTCGGCGGCGTCGGCCACGCCCTGCTCGCGACGTCGTTCGAGGGCCGGCCGATCAAGCTCGACGGCAACCCGGAGCATCCGTTCGCCAGCGGCGGCATCGTGCCCGGCACCGAGCGCCGCGCCGGCTGCTCGGCGTTCGTCCAGGCCGCGATCCTCCACCTCTACGACCCCGACCGCTCGCAGAACCCGACCGCGGATCACGGCACCGGCTCGTCGATGGACGCGTTCCGCGCCGCGCTGCCCCAGCTGCGCGCCGGCCTCGCCCAGACCGTCATCTTCAGCGAGGCGTCGTCGTCGCCGACCGTGCGCGCGCTGCGCACCCGGCTGCTCGGCCAGGGCGTGCGGTGGTTCGAGTACGAGCCGCTGTCGTGGGACAACGAGCGCGCCGGAACCCGGCTGGCGTTCGGCCGCCCGCTGCGCCCGATCGCCCGGCTCGACCGCGCCGAGACCATCATCACGCTCGACTGCGACCTGTTCCTCGAGCACCCGGCCGCGATGAAGTACAGCCGCGACTTCGCGCGATCGCGGCGCCAGAACGGCACGCTCGGGATCGGCAAGATGAACCGGCTGTGGGCGATCGAGAGCGTGTTCACCAACACCGGCGCGATGGCCGACCACCGGCTCGCGCTGCGCGCCGAGCTCGGCCTGCCGCTGGCGGTCGCGCTCGACGCCCGGCTGTCCGGCGGCACCGCGCCGGCCGCCGAGTTCCTCCAGGAGCCCAAGGTCGAGCGGTTCCTGCGGTTCCTCGTCGAGGAGCTCAAGGCCAACCGCGGCAAGGCGGTCGTGATCGCCGGCCGGCGCCAGCCGGCCGAGGTCCACGCCCTGGTCGCGCGGATCAACCAGGCGATCGGTGCACCCGGCGCGACGCTCGACTACGTCGAGGATCCGGACGGCGACCGGCCGAGCCACCTGCACGCGATCACCGAGCTCACCCGGGCGATGGCCGCCGGCCAGGTCGGGACGCTGATCCTGCTCGGCGGCAACCCGGTGTACGACGCGCCGGCCGATCTCGACTTCGCCGCGGCGCTCGGCAAGGTCAAGACCTCGATCCACCTCCACGAGTACCGCAACGAGACCTCGCTGGCGACCAGCTGGCACGTGCCGCGCGCGCACTTCCTCGAGGCGTGGGGCGACGTGCGGACCTGGGACGGCTCGATCGCGCTGGCCCAGCCGCTGATCGCGCCGCTGTACGGCGGGCTGTCGGCGATCGAGCTGTTGTCGCTGCTGCTCGGCGAGGAGAAGGGCGGCGAGGAGCTGGTCCGCGGCGTCCACAAGGAGCTCGGCTTCGAGGCGAGCTGGAAGCAGAACGTGCACGACGGCTTCGTGGCCGACACCCAGTTCGCCGGGGCCCAGGCCACGCCGGTCGCGTTCCAGGTCCCGCCGCTGACCGCCGGCCAGCAGGCCGGCTCGCTGCGCACCAACGGCGACCTCGAGGTCGTGTTCGTGCAGTCGAGCTTCACCTACGACGGGCGGTTCGGCAACAACGCCTGGCTGTGGGAGACGCCCGACTTCATGACCAAGGTGACGTGGGACAACTTCGCGCTGGTCGGCGCGAGCACCGCGCTCGGCCTGGGGCTGGACAACGACACGCTGATCAAGGTCAAGATCGGTGACCGCGAGGTCGAGCTCGCCTGCTACACGATCCCCGGCCAGGCCAAGGGCACGATCGGCCTGATGCTCGGCGGCGGGCGCACCGCGGCGGGCCGGGTCGGCGGCAACGGGCATCGCCGCGTCGGCTGGGACACGTACAAGGTCCGGACCACCGCCGGCTGGGACGTCGCGACCAAGGCCACCGTCGCCGCCACCGGCAAGGCCTACACGCTGGCGAACATCCAGGAGCACTGGGACATCCGCACCGGGATCGGCGGCCGGCCCGAGATCGGCCGCGACGCGACCCACGTCAACGCCAAGGGCCTCGACGAGCGGCTGCCCGAGCTGATCCACGAGACCACCCAGCGCACGCTCAACGAGGACAAGCGCTGGCGCGCCGAGGAGGCCGAGGACTTCTTCAACGACCTCGCCAACGCCGGCAACACCGATCGCCCGAACGAGGGCGGCTACTCGCTGTTCAAGGAGAAGGACTACCAGGGCCACCGCTGGGCGATGGCGATCGACCTGTCGACCTGCACCGGCTGCAATGCGTGCGCGGTCGCCTGCCAGGCCGAGAACAACGTCCCGGTGGTCGGCCGCAACGAGGTGATCAACAACCGCGAGATGTCGTGGATCCGGATCGACCGCTACTTCAGCGGCTCGATCGAGGACCCGCAGGTCGTGCACCAGCCGATCGGTTGCCAGCAGTGCGAGCAGGCGCCGTGCGAGCAGGTCTGCCCGGTCGGCGCGACCACGCACTCCGACGAGGGCCTCAACGACATGGCCTACAACCGCTGCATCGGCACGCGGTACTGCGCCAACAACTGCCCGTACAAGGTGCGGCGGTTCAACTTCCTCGACTGGAACAAGGAGTGGCGCGACGCCCGCAACAAGGTCCGGCGCCTGGTGTTCAACCCCGAGGTCACGGTCCGGATGCGCGGCGTGATGGAGAAGTGCACGTTCTGCGTCCAGCGGATCCAGAACGCGAAGATCCGCGCCAAGGTGCAGATCCGCTCCGGCCAGCGCCCGGGCAGCGTCTCGGCGGTCCTGCCCGACGGCGAGATCGAGACCGCGTGCCAGCAGGCGTGCCCGACCGAGGCGATCGTGTTCGGCGATCTGACCGACAAGGACAGCCGGGTCGCCAAGCTGCACGAGGATCGCCGCAGCTACGCGCTGCTGCCCGAGACCTACACCAAGCCGCGCAACCGCTTCCTCGCGCGGGTCCGTAACCCGAACCCCGAGTTCGCCGCCGCCACCGCCACGCTCCAGGGGAGCCACGAATGAGCAGCCAGGACGCAACGATGGACTCCCATCACGCCGAGGCTGGCAAGGCCCGCGAGGCGTTCCGCGCGGTCACGCGCGACGTCGCGTGGGTCGCCGAGGCGCCGCGGCCGCACAAGGCGTGGCTCGCCGCGCTCGCGGTGTCGGTGACCATGCTCGCGATCGGCCTGTACTCGATCTACGTGCTGGTCATGACCGGGATCGGCGTGTGGGGCAACTCGAACACGGTCGACTGGGCGTGGGACATCACCAACTTCGTGTGGTGGATCGGTATCGGCCACGCCGGCACGCTGATCTCGGCGGTGCTCTACCTGACGCGCCAGACCTGGCGGGTCAGCATCAACCGCTCCGCCGAGGCGATGACGATCTTCGCCGTGATGTGCGCCGGCCTGTTCCCGCTGCTCCACACCGGCCGGCCGTGGTTCGCGTGGTGGATGATCCCGCACCCCAACGACATGCAGATGTGGCCGCAGTTCCGCAGCCCGCTGATGTGGGACGTGTTCGCGGTCACGACGTACATGCTGACGTCGATCCTGTTCTGGTACATGGGCATGGTCCCGGACCTCGCGAGCTTCCGCGATCGCTGGGCCGCGCGCGGCGACAAGCTGCGCGCGATCATCTACGGCGCGCTGTGCCTGGGCTGGCGCGGCTCGGCCCGCCAGTGGCACCGCTACGAGCGCGCCTACCTGATCCTCGCCGGCCTGGCGACCCCGCTGGTGTTCTCGGTCCACTCGGTCGTGTCGTTCGACTTCGCCACCGCGCAGCTGCCGGGCTGGCACACCACGATCTTCCCGCCGTACTTCGTCGCCGGCGCGATCTACTCGGGGTTCGCGATGGTGTTCACGCTGCTGATCCCGGCGCGCCACCTGTTCAACCTCAAGCACATCATCAAGGCCGAGCACGTCGAGGCCGCCTGCAAGGTCATGCTGGCGACCGGCATGATGGTCGGGATCTCCTACGCCACCGAGTTCTTCATCGCCTGGTACTCGGGCAACCTGTTCGAGCGGTTCACGTTCATCAACCGCGCGTTCGGTCCGTTCTGGTGGGCGTACTTCATCATGGTGAGCTGCAACGTGCTGGTGCCCCAGGCGTTCTGGTTCAAGAAGGTCCGGCGCACGCCGATCGTGATCTTCTGCCTGTGCATCCTGATCAACGTCGGGATGTGGTTCGAGCGGTTCGTGATCATCGCGACCTCGCTCGCCCGCTCGTTCCTGCCGGCGCAGTGGAGCTACTACTCGCCGACCCGCTACGACGTCGGGGTGTTCGTCGGGACGCTCGGCCTGTTCTTCACGCTGTTCCTGCTGTTCTTCCGGTACGCACCGGTGATCGCGATCTCGGAGGTCAAGGGCGCGATGCCCGAGGCCCACGCGGGGAAGAAGCACCAGCCATGAGCGACGAACACACGCCTGATTCACCGCCCGGCCAAGGGTCTTCGCCTCCGAACTCCGGGGGCGCTCACGGCGGCACCGCGGTCCGCCGCGAGGGCCCGCTGTTCGGCGTGCTCGCCGAGTTCGACACGCCGGGCGAGCTGATCGAGGCCGCGCGCAAGGTCCGCGACGCCGGGTACACCGAGTTCGACTGCTACAGCCCGTTCCCGGTGCACGGCATCGACGACGCGATGGGCATCAAGCGCACGATCCTGCCGGTGATCATCTTCTTCGGCGGGCTCGCCGGCACGGCCGGCGGCCTGCTGCTCCAGTGGTGGTGCAACGCCTACAACTGGCCGTGGAACATCTCGGGCAAGCCGGCGTGGTCGATCCCGGCGAACGTGCCGATCGCGTTCGAGACCACGATCCTGCTCGCGGTGTTCACCAGCTTCTTCGGGATGTGGCTCGCCAACAAGCTCCCGCAGGTCTGGCACCCGTTGTTCCGCAACGAGCGGTTCAACCACGTCACCGACGACGCGTTCCTGCTCGGCATCGAGGCCCGCGATCGCCGGTTCGACGGCGAGGCCACGCCCAAGCTGCTGACCGACGCCGGCGCGATCTCGGTCGCGCGCGTGCACTTCGATCCCGACCCGGCGGTCCGCGTGATGCCGAAGTGGATCACCGCGTTCATCGTCGCGAGCACCGCGTTCGCGCTGATCCCGTTCGCGATCGCGGCCAAGGCGCGGACCTCGCACTCGAGCGAGCCGCACATCCACATCTTCCCGGACATGGACTTCCAGCCCAAGTACAAGTCGGACCAGGCGATGGACCTGTTCGGCGACGGCCGCGAGAACCGCGGCGAGATCGCCGGGACGGTCGCGCGCGGCTCGCTCGACGCCGATGACCAGTTCTACCGCGGCATCGAGCACACGCCGGACGGCGATCAGTGGACGACGAAGTTCCCGGCCCAGCTGACGATCAACGACCAGCTGATCAAGCGCGGCAGGAACCGGTTCGAGATCTACTGCACGCCGTGCCACGGCTACGACGGCCGCGGCATGGGCGCGGTCCCGACCCGCGTCGCGTCGACCGGCGGGGCGTGGCAGGCCCGCAACCTGGTCGACGCCGGCAACCCGGTGGCGATCCACATGCCCAACGGCCAGCTGTTCAACACGATCTCCAATGGATACAACACGATGATGGGCTACGCGGCCCAGATCCCCCACGCCGATCGCTGGGCGATCGTCCTGTACGTGCGGGCGCTGCAGCGCAGCCAGAACGCCGCGCTGGACGACATCCCGGCCGATCACCGCAGTGGCATGCAGATGCCGGAGGCGCCGCAATGAGCGTATTGCAGAAGTCGCTCCACCCCGACGAGAAGTACAAGGCCGGCAAGCTCGGCCAGGGGCTCTCCCGGATCGGCGCGGGGATCGCGCTGGTGTTCTTCGCGATCTCGATCGTGCTCG
This sequence comes from Kofleriaceae bacterium, assembly GCA_036265355.1. Classification (GTDB taxonomy): domain Bacteria; phylum Myxococcota_A; class Polyangia; order Haliangiales; family Haliangiaceae; genus JABFXX01. The sequence goes on along the minus strand of DATAPF010000344.1, from coordinate 27,840 downwards.
TTGTGTTCTCCGATCCGGAGACCGCGCGCAACGCGGGCCACGTCGACCACGCGACCGGCGAGCCCGCGAAGTGGGCCCGGTTCCTCTACGACTACGTGATCGGCTGGTCGTACATCTTCAGCATCTGTCTCGGTGTGTTCTGGCTGATCCTGCTCCACTACCTGGTGCGCGGCCGGTGGGCGACCGCGGTGCGCCGGATCGCCGAGGCGATGGTGTGCGCGCTGCCCTGGGTGTTCGCGGCCGGGCTGGTGTTCGTGATCCCGCTGCTCGCCGGCTACGACAACCTGTACTTCTGGGCGCACCCCGACGCGGCGCACGACCCGAAGCTGGCGTTCAAGCTCGGCTGGCTGTCGCCCGGGTTCTTCGCGGTGCGCTACGTGATCTACGGCGTGGTGTTCTCGGGGATGGCGGCGTACTTCGCGCGCAAGTCGCGCCAGCAGGACGAGTCCGGCGATCCCCAGATCTCCGACACCCTGCGGATCGCGTCGGGGCCGGCGATGGTGGTCTACTCGCTGCTGATCTGCCTGGCGGCGTTCGACATCCTGATGTCGATGGCGCCCAAGTGGTACTCGACGATCTACGGCGTCAACTTCTGGGGCAGCGCGTGCGTCGGCGGGTTCTCCGCGCTCGCCCTGGTCGTGCTCGGCATCCAGCGCACCGGGCGGCTGACCCACTCGATCACGCCCGACCACTACCACGACATCGGCAAGTGGATGTTCGCATTCACGTTCTTCTGGGCCTACACCGCATTCTCGCAGTTCATGCTGCAGTGGTACGGCAACATGCCCGAGGAGACGGTGTGGTACAAGTACCGGCTGTTCGGCGACTGGACCTGGGTGAGCGTCGCGATCCTCGTCGGGTTCTGGGCGTTCCCGTTCGTGTTCCTGATGTCGCGCTGGACCAAGCGGATCGTGCCGTCGCTGGTGTTCTTCGCGGTCTGGCAGCTCGTGTTCCACTGGCTCGACCTGTACTGGAACGTGATGCCGTCGTACGACTGGACGCTGGAGGTCCACGACAAGGCCCGCCTGTCGGTCGGCCCGCTGACCGGCAACATCCTGTATCACCACGTCGGGTTCTCGCCGCTCGACATCACCGTGTGGTTCGCCCTGATCGGCGTCCTGTTGTTCGGGATCGGCCGCAACCTGCGCGGCAACCTGATCCCGATCAAGGATCCGACGCTGGGCCTGTCGCTCGCCCACGAGAACCTCTAGGAGCCAATCGCCATGTCGGGACCCAAGCGAAATCCAGACCGGCTGAACACGATCGGCGTCGTGGTCGTCGGGATCTGCGGCGCCGTGCTGGTGTACGTCACGATCGTCGCGCTCCAGGCGTTCTACGTCAACGACACCTCGGAGATCCAGACCATGGCCGACTACGGCGGCCAGGACACCGCCGCGAGGTCGCTGCGCACCGAGCAGCTGAGCCGGATCACCGAGTACGGCACCAACCCGCGGCCGGCGGCGGCCAAGCCCGGCGAGGTGCCGCGGACCCAGAGCTACCGGGTGCCGATCGACGTCGCGATGAAGCGCGTCGTCGAGGACGCCCGGACCGATCCGGGCGCGCTCGTCCCGTCGCTCGGCCGCTCGAACAAGGCGACGGTGCTGCCGATCTTCGGCCGGCCCAAGCTGATCCCGGCGCCCGCCGCCGCTGCGGCCCCCGGCGCGCCCACCGCGGGTGCCGGCAGCGGAGCCGGCTCGGCGGCCGCGCCACCGGCCGTGCCGATGGTGCCGACCGGCGCCGGCACCGGCCCGTCGCCCGTCGGCGGCGCCGGTCCGCTCGCCACGCCCGGGACGCCGAGCAACCCCACGGGCGCCGCGCCCGCCACCGCGAACCCGCCGGCTGCTCCCGCGGCCGGCACACCCCCGAAGGGCAATGGCAAGTAGCTCGGTCATCCCGCTCGCCCGGGCGCGCGCCCGGGTGCTGGCGTCGCTCGGCGCTGCCGCGCTCGGTGTGCTCGCTCCGCGGGCCGCGCAGGCGCTGGGGCATCCGCCCGATCAGGTGGCCGCGCCGGCTCCGGCCGCGGCGCCGGCCGCGCCCGACGACGAGATCCCGCCTCCGCCGGCGACGTTCCAGGCCGGCGGGGTCACGGTCGACGAGCACCTCGGCGCGCGCGTCCCGCTCGACGCGCGGTTTCGCACCCAGGACGGCACGCCGATCACGCTCGGCGAGGCGCTGGGCGGCCGGCTGCCGGCGATCCTGACCTTCAACTATTCCGACTGCCCGATGCTGTGCAACGTGCTGCTCACCGGGCTCACCGCCGCGCTGCCGGCGGTCGGCACGCCGGGGATCTCGCCCGATCCGGACCGCCCCGGTCAGGACCGTGCGGTGTTCCGGGTCGGCGACCAGTTCCGGATCGTGACGATCGATCTCGAGCCGAACGAGACGATCGACAAGGCGCGGGCGATGCGCGAGCGCTACCTCGCCCGGTTCCCCGAGGATCAGCGCGCGGCCGCGCGCGCCGGCTGGACCTTCCTGCTCGCCGCCACACCCGGCGATGGCGCGGGGATCCGCCGGGTCGCGGACGCGGTCGGGTTTCGCTACACGTACATCAAGGATCGCGCGGAGTGGGCGCACCCCGCGGCGCTGATCCTGCTGAGCGCGGCCGGCGTGGTGACCCGCTACATCCACGGCATCGAGTACGAGCCGGCGATGCTGCGCGCGTCGATCTACAAGGCCGGGATCGCCGAGCCGGCCGCGGCGGTCGGGTTCCTGCTCCGCTGCTACCACTTCGATCCGGATGCCAACAGCCACGCGCGCGCCGGCGTGATGGCGCTGCGGATCGGCGCGGCGGGGTTCGTCGTCATCCTGTTCGCCGCGCTCGGTGCGCTGCACCTCTCGCGACGCGGGAAGCGGCCGCCGGCTGCTCCCAACGGAGTCACATGAAACCCATCCTTCGCTACACGGCCACAATTGGTGTGACCGCGGTGGTCGCCCTGGGCCTCGCGGCCGCCGTGCTCGGCACCTCGTCGGCGGACGCCCAGCCCCCGCCGCAGACTGCACCGCAGCCGGCGAACCCGTCCCGGAGCGTGCCGGCGGTGACCCAGCCCGACAAGGGCGCGGCCGCCGGGGGCAACAACACCGGCCAGCCGAGCTCGGCCGCCTCGGGGTCTGCCGCGGCGCCGGTCGCCCCGGGAGCGGCGGTGCCGCCGCCGGTCCCCGCCGGGTCGACCGCGCCCGCGCCGGCCGGGGCTGGCAAGCCGGCGATCGTCGAGGTCCCGTGCGAGAGCGCCACGCCGGCGATCACGCTCAAGGGCGTGGCCGACAGCGAGATCTCGGCCGGCAGCGTCGTGAAGTTCGCGATGCCGCCGGGCATCCGCGCGATCCCCGACAACGCGAACAGCGCCGGCTTCGAGGTCGCGCCCGGCGAGACCCACTGCCTGCGGTTCGATCGCGACGGCGTGTTCCTCTACCACTCGGAGCAGGGCCAGCACGGCGCGATCACCTCCCGGCAGTGGTACGACATCCTGGTCAACAAGCAGGTCGAGGATCTCAAGGGCGGCAACTTCTGGATGCCCAAGGCCGTGAACCTCACGGCCGACGACTCCGACCTGATGTACTACGCGGTGCTCGGGCTCTCGATCTTCTTCTTCACCGGGATCGCCGGCACCGTGGTCTACCTCGTCGTCAAGTACCGCCACCGCCCGGGCCACAAGGCGCAGCCGTCGCCGGCCCACAACGATGCGCTGGAGATCACCTGGACGGTGATCCCGACGATCATCTGCGTGTTCCTGTTCTATTACGGCTGGACCACCTACGTCCGCGTGGTCACGCCGCCGACCAAGGCGGTCGAGATCAACGTGCTGGCCTGGCGCTGGAACTGGCAATTCACCCACTCCAACGGCGTGCAGGACTCCGATCTCCACGTCCCGGTCAACACGCCGGTCCGCCTGGTGATGACGTCCAAGGACGTGATCCACAGCTTCTACGCGCCGGTGATGCGGGTGAAGCAGGACATCCTGCCGCGGCGCTACACCTACGCGTGGTTCTTCCCGACCAAGCCGGGGACCTACCGGCTGACCTGCGCCGAGTACTGCGGGACCAACCACTCGCAGATGGGCATCACCAATGACGGCCGGCGCGCCGTGCTGGTCGTCCACGAGCCCGGCAATTACGAGCGCTACCTCGCGGACAAGGCGGCCCTGTCGACCGCGCTGCCGCCCGAGCAGCTCGGCAGGATGCTGTACGAGAAGAAGGGCTGCAACGCGTGCCACACGATCGACGGCACGCCGCGGGTCGGCCCGTCGTGGAAGGGCACGTTCGGCACGACCGTGCCGCTGTCCGACGGCAGCTCGGTCCAGATGAACGAGGACTACATCCGCGAGTCGGTCTTCAAACCCCAGGCCAAGTCGCGTCCCGGCTATCCGCCGTCGATGCCGTCGTTCGAGGGCCAGCTCAAGGAACGCGAGATCGAAGGCCTGATCGCCTTCATCAAGTCGCTCAAGTAGCGAGGGCAACCATGGCGACCAGCAAGACCCAGAACCAGCACGGTTACCCCGACGGCCCGACGACCGAGCCGGACTTCATGCACGTCACGCAAGGCGTGCGCAGCTGGATGCTCACGCTCGATCACAAGCGGATCGGCATGATGTACCTGTTCGGCATCCTCGGCGCGCTGATCGTCGGCGGCGTGTTCGCGCTGCTGGTGCGCACCGAGCTGTGGGCGCCGGGCAAGACGATCGTCGGCCAGGACACCTACAACGCGTTCTTCACGCTGCACGGCGCGGTGATGGTGTTCCTGGTGATCATCCCCGGGATCCCGGCCGCGCTCGGCAACATCATGATGCCGATCCAGCTCGGCGCGCCCGACGTCGCGTTCCCCCGGCTCAACCTCGCGTCGTTCTACCTGTGGTGCAGCGGCGCGCTGCTGCTGATCGCCTCGGTGCCCGGCGGCCTCGACACCGGCTGGACGCTGTACACGCCGTACTCGCTCGAGACCAAGAGCCCGGTCTTGATCGCAACCTCCGGCGTGTTCCTGCTCGGGTTCTCGTCGATCTTCACCGGCCTCAACTTCCTGGTCACGATCCACAAGTTCCGGCCCCAGGGCATGGGCTGGTTCCAGCTGCCGCTCAACGTGTGGGCGATCTACGCGACCGCGATCATGCAGGTGCTCGCGACCCCGGTGCTCGGCATCACCGTGCTGCTGCTCGCGGTCGAGCGGTTCGCTCACATCGGCATCTTCGACCCGACGCTGGGCGGCGACCCGGTGCTGTTCCAGCACTTCTTCTGGTTCTACTCCCACCCCGCGGTCTACATCATGATCATCCCGGCGATGGGCGTGATCAGCGAGCTGATGTCGACGTTCGCGCACAAGCCGATCTTCGGCTATCGGTTCGTCGCGTACTCGTCGGTGTCGCTCGCGCTGCTGTCGTTCCTGGTCTGGGGCCACCACATGTTCGTGTCCGGCCAGTCGCGGCTCGCCAACATGGTGTTCTCGGCGCTGACCTTCACCGTCGGCATCCCGTCGGCGATCAAGGTGTTCAACTGGGTCGCGACGCTCTACAAGGGCGACATCCGGCTCAAGACGCCGATGCTGTACGCGCTGTCGTTCCTGCTGCTGTTCACGATCGGCGGGCTGACCGGGCTGTTCCTCGGCATCCTCGCGGTCGACGTCCACCTCCACGACACCTACTTCGTGGTCGCCCACTTCCACTACGTGATGATGGGCTCGACCCTGGTCGCGTTCATGGGCGCGCTGCACTACTGGTGGCCGAAGTTCACCGGGCGGTTCTATCCCGAGGCGCTCGGCCAGGTGTGCGCGGTCGGCGTGTTCTTCGGGTTCAACCTGACCTTCCTGCCCCAGTTCGTGATGGGCGCGCGCGGCATGCCGCGGCGCTACTGGGACTACGATCCGCAGTACCAGATCTATCACCAGCTCTCGACGATCGGCGCGTTCGTGCTCGGCACGTCGCTGTTCGTCACCGTGATCTACCTGTTTGCGTCGTTCTGGAACGGCAAGAAGGCGCCGCGCAACCCGTGGGGCGCCACCACCCTGGAGTGGCAGGCGCCGACCCCGCCGCCGCTCTACAACTTCGAGAAGCCGCCGGTGCTCCACGAGCTGTACAACTACGACGATCTGGTCGAGGTCGAGGAGGACCGCTGGGAGCGCCGGTCGCCGACCGAGGTCGAGCCGTCGGAGGCGCCCGGCGACGCCCACGCGCATGCCGCCCCGGCCGCGATGGCGCCCACGTCGGGCAGCCAGGGCGGGTCTGACAGCGGCGAGCCCGGAGGCGAGCCATGAGCGAGCAGCTGCACGAGCCGCACGCCGGCGAGAACGCCGGCGAGCACGCCGCGCACCACGGCTCGCCGTTCATCCAGCACCACTACGACGACGCCCAGCACCAGTTCGATTCCGGCAAGCTCGGGATCTGGCTGTTCCTCGCCCAGGAGGTGCTGTTCTTCTCGGCGCTGTTCGTCGCCTACACCCTGTATCGCTACCACCACCCCGAGATCTACTCGTACGCGCACAAGTACCTCGACGTGAAGTACGGCGCGATCAACACCGCGGTGCTGATCTTCTCCAGCCTGACCGCGGCGTGGGCGGTGCGCTGCGCGCAGCTCGGCCAGCGCCGCCGCCTGCTGGCGTGCATCGCAGTGACCATCGTGTGCGCGTGCGCGTTCCTCGGCATCAAGTACATCGAGTACTCGCACAAGGTCCACGAGCACATCCTGTTCGGCCGCTACTTCGATCCGTGCGTCAGCTCGGGCGGCCGCGAGCTGCTCACCCGCAACAACAACTGCCCCGGCACCAAGTCGACCGTGGTGTGGGACTACGGCGGCGGCGCGGCGACCGCGGGCTGCTTCAACGACATCGATCAGGATCCCCACACCGAGGGCGTGCAGGCCGACTGCGCGGTCAAGGAGTACAGCCTGACCGAGACCCCCAGGCGGGTGACCCAGCCCAAGGTCGACGCCGACGGCAAGCCGGTGGTCGGCGCCGACGGCAAGCCGGTGACCGAGGAGGTCGACAAGCCGGAGGTCGTCGAGCACTTCACGCGCGACATCACCGAGAAGTGCGAGGAGGCGCCGCTGCCCGGCGAGGAGCCGGCGCATCCGGAGCCCGCGCATGCGGCCAAGTTTCCGTGCTGGCGGCCGGCCTACCAGCCCGCGGTGTGCAAGAAGGCGGTCGGGATCCTCGTCGAGTACGGCGACGAGGAAGAGCGCGAGCAGGTCCGGATCAAGGCCGAGTGCAAGCCGCCGCCCAAGCTCGCCGACCCTGGCGACCTGCTCGCCAACCGCGATCGCCCGCTCCAGCTCGGCAAGCCGCAGATCCAGCCGCGCCACCAGCTCACCGTGCACGAGCTGCACGAGCTGGAGGCGGCGGGGCCGCCGCCCGAGCACACCAACATGTTCTTGACGATCTACTTCGCGATGACCGGCCTGCACGGCATCCACGTGCTGTTCGGCGTCGGCGTGTTCACCTGGCTCCTGATCCGCGCGTTCAAGGGCCACTTCACGCCGGACTACTTCGGGCCGATCGACTACGCCGCGCTGTACTGGCACATCGTCGATCTGATCTGGATCTTCCTGTTCCCGCTGCTCTACCTGATCCACTAGAGGCGCCCATGTCCGACTCCCCCGCCGCTGAGCTCCCCCACGATGACGAGTCCGAGCATCACCAGGGCCTGTCGCACGTCGCCACGGTCAAGGTGCTGGTCGCGACCGGCGGTACGCTGCTGGTGCTGACCCTGGTCACCGTGCTCGCCACCAGGGTCGACTTCGGGGCCAACATCAACCTCGCGATCGCGATGGCGATCGCGGTGCTGAAGGCCACCCTCGTGATCCTGTTCTTCATGCACCTGCGCTACGACCGGCTGTTCCACTCGGTCGTGTTCGTCGCGGCGATCCTGGCCGCGGCGCTGTTCGTCAGCTTCACCCTGATGGACAGCAACCAGTACCAGCAGACCAACATCTGGAACCCGGACTCCCCGCCGGCCGCCCCGATCGGCCCGCGCCCGACCTCGGGGTAGTCCCCGGCGCGCCGACCGACCGGTCGGCTACGCGACCAGCCGACCCGGCGGGGTCGCGAGCAGCTGCTGGCGGATCGAGCGGAACGCATCCGACACCGCCACGTACGGATCGGTGTGGGTGGTCGTCACCGTCCGCGAGGGCCCGCTCGTGAGCGCCATCGCGAGGTGGACCGTCGTGCGATTTCGCCCGGCCGGCTCGACGACGGCAACCGCCCGCCGGACTTCGAATCGCATCGCCTCGAAGCGCGCGACCCAGCGATGGATCGCGGACTCGATCGACGGATTCCGATCGACGCGCTGGAAGCTCACGCGGATGTACGGGTTCATGGGCGAGCGCAATGCAGGCCTCGCGCCATCGCGTGCCAGGACCCCGGCGCAATAACTGCTAGGAATCATTGGAGTCGGCCGTGCGTGCTCGCTCGGCGACTGTGCAGTTTTTCCGCACGGGGCGCATCGGTGCCGCACGCTCGGTGTTCGCGCTCGTCGACGAATCGACGAGGAAGCCGCTGCGTGGAGCGAACCGCTGCGGCGTTGCCGCGCGGCGCGTCACCAGATCCCCGGTGACTCGCTCGCCGGCGGTGGTCTAGGATGGTTCTGTGCGAACTGGCAGAGGGGTCACCGAGCAGCGCGTGCTCCTGCACTACGGGGGGATCCGCGGCAAGATCCAGGACGGCGATATCCTGCTGTTCCGCGGCAAGTCGTGGATCAGCCGCGTCATCTGCCGCGTCACCGGCTCGCCGTACTCGCACGCGGCCATCGTCGCGTGGTGGAGCGACCGCTTGATGGTCCTCGAGGCGGTCGGCAAGGGAATCGTGGTCTCGCGCATGTCGGTCGTCGTCAACCAGTACTCCGGCAAGGTCGAGCTGTGGACCACCGACGAGAAGCTGGTGCGCACCGAGGTGATCCGCGCCGCCCAGCGCCTGCTCGGCAAGCGCTACTCGCTGTCCAAGCTGGTGCGCAATCTCGCACGGCTGGTGCTCGGGCGCCCGCGCCACGACGAGGCCGATCCCGACGCGCCGCCCGCCGACTTCGTGTGCTCGGAGTTCGTCAGCCGGGTGTGGCGCGCCGGCGGCATCGACCTCGTCAAGGACGCGCCCGACGTGTACACCAAGCCGAGCGACATCGCCAAGTCGCCGCGCCTGCGCAAGGTCGGCGGCGTGGTCCGCGGTCAGCCCACCGCGCTGACCGGCGACAGCATCGACCGGTTCCCCGCCTCCGCGGCCGGCGCGCGGTGATCCGCAGCCACTGACGGCTTCGTCAATCGGCGAGCTGATCGGTGATCGCCTCGGCGATCGCGTCGGCGAGCTGGGCCTGGACCGCCGGATCGGCGAGCTGGCGGCCCTCGATCGGGTGATCGATGAAGCCGACCTCGACGAGGACCGCCGGCATCGTGGCGCCGAGCAGGACGTGCTGGGCGTCCTGGCGCACGCCGCGGTCGCCGTCGCCGCCGCGCCGGTCGCGCAGCGCGCGCTGCATCCGGGCCGCGAGGTCGGCGGCCTCCCACTGCGAGGCGCCGCGCTCGACGTCGTCGAGCACCAGCGCGACGTCGGGATCGACGCCGGGCCGCGGGGTGGTGGTGTCGCTGCGCAGCGCGCGGCCGTCGATGTCGATGCCGCGCGGCGTGAGCACGTAGGTCTCGTAGCCGCGCTGGGTCCGGGTCGGCGATGCGTTGGCGTGGATCGAGACGAACAGGTCGGCGCGCAGCCGGTCGGCGAGCGTGACGCGCTGGCGCAGGGTCAGCGTGCGATCGATGGTCCGGGTCAGCTCGACCGCGATGCCGCGGTCGCGCAGGCGGTCGGCGACCGCGGTCGCCAGGGTGAGCGAGAGTTGCTTCTCGTGCAGCCCGGTGGCGCCGGCCGCGCCCGGGTTGGACCCGCCGTGGCCGGGATCGAGCACGACGAGCGGCGGTCGGCGCGGCGATCCGCCGGGACCGGAGGCGGTGGAAGGAGATGCGAGCGCTGCGCCGGCCGCGATCCCCCACGACACGAGCGCGGCGGCGAGGAGGGTCGGCGATTTCACGACATGTAGGATATAGTGACGAGCATCGCGGGCGCCCAGTTTTCTGCGCGCGGCTTGACCCAACTGCTCTATACAGCTACGTTTTTTCAGTTGCCCCCCCGTCGGCTCGCAGGGTTGACCGCCACCCACGTGCTCTTGCTGGTCGCCGTCGTGGAGGTCGCGATCAACCGGATCGCCGTGCCGATGCTGCGTCCGAGCGGGCCGCCGCCCGCGTGGCACACGTACCTCGACTACGTCGGGCTGTTCTCGTTCTACTTCACCGGCACGCTCGCCGCGCTGCTGCTCGGGGTGTGGTGCTGGCGGGAGCTCCGGGGCGACCACGGCTGGCGAGCGCGCGGCGCGGCGCTGCTCGTCGCGATCACGGCGGTGCTGGCGGCCGTGCCGCTGGCCGTCGACGCGCCGGCGGCGCTCAGCCTGACGCTGGAGGTCGCGCTCGCGGTGTCGGTGATCGCGATCGTGGTCGCCGCGTTCGGCCACCGGCGCGATCTCGGGATCCAGGTCGGGCTGCCGATCCTCGCGGTCCCGCTGCTGCTCCACGTCGTCAACGCGGTCGGTGTGCAGTTCCTGTGGTCCGACGACATGTTCGACGGGCCGGGCCTCGCGCTCGCCCGCGCCGGGGTCAGCGCGCTGTGCCTGGCCGCGATCGCGTCGCTGTACTGCTTCGCGCCGCGGCCGTTCACCCGCGGGGTGCTGCGGCCCAGCGCGCTGTTCGCCGCGCTCGCGGTGGTCGGGGCCGGCGCGGTGCTCGCCCGCGTCGCCTACGGTGCGCTCGCGAAGGCCGCGACGCTGGCGTTCGGCGTCGAGCTGAACTCGGCGCAGGCCGATCCGCGGCTCACGGTGTACCTGCTGGCGATCGCGACCGTGGCGTGGGCGCTGGCCGCGTGCGTGCGCTCGTCGAGCCCGGCGCGCCGCTCGGTCGGGATCGGGCTGGCGCTGATCGTGCTCGGCGGCTACGCGTTCAAGTGGCCGCATCATTATCTGCTGCCGCTGCTCGGGCTGGCGCTGATCGGAAGTGCCGCGCGCAGCGTGCGCGACGAGGAGCTCGACGCGCAGCCGATCGCGAGCGAGAACCCGCCGGTCGGCGACGCGGCGTGGTCGGGGTACATCGCGCAGCTCGCCCAGGGCCTGCGCCGCGCGCTGCGCGACGTCCACAGCCTGACCACGCGCGGCGAGGGTGGGCTGGCGTCCACGGTGGTCGTCGGCGAGGCCGGCGGCCTGCCGGTGCGCGTGCGGATCGAGCGGATCGACGGCGCGGTGCTCGCGTTCGACGCCGTGGTCGGCCGCGAGATCGACGAGCTGCGCGGCGCGACGCTGACCGCGTGGGCGATCCCGACGCGCGCGCTCGGCGTCAACCCGGCCGGGCCGCCGGCCGCACCGATCTTCAAGACCGGCGACCCGCGGTTCGACGAGCGGTTCCGGACCCGCGGCAGCGCGCTCGCGTTCCGCCGGCTGTTCGACGACGGGCTGCGCGCCCGCGCGGTCGCCACGCTCGACGGCTGGCTCGCCTACTGGGAGAGCGAGGGCCTGCGCTACCGGATCTATCCCGGACGCGGCGCGCCGCTCGATCACCCGATGCCGCTGTCCGACCTGGCGCTCGGTCGGGCATCGGCCACCGCCGAGCGACTGATCACCGTGATCGAGCTGCTCATCGAGCTCGGGTCGCGTGGTATTCCTCCGAGGCCGGCGGGCGAGGCTCCGCCGGAACCCTCGGAGCTAGCATGAAACGAGCGCTTCTCGTCCTGGTGATCAGTTGTGCACCGGCGCCCGCTGCCCAGCACACACCCGCGTGGGTGTCCCAGACCCAGCCCTACGGCACCGGGTCGCCGTCCGGCGTTCCGCTCGCCGTGGCGCCGAGCGCGCCGATCGCGGCGCGGAGCGCGCCGGGTGCGGCACCGGCGGCCCCACCGCCCGCGGCCGCCGCCGCGCCCGGCGAGCACTACCGCGACGCGGTCGACAAGATCGTCGCCGCCGCGCGCGCCGATCGCGGCGCGTACCAGAAGCTCGCCTACCTGACCGACCGGATCGGCAACCGGCTGTCGGGCTCCCCGGCGCTGGACAAGGCGATCGCGTGGGCCGCCAGGACGATGAAGGACGACGGCCACGATGTCCGCACCGAGCCGGTGATGGTGCCGCACTGGGTGCGCGGCGCCGAGTCCGCCGAGATCACGGCGCCGGTCGCGCGGACGCTGCACGTGCTGGGGCTCGGCGACACGGTCGCCACCCCGCGCGCCGGCATCACCGCGCCGGTCGTCGTGGTCCACGACTGGGCCGAGCTCGAGGCCAAGCAGGCCCAGGTCAAGGGCGCGATCGTGCTCTACGACGTCGCGATGCCGAAATGGACCGAAGACAAGGGCGCGGGCTACGGCGAGACCGTGCAGTACCGGACGCACGGCCCGTCGCGCGCGGCCAAGCTCGGCGCGCTCGCGGTGCTGATGCGCTCGGTCACCGCCCACAGCCTGCGCACGCCGCACACCGGCGCGACCGAGTACGACGACGGCGTCGCGAAGATCGCGGCGCTGGCGGTCACCGTCGAGGACTCCCAGCTGATCGCGCGGCTCGCCGCCGACGGCCCGGTCATCGTGCACCTCAAGGCCGAGGGCCACATGCTGCCCGACGCGCCGTCGGCCAACGTGATCGGCGAGCTGCGCGGCCGCGAGCACCCCGAGGAGATCGTCGTGATCGGCGGCCACATCGACTCGTGGGACGTCGGCCAGGGCGCGCATGACGACGGCGCCGGCGCGGTGACGATGATGCACGCGATCACCACGCTGCGCCGGCTCGGCCTGGTGCCACGCCGGACGGTCCGCGTCGTGCTGTTCACCAACGAGGAGAACGGCCTGCGCGGCGGGCGCGCCTACGCCAAGGATCACGCCGCCGAGCTGCCGAACACCGTGCTGGCCGTCGAGTCCGACAGCGGCGGCTTTGCGCCCCGCGTGTTCAGCGTGCGCGCGCAGCCCGCCAGCCAGGACCGGGTGCAGGCGCGGATCACCGAGATCGCGGCGCTGCTGCGCCCCGCGCTCACGATCCGCGTGATGCCCGGCTTCGGCGGCGCCGACATCGGGCCGATGGGGCGGGCCGGCGTCCCGGTGATCGGGCTGGAGACCGACGGCCGGACCTACTTCGACATCCACCACACCGACGCCGACACGCTCGACAAGGTCGATCCGCAGGCGCTCGCCGACGATGTCGCGGCGGCCGCCGCGCTGGCCTACGTGGTCGCCGACCTGCCGGAGCGGCTCGACGCGCCGTAGCCGCGCCGGCGCGACAGCAGCATCAGGGTCCCGGCCAGGCCGCACACCGCCGAGAAGCTCATCCACAGCGCGGGCGCCGCCTTGTTGTCGAGCCGATCGATCAGCCAGGTCGAGATCGCCAGCGTGGACCCGCCGAGCGTCGTCGCCAGGCTGTACGCGAGGGAGAACCCGGTGGTCCGGACCTCGGTCGGCATCACCTCGGTCAGCGTCACGATCATCGCGCCGTTGTAGCTGGCATAGAGCACCGACAGCCAGAGCTCGACGAGCAGCATGCGAGGCAGGCTCGGGGCCGCCACCAGCCACGACATCGCCGCGTACGAGGTCAGGATGGTCAGCAGCGTGCAGCCGACGAGGAGCGGCCGCCGGCCGATCCGGTCCGACAGCGCGCCCATCACCGGCAGCCAGAACAGGTTCGACAGGCCGACACAGGACGTCACGAGCAAGCTGTCGCGGGCGCCGAGCTTCAGGACGTTCTTGCCGAACGTCGGCGTGTAGACCGTGATCAGGTAGAAGCTGACCGTCGTCATGACCACGAGCAGCGTGCCGCCCAGGACCACGAACCAGTGTTCGACCAGCGAGCCGAGGATCTGGCGCAGGGTCGGACGGTGGCGATGGGCGAGGAACGCCGGGGTCTCCTGCAGCGAGCGGCGGATCACGAAGATCACGGGGATGATCAGACAGCCGACGAAGAACGGGATCCGCCAGCCCCACGCAGCGACCGTGGATGGCGCCATCCCGGCCTGGAGCGCGAAGCCGAGCGCGGTGGCCACGACGATCGCGACCTGCTGGCTCGCCGACTGCCAGCTGACGTAGAACCCCTTGCGGCCGGGCGTCGCGATCTCGGACAGGTACACCGACACGCCGCCGAGCTCGACGCCGGCGGAGAACCCCTGCAGCAGGCGCCCCGCCACGACCAGCGCCGGGGCCGCGATCCCGATCGTCGCGTAGCTCGGCGTGAACGCGATCAGCATCGTGCCGGCGGCCATGATCGAGAGCGTCGTGATCAGGCCGCGGCGTCGGCCGACGCGGTCGACATACGCGCCCAGGACGATCGCGCCGAGCGGGCGCATCAGGAACCCGATCGCGAACGTCCCGAACGTGAGCATCAGCGATGCGAACTCGCTGCCGGCGGGGAAGAACGCGCTCGCGATGTGGCTCGCATAGACGCCGAACAGGAAGAAGTCGAACATCTCCAGGAAGTTGCCGCTCGTGACCCGCACGACGGTCGCGACCTTGGACCACGTGGTCAGCGCCGGCGCGGCAGCCTCAGGCATCGGGAGCTCCGTCGGGCGCGGTGTCGACGCCCGCGTCCCTCGGGAGCGCGCAGTCGAACGACCGCGGCTGCCACGCCCCGTTCACCAGCTCGCAGCACGCGCCGAGGTAACAGATGTCCCGGCAGCGCGCCGGCAGCTGCTCGTAGGGGAAGGTCGCGCAGTCGAGGTCGTCGGGCTGGCAGGCGCGGGGGCAGTCCTGCGGCAGCCGCGGCTCACCCTCGGGCGGCGCCGGCGGCGCCGGCGCATCGTGGCACGCGGTCAGGACAAGCAGCAGCCCGGCGAGACGCACCGCGAGAATCTACTGCTGTGCGGCGCCGCTGAACATCGCGATCCACCCGGGATCGCGCCCCGGGTGGGCGATACTCCGGACGTGCTCGATCGCGTCGCCCGGCTGCTGGAGCGCCCGCTCGTGATCCGCGAGCCGTTCGCGCCGCTCGACGCGATCGTCGTGCTCGGCGCGCCGCTCGGGCCGGGTGGGGAGCTGTCGCCGGTTGCCTCCGAGCGCGTGGTCGCGGCGGCCGCGCTGTGGCGCGCCGGCGGTGGGCGGATCGTGGTCGCCACCGGCGGGGTCACCCACGGCGCGTCGCGGGCCGAGGCCGACGCGATCGCCGAGGCGCTCGGCGCGCTCGGCGTGCCCGGTGTGCTCACCGAGCGCGCGTCGCGCACCACCCGCGAGAATGCCCGGCTGACCCGGCCGCTGCTCGAGGCCCACGGCGTGCGCTCGCTGTGGCTGGTGACCCAGCCGTTTCACGGCCGGCGCGGCGCCCGGCTGTTTCGTCGCGCCGGGTTCGACGCTCACGTCTGGCACATCGACGACAGCCTGCAGTACCGCGATCGCCGGCGCGCGGTCCGCTGGCTGATCCGGGAGTACGCGGCGTGGGCCCGGCTGTGGGCCAGCCTGGGCTAGCCGGCCGGTCAGGCCACCGGGCCACTTGACAGCCCTACCAGGACGCTCCTAAGGTTGCGCCGCCGGCCGAGCCACGCCTGCGAGCTCGATCAGTGGCCGGGGCTCAGCTCGCGTGGCCCATCGGCGAGGCGAGATGCCCGAGGTCGCAGGGTGTCCAGAAAAGGAGAGTCCCGATGTCACTTGCAAGATCGAGTTGCGGTTGTCTGATGGTGTGCGCGGTGTTCACCGCCGGCTGCGCTCTGCCCGACGAACCGGAGGACACGCAGTCGAGTGTGGTCACACCGGTCACCGCGGCGGCGCTGTCGTCGACCCCCGTCGGCTACGGCGCGGCGACCACCGGGGGAGGCAGCAAGGCCGCCGTCGCGGTGAGCACCATGGCGGCCATGCAAGCCGCGATCGATGCCTACGATGGCACGAGCGGGCTGGTCCTCAACTACACGGGCGTCTTCAACTTTGGAACCATCGTCGTATGTGATCAGTGGAAGAAGGACGCGCAGATCGTCGAGATCAAGAAGAAGAACAACATCACCGTCCTCGGGGCCAATGGCTCCTCGGCCAATTTTGGCATCCACATCGCCGGTCCGTCGTCGAACGTCATCGTGCGGAACATGACGTTCGGCCTGCTGCCGGGCGGCAGCGATGCCGACTCGATCTCCATCGAGGGCATGTCGTCCGGGGTTCCCTCCAACATCTGGATCGATCACAACACCATCTTTGCCTCGTTGACCGAGTGTTCGGGGGCGGGTGACTCGTCGTTCGATGGCGGCATCGATACCAAGAAGGGCGCACACCACATCACGATCTCCTACAATTATATACACGACTACCAGAAGGTGGGACTGAACGGTTTCAGTGACAAGGACACGATCAACAACAATGCCCGCACGACCTATCATCACAACCGCTACGAGAACGTGAAGTCGCGCCTGCCGCTGCAGCGGTTTGGCTTGACGCACGTCTATAACAACTACTTCCACAACGTCCTCACGTCCGGCATCAACGTGCGCATGGGCGGTCTGTCGCTGATCGAGTCCAACGTGTTCGAGACCGTCCTGGATCCCGTCACGTCGCGCGACAGCTCGGCGATCGGGTTCTGGGATCTCCGCAACAACCTCGCCACCGGGATCACCTGGGACGCGGGCAGCTCGGGAACGGTGAACGCCACCGACTTTGCGACGACCAAGCCGTTCGGCTCGACCGGGTACAGCTACACGTTGACCCCGGTCGCCAGCGTCAAGAGCAACGTCCTCGCCACCGCGGGGGCGGGCACCAACCTGGCCCAGTGAGCCAGCGGCGCGATCGGCGGTGAGGAAGGCGACCGCCGCTTCATGGGCGTATCGCGGTTGCTGGCGGCCGGAACCGGTCACGTCAGTTTTCAGCTTGGGGTTGCGATCCGGGCCGAGCAAGCCGCCGGCATCCCACCGTTCACGCAGCGGTCAGGGTTTCTCCGAGCCCGGCGGCACGCCGCCGCGCGGCGGGGCGAGCTGGACGGAGAACCAGCCGTCGGTCAGCGCGTCGAGCTCGGCCACCGTCTCGGCGATCCGGGTGGCCACCCGCTCGTCATCGGTCGCGATCCGGGCGGCGCGGCGCCATGCGAAGTACGCGCGGATCACGCGGCTGGCGAGCCGCCGGCGCTCGCGGTGCCGGGCCGAGTCGACGGCGGCGACCTGCAGCTCCCTGCCGTCGAACAGCAGCCGGTCCAGCCGCCAGGTCGCGCGGAGCTCGAGGCTCGTGCTGTGGCCGATGTCGGAGCTGTCGTCCTGCCAGCTGGTGTCGCGCGTGGTCCGCACGGTCACCCAGGGCACCAGCCCGGCGAGCCGGGCGCGCCGGAGCCAGCTGTCCTGCGGATCGTGATCGAGCCCGGCGGCCGCGTACGCCGCAGCGATCACGGCGCCGATCCCCGGCCCGTGCACGGCGCGGCGCGGCTCGGCAAGCTCGGCGTCGATCGCGTCGAGCTCGCCGCGCTCGACGTCGGCGTCCGGTGCGGGGGCGGCGCCGGCGTCGCCGCGCTGTGCCGGAGCGCCGGCGCGAGCCGCCGGAGCCGGCGCGGCGGTCGCGGCCGAGGCGCCGAGCAGCCCGAGCAGCACAAGCCCGAGG
Organism: Kofleriaceae bacterium; assembly: GCA_036265355.1. GTDB lineage: Bacteria > Myxococcota_A > Polyangia > Haliangiales > Haliangiaceae > JABFXX01. The sequence continues at coordinate 10,325 of DATAPF010000344.1, read as the reverse complement.
AGCTGAGCCCCGACGAGCGGAATCGAGATCATCGGCGTACGCATCACTGCCTCCACGTCGCGACGAGCCAGATCTCGTCGTGGGTATAGGCCGGCGCATGGATCGGCGCGCTCCACCGGCGCCGCCACGACACCCCGACGTCGAGCCGCCCCCACCGCGATGGCCGCCGGTGGCGCATCCGTTGCTCGTAGACCTCCTGCGCACCCGCGGTCGCGCCGGCGTCCGTGGCGTCGAGCGCCGCGGTCTCGTCGCCGGGCGCGAGCTCCGCGTCGAGCATGGCGAGCGTCCCCGCGCCGGCCGCCCCGGCCCCGGCGTCGTCCTCGCCGAGCGCCAGGCTCATCGGTTCATCGCCGGCACCGTCATCGAGTGCCAGGCTCGCCGGTCCCCCCGCACCGCCCCCGTCGAGTGCAAGGCCCGATCGTGCGCCGGCATCGTCCTCGCCGAGTGCCAGGCTCGCCGGTGCGGCACCGTCGCCGTCGATCCCGTCGTCGACCTCGTCCGCGTCCGCCTCGTCGTCGATCTCCGCTCGCTCGGCCGCGCGCTCCTCGGCCTCCTCGTCGCCATCTTCGTCGAGTGCGCTCGCAAGATCCGCGCCCATCGCGGCGTCCACCTCGCGCACCGCCGGGTCGATCGGCGCACCGCCGGGCGCGGCGTCGACCCGCGCGACCAGCGCGATCAGCACGAGCAGGATCACGAGCAACAGCCACGCCACCCGCCGTCGGGGCCGGTTGCGCGCCCATGCCGCGGATCGTACGGTGCGCACGTGCTTGCGCCGCTCACCGACAACGCTCTCGCGGTCCTGCGCGCCCGCTACCTGGTGCGCGACGGCGGCGTCGCGGTCGAGACCCCCGATCAGATGTTCCACCGGGTCGCGCAGCACGTCGCCGCCGCCGAGACCGCCATGGGCTACTCCGCCGCCGAGGTCGCCGCCGCCCAGGCCGCGTTCGAGCGCATGATGTCGGCTCTCGAGTTCCTGCCCAACTCGCCGACCCTGATGAACGCCGGCCGCCCGCTCGGCCAGCTCGCCGCCTGCTTCGTGGTCCCGGTCGACGACTCCACCACCGGCGTGTTCGAGGCCGTGCGCTGGGCCGCCGAGATCCAGAAGACCGGCGGCGGCACCGGCTTCTCGTTCTCCCGGCTGCGCCCGGCCGGCGACCTCGTCACCTCGACCGGCGGCACCGCGTCGGGCCCCGTGTCGCTGATGCAGGTGTTCGATGTGGCGACCGAGGCGATCAAGCAGGGCGGTACGCGGCGCGGCGCCAACATGGGCATCCTGCGCGTCGACCACCCGGACATCCTCGAGTTCATCGCGATCAAGCTCGATCCGACGCGGATGCGCAACTTCAACCTGTCGGTTGCGGTGACCGACGCGTTCATGACCGCGGTGCGCGCCGGCACCCCCTACGCGCTGGTCAACCCGCGCACCGGCCAGGTCACCGGCGAGCTCGACGCGCGCCGCGTGCTCGACGCGATCGCCAACGCCGCCTGGGCGTGCGGCGATCCGGGCCTGGTGTTCATCGACCGGATCAACGACACCCACCCCACCCCGGAGCTCGGCGCGATCGAGGCGACCAATCCTTGTGGCGAGCAGCCGCTGCTCGCGTTCGAGTCGTGCACGCTCGGCTCGATCGACGTCGGCCGGTTCGTCACCACCGGCGAGCTCGACTGGGTGCGGCTGGCCGCCGTGATCCGCGACGCGGTGCGGTTCCTCGACGATGTCATCGATGCCAACCGCTACCCGCTGCCCGAGATCGAGCGGGCGACCAAGGTGACCCGCAAGATCGGCCTGGGGATCATGGGGTGGGCCGACGCGCTGGCCGCGCTCGGGATCGCCTACGACTCCGAGCCCGCGCTCGCGCTCGCCGAGCGGCTCGCCGGGTTCCTCGAACGCGAGTCGCTGGCAGCCTCGGCCGCGCTCGCCGAGCGCCGCGGCAGCTTCCCCGCGTGGACCGGTTCGCGGTGGCAGCGCGCCGGGCACCCAGCGCTGCGTAACTCGACGACCACGACGATCGCCCCGACCGGGACGATCAGCATAATCGCCGGCTGCGCCAGCGGGATCGAGCCGCTCTACGCGCTCGCCTACCGGCGCAACGTCCTCGACGGCGCCGAGCTCACCGAGATCAATCCACACTTCCGGCGGATCGCCGCCGAGCGCGGGTTCGCGTCCGACGACCTGTTCGCCGCCGTCGCCCTGCACGGCGGGGTCCGCGGCCGGCCCGACGTCCCGGCCGACGTCCAGCGCGTGTTCCCCACCGCCCACGAGGTCGACGTCGCGACCCACGTCCGGATGCAGGCCGCGTTTCAGCGCCACGTCCACGCCGCGGTCAGCAAGACCATCAACCTGCGGCACGACGCGACGGCGCACGACGTGAAGGCCGCCTACCAGCTCGCGTACGAGCTGGGATGCAAGGGCATCACGGTGTACCGGGACGGGAGCCGGGACGGGCAGGTGCTGGTCACCGGCGCGCGCAGCGCCGTCGTCGCTGCCTCGCCGAGCTGCCCCGAGTGCGGCTCCGCGCTGGTGGTTCAGAGTGGATGTCGATTGTGCCGGCATTGCGGCTGGTCGGTCTGTGGTTGACATGCCCGCCGATGACAGCAAGCCGCGGGCCCGCCGCCGCCCCGCATGATCTCGCGCGCTTGCGCGCCTCGATCGTCCGGCTGCCGGACAGCCGTCCGAGATCCGGCCGGACACCGGACATCTTCACGCCGGCCGGCGGCTAACTCGCGGTCGCTGCTGCCCGTTCCTCATCCGAGTTCCGGTCCCTACCGCGCCCGTCCCTACCGAGGTCCCTAGCTTTCTCGGTGCGGCCGGCCCGGCACGGGCCAGCCGCATGAGAGCCTCCACCGTCACGCCTCGGCTGTAGTGCGGGTGCTCGTCCTGACCTCGCTGCGCCACTGCGACACCCGCACGGCCTGGACTTCCTCGCGTCTTCCTCGCCGCAACTCCTCGCCGTCGACTCGACGTCGTTGAACGCCAAAAAACTTGACACGCCTGGGCATTGGTTGAGGATGGACCAATGAGCGTCGCCCAGAAGATCTCGCCAACGAGCGGTGAGTCTTTGACTTGGGCAACGATCTGCGAGCGGCACCCCGACGAGTGGGTGTGCTTGCTGGACATCGCGAAGGCGCTCGACGGTTCGATCCGTTCGGGTCGCGTAGTCGGCCACGACCGCTCGATGAGGCAAGTGCTCGCTCACATCGGTGAGTTGCAACCAAACGCGATCCTGGCGCACACGCGTGGGCGTCCCCGATGCACTCCACACATTGAGATGACGGATGAGATCCGAGACATCGTTCGTCCTCGACGGTGATCTGATCGTCATCGATGCGGTTGTCATCGGTCCGTCCGGGCGCGCGAACATCCAGATCGTCCTCGACACCGGCGCCGTGCTTACGACATTGGTCCCGACCGTCGCGCAGGCGATCGGCTACAGCGCGACCACGAGTATCAGACCCACGGTGACGCGAACGGCGGCTGCCGACGAACACGGCTATCTTGTCCAACTCGTCGAACTCTCGACCCTCGGCGTCACTGTACCAGCGGTACACGCCAACGTGGCAGACCTCGGCTATGGCGTCGACGGAGTGCTCGGGATGAACTTCCTACTCGACTACAACATTGAGATCCGCCCGGGGGAGCGACGCCTCCTCGTCGAACGCATCGCGCCATGACACGCACGCGTGCGCCAGAGCGACTGACGGGGTTGCGATCTGCGAGCGCTACTCGGACGACCACCAGACTCGACGCGAGGCTGAACCCGACGCGCGACCAGGTGCGATGCAGGCTGCCATCCCGCCAGAAGCTGGCTTCGTCCTCGAAGCCGACGACACCTCGCATCGCGCTGCCTTCCTGGGTTCGTGCCCGGCACGAGCGGCACCACGACCTGGTGGAACACGATCGGCCCCGCGGGCTCCTCGCGCCGGCGCTGCTGGCGCGCGCGTCGCGATTGTAAGCGCTACGCGAACCACACGTGGCCATGTGGGCTTCGTGCAGCGCTCACGTTGTGATGACGTGGATCGGCGCGCTGGCCAGCCCGAGCGCGCGGGCGCAGCAGAGTCCGGCGAGCCCGGCCTTGACACCGGCTGCCGCGTCCTCGGCCATGTAGAGCCGAATAAGCGGCGGGGAACGGCGGCGATGTCGTTGAGAACAAGCTCATGGAGCCACGGTGGCAGGTCCGAAGTTCCCGAACCCCTGGCTCGTTCGGCGGATCGCTGATGTGCACACGGCGAAGATACCTCGCCGGGTCCGCTCGACAGCGGCACCGGTCCATGAGAGAAGTAGTGCCGAGCGCACGGTTTCAAGGGACGCCGGGACGGACCACAGCGGCCATGTCATCGTCATCTCGTCACCTCGACCGCTGACCGCGGTGGTTATGATGCGTTCTCCGCGCGGGAAGGTCGGCAGGACAGGCAAGCCTTGGAAGGCGAGCCACTCAAGCGGCGCATCGACGCTGGTGCCCTCGTCGTTGGGATTGTTTGCCATCAATGCCCAGTTGCGCTCGGCAGCAGGATCCCAGCGCAGATTCGAGCCCGGGCGGCGTGCCGAGCCCTCGAACACGGACGCTCGCACCCATTCGACTGTGACCATCGCGCGTGTCTTTTCGATGGTGTCGAGAAACTGCTGGTTCGCTGCCGTGAAGTGCAGCGCCGTGGGTTTCGTGTTGCCCTTGCCATCCTTGGCCACGGTGGTTCCGAACGCGGCGGCGAACGCGGCGGCATCGCCGTCGCCGTCCCGCCAGCGCTCGACCGACGCGACCACGAACTCCGCAAATCGCCGCGGCGGGGCCTTGAGATCGGCGACGGTCTTGGTACCTCGCTTCTCCTCCTTCTCGTACTCGAGCCGCCAGGGCTGCTTCCCGGTCGACTCGATGGCGTGGCTGGCCACGATCGCGGAAAGGTCCCCATCGACACGGTCGACGAAAGGATGGTAAGCGCCGTCCGCGGTGAATCCCATCCTGGCCGCGGCGGTGCGATGCCGAAGCAGCCGCAGCAACCCCAGCGACGCAAGAAAGCCGAGCGGATTGGCGCCGCTGACACCGGTGAGAACCGTGCGGGTCATGTCGCCCCCTTGGACTGCTCCTGTTCGCTGGCCCGGTGATCCGCGAGGCGCAAGATCGCTTCAAGCCAGCACAGCTCTTGCCAGCCATACTTCTCGACCAGGCGCCAGAACCGGCCGGCGAGGGGACTATCGAGGCGGTGCAGCTGGTGGTTCGACGAGGTAGCGACAAAGTCGATCCCCCCGAGCTCGCGGCTACGGTGGTCCGTCAGCGTCACCTCGACAGGTGCGTCGTCGACGACCACCGGGGCGAATGGACGACAGTAGCCATGATGACTGGCCACCAGGTGGAGCACCAGGTCGAGGTCGTCAGCCCGCGCGCGCACATCATCGAGCTGCTTCTCGATCATCGCCACGGATTGAACTTCGTGGCGTGCGCCTTTCGGATATCCGCTTCTCTGCTGTGCGCGTCGGTGTGCGCTCTTCGCGCCGGGCGCCATCCCTGACTTCGCCCACGGTGCTGGATCCTTGAACAGCTCGATCTCGCTGCCGCCACGCAGCAACAGCTGAAAGCGTCGATCGGCCTTGCCGATGTCGTGCAACCAGCCGGCAAGCGCAAGATCCTTGATCAACGCTGGGGGCAACCCGGCGGCGGTGGCGTAGTTGCACGCAAAGCGCTCCACGTCGCCGCTGTGCTCGGCCAGCGGTACCGACCGCCCCGCGTGGAACGAGTCGTCCTCGTCGGTTGTCAGCTCGATGCCGTCCTCGATGGTGTCATCGATCTGTGACAGCAGGCGCAGCTCCGCAGCCTCGATGCGGCCGCCTCGCAGGACGGTCCACGATTCACCTGCATCGACGACGATCGAGGTCTTGCTGTCCGCGAGTCGCTCGAGCCATCGCTGGCGCCAGCGTACCGGCTCGCCGGCAGCGGTCAGCGCCAGCGCGCTCCGTGCGTCATCGACGTCGTCGAGGGGGACGCTGATGCCGAGGCCGGTGAGCACCGCGCCGTGCAGCCGTAGCACCGGCTGCCCACGGCCAAACAGCGACGCGCGCTCGGCAAGGTCGGCCACGGTCTCCGTGGCGAGGGCGTCGAAGCAGCCGTGCCGGATGCCCCCGCGGCGCGCCGGCACGACCACGGTATCGCCGGGCCTCAGCTCCTGCGCCGAGATCACCTCGCTATCGTCGCCGTCCCACCGCAGCGCGAGCCGGGCCACACCGGGATCGGCAGCGTCGCTTCCTGCGCCTTCCACATCTGCGATGTCTCCGACGCCCTCACCGCCGAGCCACCTGGCAGCGGCGGCGAACGGCAGCGACAGGGCCTCGAGGCTCGAGGGCCGCACGGCGCCGACGATCGTCGCGGGGAGGTCGGCGGTCCGGGCGACGCGTGCACTCGCCAGAATGTCGTCGTCGAGGTCGGCGCGCCACACCACCTGTACATCCGCCGGCCCGGACCGTGGCCCGTGGAGCCAGAGTGCGACGTCCGGAACCACCGCGGGCGCCGGTGAGGTCTGCATCCACAGATCGAGATACGCCGGCAACAGCATCGGGGCCGAGGGCTTCGGCGCGAGCAGGTCCCGGAGCTCTTCCGGGTCCGGGATCGGTAGAGCGAGCACGCCAAAATCGACGTGCTTGGTCTGCTTCGCTTGTTGCTTCAACCATGCTCCCGTCCTGGCCAGCGCTTCGCCGTAGATCGGGTCGTCCTTCACGCTCGTGTCCCGGATGATCATCCCCTCGGCCTCGCGATAGCCACCGAGCCGATCGACCCGGCCGAAACGCTGTCGAAGCGCATCCAGGCTCGCCGCCTCCGTCACGAGCGCATCGAAGTCGAAGTCGGCGCCCGCCTCGATGCACTGCGTGCCGACCACGACCAGCTTCCGTTCGACGCGCGCACGCTCGCGGCCGGTCATGATCCGAGGCCGAAGCGATTGCATCACGTCATCGCGATCGAGGGGGCGCATCCGGCCGGTCAGCAGCTCGACGTCCGCGGTGTCCGTCAGGAGCGCTCGCAACCGCCCGACGATGGCCGATGCGCTCGTCACGCGGTTGAGGACCACGGCGATGACGCCGTGCTTCCTGATCAGGGCGCGGGCCTCCTCGACGCACGCGTTCTCGAGCGCACTGCGATCGCCGACCTCGACCAGGCGCGTAGGCTTCGGCGTGTGCAGGCGCATACCCAGCGGCGCGTCGCGCGCCTTCTCGCCCTCGGTCAGGCGAAACGAGGTCGACCGGACCGTCCCGGGGGTCGCCGAGAGGAACGCATGGCAGAACCGCGGCTTGAGCGGTGACGTCCTCGCGAATCGCCCACGCAGCTGGTCCAGCGCATCGAGGGTGTCGGCGAACGGCTGTGACAGGTGAACCTCGTCGAGCAGCAACAGCATGTCGTTGCCGACCAGGCCCGCGTGCACGGGCTTCATTCCCTTGCTGACGCCGTATCCCTGCATGAGCAACCGGGAGCCCAGCTGGTCGACCGTGGACGCAAGGATGAGCGGCTGGTCCGGCGTTCGTGTCCAGCCATCGTCCTTGGGCATCCCGCCGCGCAGCGTGAACACCCCGATCGGGTCCTCGCCCTCCTTGCTGAGGGTCCGGAGCCGATCGGCGACCCGGCGTACCACTGGTCCGGCCTTCTCATCGAGGAGGGTGCGCAGCAGCTTCCGCCCGCGCTCGGCGACCTGGTCGACCACGATGCGGCGGTCCACCACCATGGCGATCCGGCGAGGACACCAGCGATCCGTCGCCGCCGCATCGAGCGCCAGCGCGAACAGCGCAATGTCGATACACGTCGTCTTGCCGGTGCCCGTCGGAAGATCGAGCACGCGCGGCCATGCGCGCTCCTCCATGATCTGGCGCAACAGGCGGCTCTGCCACGTGAACGGCGCGCTGCCGTGCACCACCTGGTGAAACGACTCGAAATCGCTGATTTCCAGGGTCATCAGGGCTCCCTCATCGGCATGCAGAGCCCGAGACCGAAGTAGCGACCCGCGCCGAGCAGCAACGGCCCGCGCACCTCCTCGTCGAACCGGATCTCGGCATGGATCCGTACCCGCGGGACCCGGCCGGGGCGTCCGGGCCAGGGCAAGAACGCATGGACCGGCTGCGCGCCCTGCAGCATCGGCGACGACGCCACCTCGACCTCGATCGGCCGCGGGAGCCCGATGCGGTGGCATGCGTCGGCCACAAAGCGCTGCGCCTCGATCGAGGCCGCGTGGGCGGTTCGCGCCAGGTTGCTGCGGAGATTGCCGGGGTTGCGGTCGAGCGCGATCGGCGTCGCCGTGACAAAGCGCCGTGATGGCCGGCTCCACGTTCGCGGTTGTAGCGACGCCGCCGCGGCGATCTCCACGCGTTGCAGCCTCACGGCAGGCAACGTTCCGCCGGCCAACTCGACCACACCGTCCGGGCCGCCTCGCCGAGTCTCCCACGCGGCGATCAAGCGGAACAGCATCTCCCGATCCGCGACGGGCAGCGCTCGCGGCAGCACGAGCGCGCAGCCCTTGATCGAGCCGTCGGCGTGCTCGTGGCCGACGAACGGCAGCGCCACGAACGCTACGTGCTCGCTGGGGGTCGGCGCGCCGCTCTCGCTGTGACCCGAGAGCGTCGCCGGCAAGGTCTCTGCGCCATGGGTCTCGATCAGCGCCGCCCGGAGCGCACGGGCGAGGTCCGTGCCGCGCGTCGACATCGGCCGTGCCCCGCCGACGCGCTCGAAGACGATCCAGTCCGCGTCCGCCCAGGAGAACGTGCCTTCTTTCGGGACCGGCCGTGGCGACGCCGCCGGCGGTCCATATCGTCGAGGTCGCGCTGGCAACGTGCGGCTTTCCACGCCACGGTGGCGCGCGAACTCCTCCTCCAGACGGGCCAGCTGGCCGGGCGCCACCGTCCGCAACACCCACTCGCCGTCCTCGCTCGGAACCAGGGTCGGCGTCGGTGCGGTGGCGACGACCGCACACCGCACGAGCGAGGACGAGTGTCCGAGCCGCGTCACCCGCGCGCACAGCCGATCGAGCGCGACCCCGAGCGCGGCCGGCGGGGCCTCTGCCCACAGAAAGCTGAACGTGGAGCGGTCCGGGAACACGACCGGAAACGTCCTGACCTGACGCGTGCGCCGGTCAGGCAGCAAGGCCGTCGCCGTCGCCAGCGCCGTTGCGGTGGGCGCAGCGTCGACGACCTGCTGGTCCGCGATCAACGCGGCGAGCTTGGCCTCCTCCTTGCCGACGTCCTTGCCCGCCTTCTTTCGCTCTCGGTCGGCATCGGCCGAGCTGGGCGCCAAGGACAGCGCCGAGACGCGGTCCCGCGCCTCGCGGAGCATTCGTTCCGGATCGACGCTCCCCAGCAGCGAGACGTCGTTGACCGGCACGAACACATCCAGCACGTCGCGAGAACCGGCATGGATGCTGACGTCCAGCGACGGAGCGTCCTGTTGCTCGAGCCAGAGGAGCGCGGCTCGCTCCTCTGCGTCCACCGGCTCCTGATCGTGCAGGGCGGCGACCAGCGCGAAAAAAAAACGCGCCGGATGGGGCGGCCACTCGGCGCGACTCCGGTCATTATGCGCGGTCGCGGCGTAGCGACCCGCCAGCAGCTCGACTTCGATGCAAAGCATCACTTGTCCCCGATGTCGACTCCGGTGGCCGCCAGCTCGCGACTCTTGATCACGAGGTGCGCGAGCTTGGGCGACGGCGTCAACGTGGACAGCGGTTCGCCGGGCTTGCTCGCAAACCGCAAGGGTTCTGGCAGCGCCTTGACCGCGGCGTTGTACAGCTCGATCGCGCCGTCGAGATCGAGCGACAGTGGCTGCTTGGTCCCGTCGCGCCGGACGATCTCGAGGCGCAGCGCCTTGCCCTCCTGCGGGACCAGCAGGCACCGCGAGCGCAGATCGTGTCCGTGACTCTCGCTCGCGAGGACGGCCAGCAAGCCAAGCGCGGCGAGCACCGTGCGGGCCTCGACGTCGCCGCTGCCGAAGCTGAGCTTTCGCAACGCCGCCAGCGACAGCACCACGGAATGCGACGCATGATCGATCGTGACACCCCCGGAGAGCGTGTCGATGGTCGGTGGTACGTTGCTATGGTTTGCCTCGCTCGGCCTGCCGTCACCATGTTTCCATTTGCCGTCTTTCTTCTTACTGCCCCACTTGAGAGGCTCTTTTCCGTCGTGCTCCGCTTCTTTCGGCTCCAGTGTCCATGCCAGGGGCTCTCCTGGAGTCAATTTCTTGATGTAAAGTATGGCGGAAGCGGTGATGATCGATGCTGGATCGATGCGACTGGATGTCTTCACGCCAGGGGTCGCATGGACGCCAACAATCTCGGAAATCAGCGCGCGGGCAAACTTAGACCCGAGTCCT
>DATAPF010000343.1:0-16264 GCA_036265355.1 Kofleriaceae bacterium | reverse complement strand
GACAGCGCCTGGCTGTCGACGCCCTGCGGCACCGGGTTGACCGACCACGCCATGCCGCCCTCCGCCGCGGTCAGCGCGGCGAGCCGGTTCTGGTTGCCGATCAGGAAGTCGCCGCCGTCGGTCGCGGGCGGGGCGAAGATCGCCGCGGCTCCGGGGACCAGGCCGGCGCCGAGCTCGGTGCGCCACCGGATCGCGCCGGTCGCGGTGTCGAGCCCGAGCACGGTGCCGTCGAGCTGCGCGGCGGCCACGGTGGTGCCGGTCGCCGCGACGCCGCCGCGGACCTGCACCGGCGTGGGGGTGCGCCAGCGGATCGCGCCGGTCGCGAGATCGAGCGCGATGACGCCGCCGGTCCCGCCGTCGGCCTGATCGGTCGCGGTGAGGTAGACCGCGCCGCCCGCGATCGCCGGGGTCGCCTGCAGCACGTGGCCACCGACCGGCGTGACCCAGCGCGTCGCCAGCGGCGGGGGCAGCTCGCGCGCGCGGGCGCCGGCGTGGTCCGCCGCGCCGCCGAGCTGCGGCCAGTCCGGGCCGGCGGCGGGAGCCGGGTCCGGCGCGCAGACCTCGAAGCCGACCGACGACGTCGCCCGGCCGGTGTGGGCGGTGACGGTCAGCGTGTGCGCGCCGGGCATCACCACCGGCAGGTCGGCCTGCCAGCTCCAGCCGCCCACCGGGTGGAGCGCGAACGGCGCGCCGCAGTCGACCCGCGCGGTCACCGCCGGATCGCCGGCGTCGGACTCGGCGGCGGCGACGACCTGGCCGCCGGTCAGCGGCACGCACTGGCCGGCCGCCGGCGCCACGACCTCGAGCAACGGGTGCTCGACCACGGTGCGGTGATAGGTCGTGAGCGCGCCGCGCTCGATCGTCATCACCCGGTAGCCGCCCGGCGTGAAGTCGAGGCCGCCCATCAGCAGCGGCTCGGAGTTGAGCTCGATCACGCCGTCGTGGTCGACCACGCGGTTGGAGTGGGTGTGGCCGGTCAGCACGTAATTGACGCCGAGCGAGCGCAGCGCGTCGGTCACGCCCTCGCTGGGCGGCGCGTGGGTCAGCGCGACGATCGACATGCCCTGCGCGACGTGCGACAGCTCGGCGCCGAGGTAGTCGCGGATCTGCTGCTCGGGCATCGCCATGTTCCACACCACGAAGTGGGTGGTGTCGATGTCGAAGCTGTAGTTGTCGGGGCCGTAGTGCGAGAACCAGGTCGCGCCGCCGTCGTACCAGTCGTGGTTGCCGGGCACCGGGACGTAGGGCGTGTTCAGCCCGGTCAGCGCGCGGTCGACCAGCATGAAGTGCTCGAGCTGGTTGCCCTGGGTGATGTCGCCGAGGATCGTGAAGAACGCGGGCGGTGGATCGAGCGCGGTCGCGTCCGCCACGACCTGGCCGAGGTCGTCGAAGAACGGCTGGTCCTGCGCGAGGTGGGTGTCGGCGGCGACCACGAACGTGATCGGTCCGCGGTGGGGCGCGGACAGCCGGCGCAGGCCGAGGTCGATCTCCGGGCCGGGGCGGGCGCCGCCGACGTGGGCCCACACCGGGCCGGGCGCGAAGCCGTCGGGCACCCGGACCCAGGCGATGCCCTGCACGTCGGGAGCGAGGTCGAGCGTGAAGTGGCCTTGCGCGTCGGTGACCACGAACTGCTGGACGCCGAACGCGACCACCGCGCCCGCGATCCCGGCCTCGCCCGGGCTGGGCACGCCGTCGTGGTTCCAGTCGTCGTAGACCAGGCCGTGCACCGGCGCCGCCGCGGCGGGCGCGGCGAGCGCCCCGAGGGCGACGACGGCCCCGAGGGCGATCAGCGACACGGAGACCAGCCGGATCACGCCCACATTATACGGGGGATGCCGCGGACTGTGCGCCCGCAGGCTCGCGGGGCGGGCCTGCCGTGAGATGCTCCAGCTGCCCGACCGCCAGCACGCGGGCCATGGTGCGCCGCAGCGGCGCGAGATGGCGCAGCGCGAACCGTGCGATCCGCAGCGCGGCCCCGGTCCGGCCGGCCAGCGCCCGGGCGATCACCCGGTTCTGGATCGCGACCTGGAGCGCCTGGATCCGGCGGACTGGGGGCTCGCGGCGGGCCTGCACCGCGGCGAGGTCGTCGGTCGTCACCCGGTGCGCGCGCAGCGCCGGCGCGAGCCGGTTCGCCGCCGCGATCGCGTCCTGGATCGCGAGGTTGATCCCGACCCCGCCGATCGGCGACATCGCGTGCGCCGCGTCGCCGATGCACAGCACGCCCGGTGCCCACCAGCGCTCGAGCCGGTCGACCACCACGGTCAAGAGCTTGATGTCGTCCCAGCGGGTCAACAGCTCGACCCGGTCACGCAGGAACGGCGCCAGCGCCACGAGCGACTCGCGCAGCGCCGGCAGCCCGCGCTGCTCGAGCCGGTCCCGCCCGCCCTTCTCGATCAGGTAGGCGCACTGCCAGTAGTCGCCGCGGTTCAGCATCACCAGGAACCGGCCGGGGGCCAGCGTCCCCAGCACCTGCTCACCGTCGTCGGGCCGGCGCGGCAGCCGCATCCACAGCACGTCGATCGGCGCTCCCAGATCGCGCCGCGGCAGCGCCGCCAGCTCGCGCACCGTCGAGTGCCGGCCGTCGGCGCCGGCCACGAGGTCCGCGCGGACCTCCAGCCGGCCGTCCGGCGTGGTGGCGTTGAGCCCGACGACGCGGTCGGCGTCGCGCACCAGCTCGACCACGGCCGCCCGCTGGATCAGCCGGAATCCGGGCTCGCGGCTCGCTTGCCGGCGAACGAACTCGAGGAAGTCCCACTGCGGCATCAGCGCGATGAACTTGCAGTGGGTCGGCAGCCGCCGGAAGTCGGGCCCGGGCACCCGCTCGCCGAGCAGGTCGAAGTCCAGGTGATCCACCCGGGTGTGCGGCAGGCGCAGAAACTCGTCGAGCACACCGAGCTCGTGCATCAGCTCCAGGGTCGAGGCGTGCACCGTGTCGCCGCGGAAATCGCGCAGGAAGTCGGCGTGCTTCTCCAGCACCGCCACGTGGACCCCTGCGCGGGCGAGCAGCCAGCCGAGCACCATCCCGGCGGGGCCGCCGCCGGCGATACAGCAATCCACATCGAGCCGCATGACGAGGTGTACTCCTGTCCTGCCTCCGACGCGATGACCGGCCGTGCCGGGCGATTACGCACAATGATGCTTCCCGGAGCCCGAGGCCCGGGGTGTATGCTGCCGCGCATGACGCAGTCGCTCGCGAAAACCGCGTCTACCGAGCAACCTGGCTCGCAACCTGGCTCGCAACCTGGCACGCATCCTGGCACGCGCGATGGCACCGCGCGAAGTGGCCGGCACTTCCTGCAGATTCCCGGACCGACCAATGTCCCGGACCGCGTGCTGCGGGCGATCGACCGGCCGACGATCGACCACCGCGGTCCGGAGTTCGCGCGGCTGGCCACCGAGATCTTCGACGGGCTGCGCGCGGTGTTCGGGACGTCGGGGCCGGTGATCGTGTTTCCGTCGTCGGGCACCGGCGCGTGGGAGGCGGCGATCGTCAACACGCTGCGGCCGGGCGACCGGGTGCTGATGTTCGAGACCGGCCACTTCGCGATGCTGTGGAAGAAGATCGCCGAGCGGCTCGGGCTGGTGGTCGACCTCGTCCCCGGCGACTGGCGGCACGGCGCCGACCCCGGCGCGGTCGAGGCGAAGCTGACCGAGGACCGCGCGGGCGCGATCAAGGCCGTGATGGTCGTCCACAACGAGACCTCGACCGGCGTCACCAGCCGGATCCCGGAGATCCGGAAGGCGATCGACCGCGCGCACCACGGCGCGCTGCTGATGATCGACACGGTCTCATCGCTGGGATCGATCGACGTCCGCCACGCCGAGTGGGGGGTCGACGTCACGGTGGCCGGCTCGCAGAAGGGGCTGATGCTGCCGCCGGGGCTGGGGATGAACGCGATCAGCGACAAGGCGCTCGCCGCGGCCCGCCAGGGCGGCATGCCGCGCTCGTACTGGGACTGGGAGGAGATGCTCAAGCACAACGCCGGCGGGTTCTTCCCGTACACGCCGGCGACGAATCTCCTGTACGGCCTGCGCGAGGCGCTCGCCATGCTGCGCGAGCAGGGGCTGCCGGCGGTGTTCGCCCGCCACGACCGGCTGGCCGAGGCGACGCGCCGCGCGGTGCGCGCGTGGGGCCTGGAGATCCTGTGCGCCGATCCGGCGGAGTATTCGAACGTGGTGACCACGGTGGTGATGCCGGACGGCCACGACGCGGATGCGTTCCGCGCCACCGTGCTGGCGCGGTTCGACATGTCGCTCGGGATGGGGCTGTCCAGGCTCGCCGGCAAGGTGTTCCGCATCGGGCACGTCGGTGACCTCAACGACCTGACGCTGATCGGCGCGCTCGGCGGCGTCGAGATGGGCCTCTCGATCTGCGGGGTGCCGCACCGCGCCGGCGGCACGCAGGAGGCGATGGCGTTCCTGGCCGGCACGTCGGCGACCGGAGGCCGCTCGTGACCGGGGCGGCGTCGCGGCCGGCGCGGCCGAGCTGGATGCCGAGCGCGCCCAACATCGTGCTGTTCCTGCTGTGCGTGATGTACTTCCTGACCTACGTCGACCGGGTGAACATCGCGACCGCCGCGAAGGACATCCAGGGCGAGTTCAAGCTCAGCAAGACCGACTACGGCTACGTCTTCTCGGCGTTTGGCTATCCGTACCTGCTGTTCCAGGTGATCGGCGGCCGGATCGGCGATCGATTCGGCCCGCGCAAGACGTTGTTCGTGTGCGGCGCGATCTGGGCGATCTCCACGGCGATCACCGGGCTCGCAGTCGGGTTTTCTTCGCTCCTGATGTTCCGCGTCGCGCTCGGGTTCGGCGAGGGCGCGACGTTCCCGACCGCGACGCGCGCGATGCAGAGCTGGACTCCGCCTGGCCGGCGCGGCTTCGCCCAGGGCGTGACGCACTCGTTCGCGCGGCTCGGCAACGCGGTGACGCCTCCGATCGTGGCGGCCCTCATGATCTGGAAGTCGTGGCGCGTCGCATTCGTGGTGCTCGGCGCGACCAGCCTGATCTGGGTCGTGGTGTGGTGGCTGTACTACCGCGACAATCCGCGCAACCACGCCGGGATCACCGACGAGGACCTGGCGAAGCTGCCGCAGCCGTCGGCCCGCAAGCTGGCGGTGCCGTGGCGCCGGCTGGTCGTGCGCCTGCTGCCGGTGACGCTGACCTACTTCTGCTATGGCTGGTCGCTGTGGCTGTTCCTGTCCTGGATCCCCCAGTTCTTCCGCGATGACCCCAGCACGCACCTCGATCTCAAGAGCTCCTCGCTGTACTCCAGCGGCGTGTTCCTCGCGGGCGTGGTCGGCGATGCGCTGGGCGGGATCCTCAGCGACTACCTGCTGCACAGGACCGGCCGCGTCACGCTGTCGCGGCTGACCGTGATCATCATCGGCATGCTCGGCGCCGCCGGATGCCTGACTCCCGTGCTGTTCACCCACGAGCTCACCACCCTGGCGCTGTGCCTGTCGGGCGGGTTCTTCTTCCTCGAGCTCGTGATCGGGCCGATCTGGGCGGTGCCGATGGACATCGCGCCGCAGCACTCGGGGACCGCGAGCGGCCTGATGAACACCGGCTCGGCGCTGGCGGCGATCATCTCGCCGCCGGTATTCGGCTACATCGTCGACCGGACCGGCGACTGGCACCTGCCGTTCGTCGGATCGATCGTGCTGCTGGTGATCGGTACGGGGCTGTCGTTCACCATGCGCCCGGACCGCAAGTTCGTCGACGAGCCCGAGGCCGAGCTGCCGCCGGCACGCCAGGTCTCGGACAAGTAGCCGGCATGGCACGGCGGATCGGAGATCCGGCGCTCGCGGCGCGGCTGGGCGAGGCGCTGCGCGGCGAGGTGCGGTTCGACGCGTTCACCCGCGGCCGGTACTCGACCGACGCGTCGATCTACCAGATCGAGCCGATCGGGGTGGCGCTGCCGCGCGACGCCGACGACGTGGTCGCCGCGATCGCGCTGGCCCGCGCCGACGGCTTCCCGATCATCGCGCGCGGCGGCGGCAGCTCGCAGAACGGCCAGCCGCTCGGCGAGGCGGTCGTGCTCGACACCAGCCGTCACATGAACCGCGTGCTGGAGGTCGACGCCGAGGCCGGCACCGCCACCGTCGAGCCGGGGATCGTGCTCGACGAGCTCAACCGCCAGCTCCGGCCGACCGGCTGGCAGTTCCCGGTCGACGTGTCGACCTCGGCGCACGCCACGCTCGGTGGGATGACCGGCAACAACTCGGCCGGCACGCGGTCGATCCAGTACGGCCTGATGGTGCACAACGTGCTCGAGGTCGAGGCGGTGCTGGCCGACGCGAGCCGGGTCGTGTTCGGCGAGCTGCCGCCCGGGGGCGCGCCGGGGCGGCTCGCCGAGCTCGCCGGGGCGCTGCGCGCGCTGTACGCGGCCAACGCCGACGAGATCGCGCGGCGCACGCCGAAGCTGCTGCGCAAGGTCGGCGGCTACAACCTGTACGCGCTCGGCGAGCCGCGGCCCAACCTGGCGCACCTGATGGTCGGCTCCGAGGGCACGCTGGGGTTCTTCACGCGGATCAAGCTCAAGCTCGCCCGGATCCCGCGCCACCGGGTCGGCGCGGTGTGTCACTTCGCGCGGTTCTTCGACGCGATGGACATGACGCGGTTCCTGGTCGAGCTCGGGCCCAGCGCGGTCGAGCTGGTCGATCGCAAGATGATGGAGCTCGCGCGCCGGCTGCCGGTGTTCCGCGCGACGCTCGAGCGCCACGTCCAGGGCGCGCCGGACGCGATCCTGCTGGTCGAGTTCGCGGGCGACGACCGGGCGCCGCTGCTCGAGTCGATCGGCCGGCT
Source organism: Kofleriaceae bacterium (assembly GCA_036265355.1). Taxonomy (GTDB): domain Bacteria; phylum Myxococcota_A; class Polyangia; order Haliangiales; family Haliangiaceae; genus JABFXX01. The sequence goes on along the minus strand of DATAPF010000343.1, from coordinate 9,457 downwards.
CGAGCAGCTGCTCGCCGACCACGGCTACCCCGGCTCGGTGGTCCGGCTGGTCGACGCCGCGGCGCAAGCCGAGATGACCGCGGTGCGCAAGGCCGGGCTCAACATCATGATGTCGATGAAGGGCGACGGCAAGCCGGTGTCGTTCATCGAGGACTGCGCGGTGGCGCTGCCCCACCTCGCGGAGTTCACCGAGCGGCTGACCCGGCTGTTCGAGCGGCACGGCACCGAGGGCACGTGGTACGCCCACGCCTCGGTCGGCTGCCTGCACGTCCGCCCGATCCTCAACATGAAGGATCCGTCCGGCGCCCGGACGATGCGGGCGATCGCCGAGGAGGCGTTCGCGATCGTCCGCGAGTACGAGGGCTCGCACTCCGGCGAGCACGGCGACGGCCTGAGCCGCTCGGAGTTCCACGCCGCGATGTTCGGCGACCGCATGGTCCGCGCGTTCGAGGCGGTCAAGGACGCGTTCGATCCGCGCGGCCTGCTCAACCCGGGCAAGATCGTCCGTGCGCCGCGGATGGACGACCGCCGGCTGTTCCGCTACAAGCCGGGCTACGCGCCGCTGCCGGTGGTGACCGCGCTCGACTGGTCGGACGCGGGCGGCCTGCTGGCCGCGACCGAGATGTGCAACAACAACGGCAGCTGCCGCAAGTTCGACGCGGTGATGTGCCCGAGCTACCAGGCCACCGGCGACGAGCGCGACGCGACGCGCGGCCGCGCCAACAGCCTGCGGCTGGCGCTGACCGGCCAGCTCGGCCCCGACGCGCTGGTGTCCGACGCGATGAAGGACACCATGGCGCTGTGCGTCGGCTGCAAGGCGTGCCGGCGCGAGTGCCCGACCGGCGTCGACATGGCGCGCATGAAGATCGAGTTCCTCCACCAGTGGAACGCGCGCCACGGCGTGCCGGCGCAGGCCGCGCTCACCGCGTACCTGCCGCGCTACGCGCCGATCGCGCGCCGGCTGGCGCCGATGATCAACCTGCGCAACCGGATGCCCCGGCTGGCCGCGCTCGGCGAGCGGCTGCTCGGGCTGTCCCGCAAGCGCACGCTGCCGGCGTGGCGATCCGACATCTATCGCCCGGCGCCCGAGCCGGCGGTGCCGGACGGCCGCGAGGTCGCGCTGCTGGTCGACTGCTTCTCGCGCTACTTCGAGCCCGACAACGCGCGCGCGGCGCGCCGCGTGCTGGAGGCCGGCCGCTACACCGTGCGCGAGGACGCGTCGTTCGACACCTCGTCGTCCACCTCGTCGCGGCCGCTGTGCTGCGGGCGGACGTTCCTCAGCGCCGGGATGGTCGACCAGGCGCGCGAGGAGCTGACCCGGCTGGTCGAGGCGCTGGGGCCGCTCGCCGAGCGCGGCGTGCCGATCGTCGGGATCGAGCCGTCGTGCCTGCTGACCCTGCGCGACGAGCTGCCGGTCGTGGTCCCGGACAGCGCTGCCGTCCGGGCGATCGCGCGCCAGGCGGTGCTGCTCGAGGAGCTGATCGCCGCCGACAGCCGCCGCGGCGCGCTCGCGCTGCCGCTGCGCGACGCCGGTCCGCGCGAGGCGTACATCCACGGCCACTGCCACCAGAAGGCGCTGGGGGCGATGCCCGACGTCGTCGCGGCGCTGCGGCTCGTGCCCGGGCTGACCGTCCACACCATCGAATCGAGCTGCTGCGGCATGGCGGGCAGCTTCGGCTACGAGGCCGAGCACCACGAGATCTCGATGCGGATGGCCGAGCGCAGCCTGCTGCCTGCCATCCGCCGCGCGCCGCCCGACGCGCTGATCGTCGCCGACGGCACCAGCTGCCGGCACCAGATCGCCGACGGCGCCGGCCGGGTCGCCGTCCACGTGGCGCGCGTGCTGGAAGCCGCGCTGTGACGCGCGCCGCGTGAGCCGTTTTGCGCGCCGGCGGCCTCTCCATCCGCGTAGCATCAGGAGGCTGACATGACGTCGCGAATCCCGGGCCGCGCGATCGGGCTCGTCCTTGTACTGGGCAGTGCCGCCGGCTGCGGCGGCGAGGAGATGTTCCTGCCGGAGCTCGGCAGCAACGAGCGCGTGATCGCGCGCGAGGCGGTGGCGCGGCTCGCCAACCCGGAACAGGGGCTGGAGCAACCGCTGGTGGTCGGCGATCTCGACGGCGACGGGATCGACGACGCGATCGTGAGATCCGACTTTGCATTCAACAGTCCGACGGGACAGCTCGGCCTGGGGGGTGAGGTGTTCATCCTCTATGGCGGGCACGCGGTCACCGGGCAGATCGACCTCGCGACGCTGCCGGCCCTGACCCAGATGGGGTCGATCGGCGGCGGGGTCGCGGCGGTGGGGGACATCGACGGCGACGGGCTCGCCGATTTCCTGGTCGGGATCGCGTTCACCCCGGGGTGCATCACGACGCCTCCGCCGGTGTTCGCGGACGGCTTCACGAACAGCGGCGCCTTCCTGGTGTACGGCAGCAGGATGCGGCTGACCGGGAGCCACGCGATCGGCGACGTCGGCGTGTTCCTGCGCGACCCGACCCCGTGCACCGAGGCGAACTCGATCGCCGGCCTCGGAGACATCGACGGCGACGGCAAGGCCGACTTCGCGATCGGCAGGACGACGCTCGCGGCGGACGACCAGCCCGAGGTGTTCGTGTTCTACGGGCGCAGCCAGCGGCTGTCGGGCACCGTCGATCTCGGGACGGGAGCCGACGCGACGATCCGCGGCCCGACGGGGCGCGGGCTCCCCGCTGCGATCCGCGCGGGCGATGTCGACGGGGATGGTCTCGGCGACTTCCTCGTGAAGCTGCTGGCCGCGCCGACCGCGGATCTCCAGCTGGTGCGAGGTTCGGCGACGCGCCTGGCCGGTACCGTCGCGGTCGGTGACCTCGCCGGGACCGCGTTCCCGGCCTATGACGGCTGCGCGCCGGGGATCTCGGTTTTCGGGTCCGCGCTGGGCGATCTCGATGGCGACGGTGCCGATGACTTCTCGCTGGCCAGCTGTACCGGCGACTCGGTTGGCGATGTGACCAGTACGGTCGTGCACCGCGTGTTCTATGGGCGCACGGGCGGGCTTCCCGCCCAGCTCGGTGGCGCCGACGCGGCCGCGACGATCACCACGACCAGCATCCAGTACGACGCGGGCGGGACGAAGTTGCAGATCAGCGCTCCCAGCCAGCTGATCGCGGGCGACGTCGACGGGGACGGCGTTCGCGATCTGATCCTGGCCGACGAGAGTCTCCACAGCGGCAACGGCGGCGTCCACGTGATCGCGGGCCGGGGGGAGCGGCTGTCCGGAACGATCGATCCGGTCGCCCGGAGCTTCGTCACGTACGTCGGCCAGCCGCAACGGGAACCGAACTGCTCCGGGGGCGGCAACCAGTGCATCGTGAACGAGGACGTCGGCGGGGGAGTCAGCATTGGTGATCTGACCGGCGACCACCACCCCGATCTCCTGATCGGCGCCTCCGCGAACGGGGCCGTTCCGCTGCAGGGGTTCGGCCAGGCAATGGGGCACACGTACGTGGTGTCACCGCCTGCCAGGAAGAATCCGTGAGCCGTCTGGCCGCCCGCCGGTCTCTTCTACACCCGGCGTAGCCTCGCCATGGCCTCCCCGGTACCCAGGACCCTGCGCGTGATCGATGGCGGCGCCGCCGCACGGCCGGCCGCGGCCGATCGTCCGCTCACGCTGGACGCGGCGTTCCGCGCCCACGCGGGGTTCGTCGCCAGCGTGGCGCTGCGCGTGCTGGGGCGCCCGAGCGAGGTCGATGACCTGGTCCAGGATGTCTTCCTGCGCGTCTTGCCCCGGCTCGGCGACCTGCGCGAGCCGGCGGCGCTGCGCGGCTGGCTGGCGGTGATCACGGCGCGGCTGGCGCGGCGGCGGCTGCGCAGCCGGCGCTGGAAGGTGTGGCTGGGGGTGGGCGCCGAACACGACTACACCCAGCTCGCCGACAGCGCCGCGTCCCCCCAGGAGCGCGCGCTGCTCGGCGAGCTGTACCGCGCGCTCGACCGGCTGCCGGCCCACCAGCGGCTGGCCTGGACGCTGCGCCACGCCGAGGGGCTGGAGCTCGCCGCGGTCGCCGAGGCGTGCGACTGCTCGCTCGCGACGGTCAAGCGCTGGATCGGCGCCGCGGAGACGGCGCTTCGCATGGAGGTCGACCATGAATGAACGGCTGGACCAGGCGCAACAGCTCGCCCGGCGCGTCGACGCCGGGTGGCAGCCCGCGGACGTCGAGGCCCAGCTCGCGCGGCTGCACGCGCGGCGGGCGCGGCGGGCGCGGCGGTGGCTGGTCGCGGCGCCGCTGGTGGCTGCCGCCGCGTCGGTGGTGCTCGTTGTGGGCTCGATGCGTCCGAGGGACGCACACGTGGCGGTCGCGACCGACGTGCGCGATCGGCACGACGCTCGCCCCTCCGCGCTCGAGCCGCCGGTCGCCGCCGTGCCTGCGCCGGCGGTGGAGATCGCGCCGGTGCCGGCGCCGGCGAGCGTCGAGCCATCCGCGGCTCCCGGCGTGCTGTCGCTCGGCGACGGCAGCGTCGTGACGCCGCTGGGCAAGGACAGCCGGTTGCTCGCGCGGCAGGTCAGCGAGACCGACGTCGTGGTCGCGCTGGCGGGCGGCGGGGCGCGGTTCGACGTGCCCGAGCGCAAGACGCGCCGGTTCCGCGCCGAGCTCGGCGCGCTCGCGCTCGAGACCCACGGCGCGGCGTTCCGCGTCCAGGTCGGCCGGCGCCAGGGCCAGGTCGAGGTCGCGGCGGAGCGCGGCGAGGTCCGCGCGCACGTCGGCCAGGAGGCGCACGTCGTCGCGGCCGGCCAGACCCGCGCGTTCTCGATCGCGGTGCGAGACGACGCCGCGCCGGTCGTCCGGGGCGAGCCGCAGGCGGTGCCGGCCCCGCCCGCCAGCTGGCGCGACGACGCCGCGCGCGGCGACTACGCGGCCGCGTGGGCGGCGCTCGGCGCGCTGCGCGCCCCGGTCGGTCCCACGGAGGGCTCCGCCGCTCGCCCCGCCGGCCAGGCCGTCGGGGGCCGCACCCCTCTGCTCGGTTCGCTCGAAACCATGGAGGACCTGCAGCTCGCGGCCGACGTCGCCCGGCTGTCGGGGCACGCCGGCGCGGCGATCGCCCCGCTCGCGCGCGCGCTCGACCTGCACGCCGACGACCCGCGCGCGCCGCTCGTCGCGTTCACGCTCGGTCGCGTTCACCTCGAGGACCTCGGCGCCCCGCGCGACGCAGCGCTCGCGTTCGCGCGCGCGCGCACGCTGGCGCCCGATGGTCCGCTCGCCGAGGATGCCCTGGCGCGCGAGGTCGAGGCGTGGTCGCGCGCCGGGGAGACCGGGACCGCGCGGGTCCAGGCGCTGATCTATACCCGGCGCTATCCGCAGGGCCGCCGCGTCCATGCGGTGCGCCGGTTCGGCGGGCTGGAGAGTCCCTGACCCCACGGCTCGCCCTCCTCGCGCGCGCGGCGACGCTCGCGGCCGCCGCCGCATCCCCGGCGGCTGCGGATGCCGGCGAGCGCGGCCACGCGCGCCCGCCGGTCGAGCTCGAGCTCGCGGCCTGCCTGCAGGACGAGCTGGACGCGATCGAGCGCGCGGTCCGGGTCGAGGTCGGCGATGCGCCGGCCGGTGACGACGCGCGCGCGGTGACGGTGCGCGTCGAGTGCGCGACCGACGGGCTCGATGCCGGCGTCGTGCTGGAGGTCCGCCCGCCGGACAGCCCGCGCCGCTACCGCTACGCGCTCGACTGGCGCGCCCAGCCGCGGGACGCCCGGCCGCGGCTGATCGGGCTGGCCGTGGCCGAGGCCGTCGATGCCAGCCGGATCGAGCTCACCGCCGTGCCGGAGCCGCCGCCGCCCGGCCACCCGACCGCGGCGGCGCGCCCCGCCGCGATCGCGTCGGACTGGAGCATCGCCCTGACCGGCGCACGGCGCGCGTTCTCCGGGCGCACCGGGGTCGACCTGCTCGGCGTCGGCCTCGCGCCGGTCCGGCGGCTGTCGGCGCACCTCGCGCTGTCCGCCGACCTGGCCGCCGAGGCCACGACCGTGCTCACCAGCTCGGGCACGGTGGCCGTGCTGTCGGTGTCGTCGGCGCCGCGCATCGCGATTCGCTCCGCCGGCCGCCTGCACGGCGAGCTCGGCGTCGGTGCGCGCATCGGGGTCGTGCGCATGCACGGCGACGCGCTGCCGGGCAGCCAGCTGGCGGGCACGAGCCAGGTCCGGCCGTGGCTCGGCCCGGCGGTGGACCTCGCGGTCGGCCTCGAGGTCACGCCGCGCGCGTCGCTGCGCGCCGGCCTCGAGCTCGGCGTCGTCGTCACCGGCGTCACCGCGCGCGACCTCGGCGAGCCGGTCGCCGCGATCTCGGGCGCGTGGACCTCGCTCGGCGTCGCCGCCGTGATCGAATTGTGACTCGCACTCGCGTCATGATTCGACGCTGGCTGGATCGGCAAGCGTTGCCACGAGCGACCGGCGCCAGGCGGGCTGCGCGAATCACGCATGCGCGACTGGCGCGCGATCGCGCGAATCACGCATGCGGAACGGCACGACGACCGTCTCCGCGACGACGCTCGCTGGCATCGTCGCTGCACAGCGACCTCCGCGTGACGGACGGCTTTGCGGTCCACGTCGGACCGGCCGCTCCGTCGACAGGAGCAGTCATGATGAAGGTGGATGAGATGATCAAGCGTCTTGGTGGTGGGACGAGCCTGGTGATGGCGGGGCTCGCGATGTCGGCCTGTGCCACGGACCGTGGTCCGACGGACCCGGCCGCGGACGCGCCGATCGCCGAGGTCGACCTCGCGAACGGTTCGCGGGTCATGTTCTTCGAGCCCGTTCCGGGTACCCTCGCGATCGGCGAGCAGACCGCGATCGGGGTCGCGCAGGTCGATACCACGGGCAAGTCGCCAGTGGAGGTCTATCGATCGATCGCGCCCGGCCAGCCGGTCCCCGCGGCGCTCGCCGAGGCCCAGGCCCGGGCGGATGCGGCCCACGCAGATCGGCCCGCGCGCGCGCTGCCGGCGCAACCGGCCGCGGTCGCCGGCCCCCAGTCCGAGTCGTTCTCGTCGAGCTGGTTCGCAGACAACTTCTGCTACAACGAATCCTACGCGTTCATCAACTGTCACCTCGGGGTGAACGACACCGGGGTGAAGGTCGACCTGTCCGGCACGCACACCGACGTCGACGAGTTCAAGGCCTCGCTCTGCGTGAACAGCGGCAAGGTCACGCTCCGGACGTGGGTCGATGGCGACCCGCACGTCGCGGCGCAGGTCACCGACGGCAACTGCTGGACCTGGCACCTGTGGAACGGCGGCGACGACACCATCTCGGACTCGACGACGATCGACTCGGCGAGCGCGAACTACTTCTTCGCCGCGAAGTGGAACCTGTAGCGCGTTTCCGGTACCGCACGGCCCGATTCGCCGGGTCTGCGGTTCCCCGGCCGGCGCGAACCCGGTAGCTTTGCAGCGTGTCCGATCGGCTCGTGTTCGTCGTCATGGGGGTCTCGGGCAGCGGCAAGACCACCGTCGGCGCGATGCTCGCCGGGCGGCTGGGCTGGGACTACGCCGAGGCCGACGCGTTCCACTCCGAGGCCAGCCTGGCCAAGATGGCCGCGGGCCACCCGCTCGACGACGCCGATCGCGGACCGTGGCTGGCGGCGATCGGGCGCTGGATCGACGACCGGATCGCGCGCGGCGTCCCCGGCGTGGTCACCTGCTCGGCGCTCAAGCGCGCCTATCGCGACCTCCTGCGCCGGCCGGAGGTCCAGCTCGTCTACCTCGCCGGGACGCCGGAGCTGATCGGGCGGCGGCTCGCGGCGCGCCACGGCCACTTCTTTCCACCGGCGATGCTCGCGAGCCAGTTCGCCGCGCTCGAGCCGCCCGCCGCCAACGAGGGCGTGCTCGAGATCGACATCGACCGGACGCCGGCCGAGATCGTCGACGCGATCCTCGCCGCGACCGGGGCCCCCGGACCGGCGGGACCCGGCGGCGGGGCGACGGGGCCGGCGCGATGACCTGGACCTCGGGCGATACCTGGCTCGTCGTCGCGGCGCTGGCCAGCATCGCGGTGATCGTCGCGCTGATCACCGCGGGCAAGGTCCACGCGTTCATCGCGCTGACCATCGGCTCGGCCATGGTCGGCCTGGCGTCGGGCCTTCACGCGCCGGATGTCATCAAGCAGTTCGAGGCCGGGTTCGGCAGCACGCTCGGCGGCGTCGGCGTGCTGGTCGGGCTCGGCGCGATGCTCGGCCGGCTGCTCGCCGATTCCGGCGGCGCCGATCGGATCGTGCGCACGATCCTCGACTGGGCCGGCGAGCGCCGGCTGCCGTGGGCGATGACGCTGATCGCGATGATCATCGGCATCCCGCTGTTCTTCGAGGTCGGCGTGGTGCTGCTCGTGCCGGTGATCCTGCTCATGGCCCGGCGCTCGGGCAGCTCGGTGATCCGGGTCGGCGTCCCGGCGCTCGCCGGGCTGTCCGTGATGCACGGGCTGGTTCCGCCGCATCCGGGGCCGCTGATCGCGGTCGACGCGCTCAAGGCCGACCTCGGGCAGACCATGGCGCTCGGCCTGGTGATCGCGATCCCGACGGTGATCCTCGCCGGCCCGGTGTTCGGCGCGTGGATCGGCGCCCGGGTCCGGCCCGAGCCGCCGCCCGGGCTCGCCGAGCAGTTCGCGCGCGAGCACCCGGACCCGGAGCTCGCCGCCCCGCGCGGCGCGCCGAGCTTCGCCGCGACCATCACCACGGTGCTGCTGCCGGTCGCGCTCATGCTCGGCAAGGCGCTCGCCGATCTGTTGCTCGCCAGCGGCTCGGCGGCGCGCGGCGCGATCGACTTCCTCGGCGATCCGCTGACCGCCCTGCTGATCTCGGTGATCGTCGCGCTCTTCAGCTTCGGCTACCTGCGCGGGTTCTCGCGCAAGCGGGTGAGTGACGTGCTCGGCGCGAGCCTGGCGCCGATCGCGGGCATCGTGCTGATCATCGGCGCGGGCGGCGGGTTCAAGCAGATGCTGATCGCCGGCGGGATCGGCCAGGCGATCGGCAAGGCGGCGGTCGGCTCGGCGCTGTCGCCGCTGGTGCTCGGCTGGTTGATCGCGGTCGGCATCCGGCTCGCGACCGGCTCGGCGACGGTGGCGACGGTGACCGCGTCGGGGCTGATGGCGCCGATCGCGGCGCGCCTGCCCGGGACCAACCTGTCGCTGCTCGCGCTGACCATCGGCTCCGGCTCGCTGTTCTTCTCGCACGTCAACGACGCCGGGTTCTGGCTCGTCAAGGAGTACTTCGGGATGTCGGTCGGCGAGACGCTGAAGACTTGGTCGACGATGGAGACCCTGCTCTCGGTGTTCGGCCTGCTCTTCGCGCTGGCCTGCAGCCTGGTCGTGTGACGATGCCGCCACTATGAGTCATGAAGGTGTACTCGAATAATGATTCGACTATGATCGAATCCCGGCGCGACCGATCAGGAGGAAGGCGCGCCAGGTCATCGCAGCGAACCCTGCGCGCTTCACCGTCGCGTG
>DATAPF010000342.1:0-4858 GCA_036265355.1 Kofleriaceae bacterium | reverse complement strand
GGCCGCTTGACCAGCTGGTACGCGTCGTTGAGCGCGCGCGACCGCGACAGCGCCGCGACCCGCTCGGCCGCCGGCGCCCCGGCGACCCGGTCGGGATGCACCGCCTTGCTGCGCTCGAAGAACGCGCGCTCGAGCGCTGCCAGGTCGACGTCGTAGCCGGCCGGCAGCCCGAGCAGCGCGAACGGATCGTCGCTTCCCCCGGAGGGTCCTGTGACGGATCCTGCGGCGGCGCCGCGATCAGAACTGGACGGATTCGCCACAGCCGCACGAGCCCTTGGCGTTGGGATTGTTGAACTTGAAGCCGTGGCCCATCATGCCGCGCACGAAGTCGAGCTGCATGCCCCCGAGGTAGACCAGGCTCTTGGGATCGACGACGATCGACACCCCGTGCGCCGAGAACACCCGGTCGGTCGCGCGGACCTGCTCGGCCCACTCGAACACGTAGGTGAAGCCGGTGCAGCCACCGCCGCGCACGCCGATCCGGATCATCGCGTCGGGCGTGCCGCGCTTGTCGCGCTGCCGGGCGATCTCGGCCCCCGCCGCCGCGGTGATCTCGACCTCGCGCTTGGACAGCGCGGCCGCAGGCGCGGTCGACGCGGTCGGTGGCGCCGGGATGGGCTGGGTGGTCGCGGACATCTATCGTTGTCTCCTGGCCGTCCTACGCGTCCTGGGGCTTTGCGGCGGCGGCGCTGGCGCTGCCGGCGGCGGCCCGCGGCGCCTGCTGCTTCTTCTTGTAGTCCTCGATCGCAGCCTTGACCGCATCCTCGGCGAGCACCGAGCAGTGGATCTTGACCGGCGGGAGGTTGAGCTCCTGGACGATCTGGGTGTTCTTGATCTGCGCCGCCTGATCGAGCGTCATGCCCTTGATCATCTCGGTCGCGAGCGACGACGACGCGATCGCCGAGCCGCAGCCGAACGTCTTGAACTTGGCGTCGGCGATCAGGCCGTCCTTGACGCGGATCTCGAGCCGCATCACGTCGCCGCACGCCGGTGCGCCGACCAGGCCGGTGCCCACCTCGCTGGCATCGACGTCGTCCTGCGACTTGAACGTGCCGACGTTGCGGGGGTTCTCGTAGTGTTCGATGACCTTGTCTGAGTACGCCATGGTGGTTCTTCTTGTTCTAGCTCAGTGGGGGGTCCACTGGATGGAGTTGATATCGATGCCTTCCTGGTGCATCTCCCACAGCGGGGACAGCTGGCGCAGCCGCTCGACCGCGGACACCACCAGCTCGACGATGTAGTCGACCTCGGCCTCGGTGTTGAACCGGCCGATGCCGAACCGGATCGACGTGTGGGCGAGATCGTCGCCGACGCCGAGCGCGCGCAGCACGTAGCTCGGCTCGAGCGACGCCGAGGTGCACGCCGAGCCCGACGACACCGCGACGTCCTTGAGCGCCATCAGCAGCGATTCGCCCTCGACGAACGCGAACGAGATGTTGAGGTTGCCGGGCAGCCGGTGCTCCAGCGAGCCGTTGACGTAGGTCTCGGTCAGCCGTGAGCTCAGCCCGTGGTGCAGCCGGGCGCGCAGCGTCTCGAGCCGCGCCGCCTCTTCGGGCATCTCCTCGCGGGCGAGCTCGGCCGCCTTGCCGAACCCGACGATCAGCGGCACCGGCAGCGTGCCCGACCGCATGCCGCGCTCGTGGCCGCCGCCGTCGATCAGCGGGTCGATCCGCACCCGGGGCTTGCGGCGCACCCACAGCGCGCCGATGCCCTTGGGGCCGTACAGCTTGTGCGCGGTGACCGAGGCGAGGTCGACCCGGGCCTTCTCGACGTCGAACGGCACCTTGCCGAAGCCCTGCACGGCGTCGGTGTGAAACAGCGTCTTTGGGTTCTTCGCCTTGACCGCCGCGCCGATCGCCTCGATCGGCTGGACCACGCCGATCTCGTTGTTCGCCAGCATGATCGTGACCAGGATCGTCTTGTCGGTCATCGCGGCCGTCACCTGCTCGGGGGTGACCAGGCCGTCCTTGCCCGGCGTCAGGTAGGTGACCTCGAAGCCTTCGCGCTGCAGCCGCTTGCAGGTGTCGAGCACGCTCTTGTGCTCGGTCTCCACCGTGATGACGTGGTTGCCCTGCCGGCGCAGGTACGACGCGGCGCCCTTGATCGCGAGGTTGTTGGCCTCGGTCGCGCCGGACGTCCAGACGATCTCCTTGGCGTCACCGCCGAGCAGCGCCGCGACCTGCGCCCGCGCGTGCTCGACCGCGGCCTCGGCGGTCCAGCCGAACGAGTGGTTGCGGCTCGCGGCGTTGCCGTAGTGCTGCGTGAAGAACGGCAGCATCGCCTGGACGACCCGCAGATCGACCGCGGTCGTGGAGTGGTTGTCCATGAAGATCGGCAGCTTCACGCTGTCGGGGACCACGATCGCGATCGACTGCGGCGATGCCGGCCCGGTGGGCTGGCCAGTGGGCTTGCCTGTGGGCTTGGTAGAGCTTGCCTCTGCGACCATTAGTTATTGCCCTCTCGATAAAGCACGGTGACCGGGACGTCGAAGTCCCGGGGCTTGTCACGGGGTTCCTCGTTGCTCGCCGGGCTCGCCGGCCCCGCCGTCCCGGCCGCGGCCTGCCCCGGCGGCCGAGACAGCCCGGCAAACAGCCGCGGTGCCTCGCCCTTCTGGTGACCGTGGTGATCGCACACGCCGCATGCGGTCGGCGCGTAGTCGTCGCTGCAGGTCTGGCACGAGTCGAGGTAGGAGACCGCCTCGCTCAGGTCGTTCTCGATCACCTGCAGCTGCATGATCTGCTCGCGGATCTGGGCCTGCTTCTCGGTGAACAGCGCACGGACCCGCGAGGTCGCCTCGCGCCCCGAGTCCGCGTGCTGGAAATCTCCGACGAAGCCCTGGATCTCGGCGAGGGTGAAGCCGATCGCTTGCAGCTTGACGATCCAGTGGATGCGGTCGACTGCCTCGGGGCCGTACAGCCGGAAGCCGCCCTCCGACCGGGCGCGCGGCTCCAGCAAGCCCAGCTCCTCGTAGAGGTGCATCGCGCGGACGGTCTTGCCGACCGCCTTGGCAAGCTCCCCGACTCGCATCAACTTGTTGGAATCGTCCTTGGTCATCGCCGAAACCTGCAAACCTGACGCATACGTAAGGTTTAGCGCGTCTGACCAGACTATGCTGGCTTACGATCGGTCTGTCAAGGCGAACCCTCACCTTTACGTGGGGGTCATGCGGGAACTTCGCGGCCCGCGCCCCCGTCCCACCGATGGGGTTCCTGCTCCCCTGGAAGCTGGACCGGTCGGGGCCCGTCACACCACGTGGCGGTGATGCTCGCGCTCGTCGTCCTTGCGGATCGGGATCGCCTCGCTGGCCTCGGCCGGGTTGGAGCGCTTCTTCACGATCCACACGGGGTGTGGCGTCTTGGGTTCGTCTTCGTCGGGGTCGCGCATGCGACCTGACCCGGTGCAGTTCCGGTGCCCGAAAAAGCGGCCAGGCAAGGCGCCGTCACTCGCCTTGCCCGGCCACACCCCGGGCGACATCGCCCGAGGTGTACAGCGGTTGAATTCACGCGCGGTGGGGTTCGCCCGACGCGGAGCTCTCGTCCAGACAGACCGCCGCGTCGCGCGAAGGGTTGCCCTGCGACGCGCCGGCGTCGCGCACGCGCAATCGGTTCTGGACGTCGCGCACGCCGGTCACGCTGTACGCGCAGTCCTCGGCCGCGCGCTTGGCGTGGCGATCGTCGACGGTTCCCGACAGCGTCACCTCGCCGCCGGTCACGCTCACCGCGATGTCCGAGGCGTCGATCTCGTCGTCGTCGGTCAGCGACTCGCAGACCAGCTCGCGGATCCGGTCATCGGAGCGCCGGTAGCTCGCGGGGCCCTTGCCGCGGTGGGGACCGCTGCCACGGTGGAGGTGCTCGCGATCGGCGCCGCGCGCAGCCTCCTCGCTGTCCCACGCGCCGGGGCGGCCGTACGAGCCGGCCGGCTCACCGATCCGCTCGTCGCCGCGCTGGTAGCCCGTGCGCTGCTCGCGGATCCCCGACAGCTGGTGGCGCTCGCGCTCGAAGTCGCGGCCGCGATGACCGTGGCCACTGGCGTAGTGCCACGAGTCCCGGCTGGTGGGATCCGGCCAGGGGCCGACGCCGGCCTCGGGGCCGAGCTCGCGGTAGCGGTCCTCGAAGCTGCCCGGCGTTGGCCGCTCGTCGGGCCGCCGGCTGCGCTGGAGCTCGCGCAGCCGCTGCTCTCCGTAGCCGGGGTCGCGACCGCGGTCGCTCGCGCCGCGGCGGTCGGCAGCTGGCTCGGACCACCCCGATCCGGGTGAGCGGTCGGAGACCTCGCGATCCTCGTCGGACTCCCACCACCGCGCGTCGCGCGGCTCGCCGCCCCACGCACCCGGATCGCCGCGGTCATCGCCCGCGACGCGATATGGCTCGTCGGACGGCTCGCGATCTTGCGGGCGCCAGCTCGGTTCGGGCTCCTCGGGACGCTCCCCACGGCGGTGTTCCGGCAGGTTGTGGTTGGCCACGGCAGGCTCCTGGTGCAGTTCTAGATCTCGCGGTGCATCGTCCGTGCCCCTCGGTCGTGCCCTCGGCGCTCGGATCCGCGCCTGCGCGATTCTCGGGGGACCCGCGTGCGTCGCAGGCGCACGGTCGAGGCAGCCGCGCACTCGGCGATCGCCGGAAACCGCGGCCGGCGCGCGCGCTCGCGCTCAGTTCGCCGTCGCGGTCGCCTCGAACGCGCGGATCACCGTGACCTTGATCTGTCCGGGGAACGTCATCTCCTCGGCGATCTGGTTCGCGATGTCGGTCGACATCTCGACCACCGTGAGGTCATCGACCTCGCGCTCGCGGACGTAGACCCGGAGCTCCCGGCCGCCGTGAACGGCGTGCGCGAACGCCACGCCGCGCCGCGCCAGCCCGATCCG
>DATAPF010000341.1:0-21018 GCA_036265355.1 Kofleriaceae bacterium | reverse complement strand
CCGCGCCGCGAGCCAGTACGATGCTCGGGTGGAGCAGCCGGCGCGCCCTGCCGCGAGGACCATCCCCGCGCTCGACGGCGTGCGCGGCCTGGCGATCCTGCTGGTGCTCGCCCACAACCTGAACCCGTTCGAGCGCGGCGGGCACATCGAGCAGACGGTCGAGCTCGCCAGCAACTTCGGCTGGGTCGGTGTCCAGCTGTTCTTCGTGCTGTCCGGGTTCTTGATCACCGGGATCCTGCTCGACAGCCGGGGCGATCCCCACTACTATCGCGGCTTCTTCGGCCGCCGCGTGCTGCGGATCTTTCCGCTGTACTACGGCGTGCTGGTGCTCGCGTTCTGCGTCCTGCCCGCCCTCGACCTCGCGCCGCCGCGGCTGCTGGCCGACCGCGAGCACCGGATCTGGCTGTGGACGTACCTCGTCAACTGGAGCGAGCCGCTCGGCGCCGGGGTCGCGGCGTTCCCCCACTTCTGGTCGCTGGCGGTCGAGGAGCAGTTCTACCTGGTGTGGCCGTTCGTGGTCCGCCGCGCGACGCCGCGCCGGGTGCTGCACATCGCCGCCGCGCTCGCGGTGATCGCGCTCGCGTCGCGGCTCGGGCTACTGCTCGCGGGCTTCGGCGAGGCCGGGCCGTACATGTTCACGATCTGCCGGATGGATGCGCTCGGGCTCGGCGCCGCGGTCGCCGCGGTGATCCGGATCCCCGCGCTGCATGCGCGCGTCGTCGACCGGCGCACCGGCATCCTGGCCGCGGCGGGGGCGGTGTTCGTCGCCGGACTGCTGGTGACCCGAGGCTACACGCGGACCAGCTTCCTCGGCCAGACCGCGGGCTACACGATCCTCGCGATCGCGTTCGCGGCGCTCGTGCTCGCCGCGGTGCTCGACGACGAGCGCGGCCACGGCCGGATCGGGGCCGCGCTTAAGAACCCCGTGCTCCGCTCGTTCGGCAAGTACAGCTACGCGATCTACCTGTTCCACCAGCCGCTCAACCAGATGATCGGCGAGCCGGTGCTGCACGCGGTCGAGCCCGACGGCGTCGGGACCGCCGCCGGCCTGGCCTACATGGCGATCGTGACCGCCGCGAGCTACCTGCTGGCGCTGGCCTCGTACCACGGGTACGAGAAGCACTTTCTGGCGCTCAAGCGGTACTTTCCGTCGGTCACGCCCGCCGCAGCCCGGACTTGACCGCGCGGTAGCTGGCGCGCAGCCGATCGGACACCCGCTTGGGCAGCAGCGATGCGCCGAACAGCGCCGCGACCCGGGGCTGCCACGGCCGGAACCGCAGGCTGGTCCCGAGGTGGCGCCACGCCTGGTCGCGATCACCGAGCTGCAGCCGGCACTCGCCGATCCATGCGTGGGCCTCGGCCATCACGCCGTCGAGCACCGTGGGCGACAGCGTCACCCGATCGCGATCGCGGGCGAGCGCCTTGTTCACCGTCTTGAGGAAGTTCTCCGCCATGTGGACGGTGTACGCCGGGTTCACCGTCAGCTGATCCTCGCGGCCGTACTGGTAGAGGATCGAGCTGACATCGAGGTACGCGACGTCGCCCTCGCGGCAGGTCCGGAGGTGGAAGTCGTGGTCCTCCCCCGAGTAGCGCAGGTTGACGTCGAACTCGCGGACGTGCTCGAACCGCTCGCGGCGGAGCAGCACCGTCGAGGTGTGCACCAGGTTGCCGGTGATCATCGGCGAGAAGATGTCGCCGAGGTACATCCGCGGATCGGACAGCTCGGCCGCCAGCCGGGCGTCGATCGACGACAGCGGGCGCGATTCACGGAACAGCTGGTCGCGCGTGAACTTGCGATACGCGGTGTACATCCGCGTCAGGTACCGGCGCTGCTTGAGCTCACCGTCCGGGCCGATCGCGTCCATGTCGGTCCAGATCATCCCGGCGGTCGGAAATGCCTCGAGGCAGCGCAGCTGGGCCTCGACCTTCCACGGCAGCCAGATGTCGTCGGAGTCGAGCAGCGCGACGTACTGCCCGCGCGCCAGGCGCAGCCCGTGGTTCCTCGCCGCCGACACCCCGGCGTTGGCCTGGTGGATGTAGCGCACCCTGGGCTCGTCGCGATACCGCCCGGTGATCAGGTCGCGCGTGCCGTCGGACGAGCCGTCGTCGACCACCAGGACCTCGACGTTGCCGTGGGTCTGGCCCAGGGCGCTGTCGATGGTCTCCGCGACGCAGTACGCGCGGTTGTAGGACGGGATCACGACGCTGACGAGGTCTCCGGTCATGGCTGACATCCCTTGCCGAACTGCCGCGGCGGCCGCCAGGTCCGGTGTACCCCGGTCATTCGCGCCATCATCCGATGGACCGCGCATTGCCGACGGCTACCGGAGCCAGGCCTCACGCTCGCCTCCGGCGCAGGGCAGCGCACATCGCGACATCCACCGCGACGACGCGGCGCCAAACACGGACCGGGGACCGACCACGGACCCCGCGAGCGCGTTGCATGGGCCGGAAGGTAACAGATCTCGCGCGCCGCGGGGGCGAACCGGCCAGCCGGCGCGGCTGCCCCGCACGGCCCCCCGGGCTGGCGCGCCACGGGCTAGAATCGCGTGAAGCCCGCGCGTCCCGCATGCATCGCTCGCGGCTGCTGTGCGCGCCCGCATCGTGCGGCGGGCGGTCCGGCGCATCGTCGCCGACCGCGTCGCCCGGGAGCGGGTCACCGGGCAGCTGCACCGCGGCGGCGCTGCAGCAGGCCGCAACCGGCGGCGGGACGGTCCGCTTCCGGTCACGGCGGTGTCACCGCTGACACTGGAACACCGCCGTGACACTCCGGGACAGCGGAGACACTGAAATCATGAATAGAGCACGGCACTACTATATTCGATTCACAACGCCACGGACTACCGATCTCACTTCCAGACCGCCAGTCGTTGTCGTATCGTCTGTATCCTGATCGATATTGCAAGGAGGACAGGATGAGAAAGCAATGGTCCAGCTTCCGCGGCGTGCTCGGTCTGTGCGCGGCATTCGGCCTGATCGCCGGCTGCATGACGCAGATCAAGGACGCCGGCGACGATGGCAGCCCGGCCGCGACGAGCGACGTGCAGCAGGACATCGGTGGCGGCGGCGGCAGCAACTGCTCCCCGCCGCGCGATGACTGTCCCACCTTCCCTCCTCCAAGCTGCAGCGGCAAGGCGTTCTGCTACTGCTCGTGCCGGGTCCAGCACCCGTGCGCGACCAACCCATCCCAGTGCGGCCCCCTCGGGCAGTGCCTGACCGCCTGCGACGCGAGCTACTCGCCCAGTTGCCCCGGCGGCGGCAACCCGAACCCGAAGACGCTCGCCGACTGCCTGTAGCCACGGCGGGTCGCGCGGTCATCGGCGCAGGAGCACGCTCGCGACCACCAGCAGCAGCCACAGCGCGGACCCCAGACCGCCGAGGATGATCCCGGTGAGGGCCCGGCCGCGGCCGCGCTTCTCCGGATGCTGCTTGAGATCGCGCAGCGCGTAGATGCCGAGGATCAACCCGATCGGGCCGATCAGCGGGACCAGGACTCCGATCAGACCGCAGTAGCCGGCGGCGATCGCCAGCCCGCTCTGCGGACCGACCGGTAACAGCAGGTGCATCGCACCGTCATCCGCCGGCGATGCTACGGGCGTGCCGAACAGCACCGGCACGCGATCGGCCGGTACCCACTCCACCAGGCCCACGGTCCATACCGTGACGTCCTGCGCGAGCTGACCTCCGCGCGCCATCGCTTGCAGCTGGGCCAGCGATACCGGCCCATGGTTGTGCTCGCCGCTCCGCCAGAACCACTGTCCAGCTCGCGCTTGCGGTACCATGGCACGCAGCCTACCACCGGCGCTTGCCGCTGGAGCCGCGGCGAGCCGCACCGTCCGCGGTGAGCTGTGCCAGCGGTCTGGATCGCGGTGCCGACCGAGGCATGCCGGGCGCGAACGACCGCCGCTCCGCCCCGGTCGCCGCATCGATCAGAACCAGCGCCGGTGCGTCTGGCAGCTGTCCATGGCCACCTGACAGTCGATCACCGACTGCGGATGGGCCTGGGCAGATCCCGAGCCTCGAGCGTGAGATCGCCCGTCCAGGACGCCCTGGTGCCAGGGTGCCGTGACAGCTGCGGCACTTTGCGGTTCAATTCGCGCCGTGGGGCCCCCGCGCGATCGCGAAGCCTTCGAGCAGGCCGTCGTGCGCGGCAGCGAGCTGCTCAAGCAGAGCAAGGTCGACCTGGCGCAGAGCGCGTTCCGCGAGGCGCTGGCGATCGAGCCCGACAACCCGCGCGTGCTCGCGCTGCTCGGGCTGTCGCACTTCCGCGCCAACGCGTTCACCGAGGCCCGGGCGATCTACGAGCGGCTGGTCGATCGATCCCCGAACGACGCGTCGCACCGGCTCAACCTCGGCCTGGTCTACCTCAAGCTCAACGACGCCGCGCGCGCGATCGCGGCGCTGGAGACCAGCCGCGCGCTCGATCCCAGCCAGGGTCGCGCGGTGAGCTACCTCGGCCTGGCCTACGCGCGCGCCGGGCGCTACGCCGAGGCCTACCGCGCGTTCCTGATCGCGGGCCAGACCGACCTGGCGACCGAGATCGAGTCCAACCTGTCCGTCATCGAGCGTGACCGGATCCACAGCCAGCTCGGCCGCTCCCCGCAGGGCCCGCTGGTGGACGCCGGGAGTGGTCGGATCGCGGCAGCCCCCGGGTCCGCGGCGAGCGGGCCGACCCGCGCCGGGAGCGCGCCCGCCAGTGGAACCGCGCCACCCCCGGGCGCCGCCACCGCCGGGGCCAGCATGACGACCGCCGCCCCCGTCCCCGTCGCGGCCCCGGGCGCCGCACCGTCCGCGGGGACTGTCGGGCCTGCCGCCGCCCCCGCGCCGGCCGTCCCGCGGACCATCACCCCGCGCGGCGTCCCGCGGACGTCGCCGGTCACGCCTGTCACCGGCGTGCCGCGCTCGCCGATCGAGCCCGAAGTCGCGCGGACCCCGACGCCCCACGTCATCCCGCGCACCCGGCCACCGGCCGCGCCCCCGGGCAAGCTGCGCGCACCGTCGCAGCCCGGGATCTCGGAGGCCCCGCCGCTGCCCGCGCCCCCACCGGCGCGCCCCGCAGCCGCCGCAGCTGCCGCGCCCGCCCCGGCGGCCCCCGCGATCGCCGATCCGGCCCGCGAGCCCAGCGGCCCGACCGTCGGCGGCGTGCCGGTCGCGGTCGAGCCCGACCCGCCGGCGGTCGCGCGCACGGTGACGCCGGGCGGCACGGTGCGGATCACCGACTCGACGCAGTTCGTGATGCCGCGCGCCGAGCCGATCGCCCCGGCGCAGGGCCTCGACGCCCCGTCGATGATCTCGCACGCGGTGGCGAGCGCGACCCCGTCGGGGATCATCCGCGTGCACAGCCGCACCGGTGGCGCGCCGCCCCGCCCGCTGTCCGACCTGGCGACCGACGATCTGATCCGGCCCGACGAGGGCGACGAGGTGTTCGAGATCCGCCCGGGCGGCGCGCTGATCATCCGGATCGCCGAGCGCCTGCTGACCCGGCTCGACGGCGTGCACATCACCGGCGGCGACCTGTCGTACGAGCAGGCGATGCGGCGATCGCGCGGTCACAGCACCGAGCAGCCGTTCGACCACGGCGGCGCGCGGCTCCATGTCGTCACCGGCCGCGGCTACCTGATCGCCGTCCCCGGCAAGCACGCGTTCGCGGCGGTCAGCCTCGACGACGACATCCTGTACCTGCGCGAGGACCTGGTGTTCGCGTTCGAGTCCTCGCTGCGCTGGGAGAACGGCAACGTCCCCGGCCTGCGCGGCAAGCTGCCGGTCGTCCAGTTCCGCGGCGACGGCGCGGTCGCGCTGCGGCTTCTCCGCCCGCTGGTCCGCGTCAAGCTCCCCCCGCAGGGCGTCGTGTTCATCGACGCCCTGCGCCTCGCCGGCTGGATCGGCCGCGTGATCCCGCGCGCGGTGGTGCCGCCGCCCGGCGGCCCGCTCGGCGCGATGTGCATCGAGTGCACCGGCGAGGGCGTCGTGCTGATCGAGCCCGCGCCCGACGACGCGGCGGCCGCGCGCGTCGAGCCGACCCCGCGGATCGCCAGCGCGGGACCGCCCAGCGCCCCACCGGCACCGCCCGTCGACCCCCGCGACGAGCTGTGACGCCGGTCCAGGCCCGCCGTGGACCGGCACGGGCTCCTCGCGATCTTCGAATTCATGCCTCGCGGCCAGCGACGATGTCCAAAATGCGAAGGTGATCAACGCTGCGTGGCCGTATCGTACCCATGTCGAGCGGAGATCCCGGATCGGATCGACGAGCGGTGCGATTGCCGAACCGCTTGTGATCGGCCGCGCGCGCTGCACCGCGTCTGGTCGCTCGCCACCACGGCGGCTGGCCGGATCTTCACCTGAGAAGTGACAGCAAGCAGCGCTCGGTATACCGTTTCTGGGCCATGAAGCTCGCCGTGCGCGACTGGTTCCGGCGGAAATCGCAGGCCGTGACCGTCGAGCCACGCATCCCACAAGATCGCTTTCCCGTTCACGATCATGAATTCGGCGAGGTCGTGATCGTTGCATCCGGCAACGGCTGGCACCTATGGAATGATGAGCCGCAGTTCATCACGGGTGGTGAGGTGTTCTATATCCGCCCACAAGATCGCCACTCGTTCGAGCAGGTCTCCGACCTCCATCTCACCAATTTTCTCTACCGGCCGAGCGAGCGCCTGCTCGGCCCCGACCGCATCCAGCACCTGCTCGAGGACCCCGAAGGTCATAACCGCTGGCAGCTGACCGACGACACGCTGCGCAACCTCCAGCCGTTGATCACCCAGCTGACCTGCGAGGCCCGGTCGGACGATTCCCACTCCGACGTGCTTGCGGAATCGCTGTTCATCCAGCTTGCCGTGGCGCTGTGGCGCCATCGGATCCCGATCGACTGCGACCACCTCCCGCCGCGGAGCCGGTTCGGCCACGTGCTGGCGTACCTCCGCCATCACTGTACTTCGGATATCAACATCGAGGACGTGGCGCGCCGGTCGGGGTATTCGCTCCGCACGTTTGCGAGAACCTTTCGCGAGGTCACCGGCACGACTCCCCATCATTACCTCGTACAGCTCCGCATCAGTCATGCGAAGCGCGCAATCCGGACGACCAGCAACAGCATCACCGAGATTGCATTCGCGAGTGGCTTTCACGACAGCAACTACTTCTCTGTTTGCTTCAGCAAGATGACCGGCCTGTCACCGAGCGAGTACCGGCGCCAGCTCCACGACCAGCACGAGCTCGATCACCAGAGCAAGCCATCCTGAACCGCTGGCATCCATGGCGGACTCAGCGCGCAACTCGCACCTCGCCGCGCAAGCGGATACCGCGCGACGAGGCAACGCCGAGCGGCGCGGTGCGGCGCTGTTACGGGGTGAAGCTGAACTCGAACGTCCCGGTGCCCACCCCGTAGACGTCGTAGTTGCCGGACCGCCGCAGCAGGGTCGCGCCTGGCGACAGCGCCGTCGTCCTACCACCGACGGACAGCAGGGGGACCCAGACTTCGCCGCTCGTGCCGGCGGGGGCCACCACCTGCAGGTGGAACTGCGACGCAGCGTCCTGGGCCCACCGGACAGCCAGCGAGCCGGTTCCGACGGGCACCTGCCCCTCGGCCCACGCGACGGAGCCTGGGTGGGGCTTGACCTGCCAGACGGCGTATCGAGCGTCGACGGGACTCACCCCGAGAACCGACTCGATGAGGACCTGCGTGGGCCCGGCGCCCCACGCGTGGGCGAGGCTGTCGAACGCTCGGCTCGGAAGGCCCTGGCTGTTGACGAACTCCCAGAACGTGCCGGTGTAGAAACCGCTGTTCGGGTCGACCTGCACGCCCCACAGCCTGCGAAGCAGCTCGATCGCATTCGCGGTGTCCTCGCTGGCGAACCGGGCCATCACCTCCCAGGTGTTGTTCAGTGGCTCGATGGTGTGACCGGAGGGGTCGGCCATGCTCGGGGCCGGCTGGGAGATCTGGTCCCCGTGCGCTTGCCAGTTGTTGCGGAAGAAGTTGAGAATGCCGGGGACGCGATCCGCCGTCGCCACCCCGAGGCGGACCGCGTTCATGTTGGCGTCGAGCGGGAAGACGTTGGTCCGGGTATTCGTGTGCACGTACACACCCGCCGACGCATTGAACAGTCGTGCGTTGATCGCGTTCCTGAGCGCGGTCGCCTTGTTCGTGTACTCGGTGACCTTCGCCGCCGTCCCGATCTTGCCCTCGAGCCAGATCATGTTCTGCAGCAGCTCGTAGTACGCAAGGCTGTACTCGGTCACCTCGCCGCTCTGGCTGGTTTGCCAGTAGTCGGGATCGTTGGTCGCGACGAGGCCGTTGGCGTCGACGCGCGTGGCGTGGAAGGCGGTCGCGGCTTCCAGCTTGGACAGCAGGGATCTGACGTAGGCCGTGTCGCCGCTGTAGCGGTAGTACTGGATGGCGATGATGGCTGAATAGGCCGAGTACGTCGTCGCGAAGTCGAAGGCGCCGCAGCCGCGGAAGCCGACCGCGCTGGTCAGCCTCCCGCTCGATGCCTGGAGGTTCAGGATGCTGTCGATCGCGCCCTTGATGAATGGCACACTGTTGCTGCCGATCGAGAGCAGGGCGACCGGATCCGTCACCATGAGGTCACCGGACCAGATGGCCCGGTCGCGCTTGGCGCCGTCGAACACGACCGGCTGGGTGAAGCACGACGCAACACCGGCGGGGACCATGTCCATCTGCGCGGTGTACGCGCCGGAGTACCACATCCGGTTCAGCTGGTCATCGCTGGAAATGAACCAGCCCTGATAGCGGTCCGAGCCCGCGCGAAACGCCTTGAAGTTCACGCCGGCAGCGCTCAGCCGCACGGTGCCCGCCGTCCTGAGCTCGATCGCCGCGAACCGGAACCCGCCGCGCAGCCCTCCCGTGTACCGCTGGGCAGGCCCGACCGTGAAGTTGATCTGCGACCCATTGTCGTTCGTGAACGCCCCGCTGCTCGTCGTGAGGAACGGGAGCGCCTCGCTGGTCGAGATCCTCACGGTGGTGGACGACCCGGTCGAGCTGGACACCACGATGAACGGTGTGCCGCCGACCTCCTTGCCGAAGTCCAGGACGACCGCGGCCGGCGAGCCTCCCTGTGGCACCGTCAGCGAGGCCGCTCCGGTGCCCTGGCCGATCAGCACGCCGGCGTTCGACACGGAGCCCACGGTCCGGACGACACCGACCGGCCGCACGTCGTCGCTCGCTGGCCCCAGCACGAGGCTCTGCCAGTTCGGGTTGGCCGGCCACGTCGGTAGTGCGGCAGCTTGAGCGGAACCGGACACCTCGGGTGCGACCAGCTCGGCGACCCCCGGGGTGTCGCTGCCGGTGGACGTCTCCATGCAGGCGGCGGCCGATAGTACAAGGAAACAGGCGAGAGGAACATTCAGGTTGCGAGACATGAGAGTGTGCTCCTTGGGTCCTCGGAATCTCTCCTCGGAACGAGATCAACGACCACCGCGACACCATGCGACGCACGTGAGCTGGCAATGAGGTCGTTGCCATCGTGCGCGCGTCCGGGGTGTGGACACCTTCGAATTCCGGACAGAGAGTTCACGGATCGCGCCGGATAAAACGAGCTAATCTTCTGTCGGCAATCGTAGATGGAATGGGCCTTTGCGCGGACACGTGCGGCTGCTCGCTCGCGCGTAGCTTCAAGGCCTTTGAACAAACGGCCTGACCGGGCCCCGTGCTGTCCGTTTGTTGAAGGTCGATTTCCGCCCTCGCGTACTAGCATTCGGGTCGCTTCTACGTGCCGCAGTGAGCGTCGACGACCATCCGTGAAAGGAGACTTGCGATGAACGTGCGGGATCCAGCCACAAGCAATCCAGGACGGCGATCGCGCGTCGTCATCGTCCTCGTCCTCGCCGGAACGGCCACCATGACGGTCGGCTGCCACGGCGCCACCAGGGGGCCTCATGGCGACGCTCTGCCCAGCTGGCCATCCGACCCGAGCTGGCAGAGCTTCGTCCTCGGTCCCCGGAGCGACGACGTGATCCCGGTGGCGATCCAGCGGGCTCACGGCAACGTGACCAACCCCGAGGCCCTGGTTCACCGGAACGGCACGACGACGATGACCGTGGCGCCGGGTGGACCGCCTGCCGTGATTGTTCTTGACTACGGTCAGGAGGTCGGCGGCACGCCGCACCTCGATGTCTCCGATGCGTCCGGATCGCCGCAGGTGCGGATCTCGACCAGTGAGGCATTGCCATTCCTCAACTCGAACACCACCACCACCCCGGTGCAGGCGGCGGGCGCAGGCGCGACGAATGTCAAGGTCGCCAGCATCGCGCCGTTCTACGCGGGCACGCCGATGACCGTCGGTCAAGGGGACGCCGCGCAGGCGGTGACCGTCACGGAGGTGGGCTCTGCGGCCGCCCCGGATACGTCGCTCGCGCTCCCCGCCGCGGCGGACGACTCGAAGGTCAACGTGGCCAGCATGACCGGCTATGTGATCGGTGGGCCGCTCACGGTCGGCAGCGGCGCGTCCGCCCAGCAGGTCACCATCACAGATGTCGGCACGGCCGCCGGTGCCCCCACCGCGATCGTGTACCCGGCCACCGCCGGCGACACCAACGTCAAGATCGCGAGCGTTGCGGGTTTCGCGACGGGCGACCGCGTCCTGATCGGCTCCGGGGCCGCCGCCGTGGTCCGGATCGCCACCGATGTCGGAACCGCAGCCACCACCACCGGGCTCGTCGCCGGTGCGAGCGCGGGCGACAGCAATGTCAAGGTGGCGAGCGTGGCCGGACTGACCGTGGGCGCCCAGATCGACATCGCTCCTGGCCCCGCTCAGGAGCACGTGACCATCACGAACGTCGGTACCCCCGGGGTCAACACATCAGTCTCCGTCGCGAACACGAGCTCGGGGGTCCCGGTACCGGCCCTCTCCGGGGCAAGCTGGATATGGAATATCGCCGGGGCGACCAGCAGTACTCCGGCCGGTACCATCTACCTGCGGAAGACCTTCGTCG
The DNA here is from genome assembly GCA_036265355.1 of Kofleriaceae bacterium. Taxonomy (GTDB): domain Bacteria; phylum Myxococcota_A; class Polyangia; order Haliangiales; family Haliangiaceae; genus JABFXX01. The sequence goes on along the minus strand of DATAPF010000341.1, from coordinate 10,071 downwards.
TCGTGGACCCTGCGTCGCTGCCCTTCGCGGTGCTCCGGGTGAGTGCGGATGACGGCCACACCGCGTACGTCAACGGCACCCAGGTGGCAACCTCGACCGGCGCGACCAACGCCTGGCAGACCTCGCAGATCGTGGACATCAAGTCGCTGCTGGTGGCGGGCAGCAACGTCATCGCGATCGCACCGTTCAATGGTGGCGGCGCGGGTAGTGTCATCGCCGCGGCCGACATCGGCTCGGACCACCTGATCTCGGACGCGTCGTGGAAGGCGCTACCAGGCAGCTTTGCCACGCCACCGGCCGGATGGAACACCACTGGCTTCGACGACAGCGCCTGGGGCGCGGCCTACGTATCGGGCGCCTACGGCGTGGCGCCGTGGAACACCAGCATCACCGAACCACCGGGACCGACCACACTGCGGGTGGCGAGCGTCGCCGGCTTCGAGCCCGGTGACACGATCACCATCGGCGCGGGTGCGGATCAGGAGACCAGGACCGTCGCGTCAGCGAGCGGGACCGGGTCGAACCAGATCGTCACCGTCACCGAGCCACTGTCCATCGCGCACGCACCCGGAGCGGCCGTGTTTGACACGAGCAAACCGGGCACCGGGATCGACTTCACGCCGGTCCTCTCCAGCGACCACGCGATCCTTTCGACGCTGGCGTTGCCCGGGACCGGCCTCACCTTCAGCCCGCCCCTCGACGCCAGCCTCGAGGGGGGCACGGCGATCCGGGGCGCCGGCAGCGGGATCAGCTTCTCTCCAGCGCTGACGTCGAACGCTGTGCTCGGCTCGACCGTGAGCAGCTCCGGTACAGGCGTGTCGTTCACACCGGCGCTCACGACCGCCCACGCCGCCGGCGAGACGATCAGCGGTGTCGGCACGTACGTCAACGACAACGGCACCCAGATCAGCTTCACGGTCACCGGTCCGGACACCTACACCGGCGGGTTGCGTGGTGGCTTCCGGTTCGAGGCGATCGAGCTGCGTTCCGCGGGCACGGTCACGCTGTCCGGGGCCGGGCTGAACTTCAAGGCGTACCGGGCCACCTCGGATCAGTACAAGGGGTGGTTCGCCTCCAGTGACGACCAGCTCAACCGGATGTGGTACGCGGGCGCCTACACGGCCCAGATGGATATGGTCCCGGTCGGGGTCAACGCATGCTTCCAGAAGCCCGTCATCTTCGACGGAGCGAAGCGCGATCGTGCGATCTGGTCGGGTGACCTCATGGTCAGCGATCCCGTCGCGCTGCTGTCCCTCGGGTCGAACGCCGCACCCTACGTGACCGGATCGATCGATGCGTTCATCGGCCTCCAGGCCGCCAGCGGGCGGCTGACCAGCGCCGTCGGCTTCCGCGGGTGCGGTGCGTTCGACTACGCGGTGACCTACTCCGCCGCCGCGGCGATGATCGCCGTGCAGTACTACCGATACACCGGCGACACGGCGTACATCGCGCCGCTGCTGCCGAACCTCGAGGCGGCCCTGGCGTACTCCGCCTCCCTCCTCGACGAGAACGGCCTGCTCGTCACCAGCGATAACGACTACTGGCAGACGCGGCAGAACGGAGAGGTCACCGAATACAACCTCGTCCACTACGAGTTTCTCCAGGACATGATCTGGCTCGAGAGCCACGTCGGGACGCCGGAGAGAGTCGCGCAGTACACCGCGGACGCCGCTGCGCTGAAGAACGCGATCAACACGCGGCTGTTCAACAGCCAGGCAGGGCTCTACCAGCACACCGACAGCCGCCCCGACGTGTTCCCGCTGGATGCGAACATGAACGCGGTCAAGCTGGGGGTCGCGCCCGACGAGCAAGTGCAGCACATCCTGGATACCTTCCGGGCGGCATGGGTCGAGCACGGCAGCGAGATCTCGCAGCCGAGCCCGAGCATGGCAGATCCCTTTGGTCACACGATCGAGCCGCTGAACAATACCTGGGAGATGCTCGCCCGCTTGCGCAGCAATGACGCCGCGGGTGCGCTCGACCTGATGCGGCGGCTGTGGGGCCTGCAGGTCGATCCCGGCAGCGGCTACTACACCGGGACGTTCTGGGAGTTCGTCCTGCAGAATGGTCTCCCGAGTCGCGGGTTCGACAGCCTCTCCCACGCGTGGGGCGCAGGCCCGACGCAGGTTCTCACCGAAGCCGTCGTCGGAGCCATCGCGGTCGACCCCGGCTACGCGACGTGGCAGGTCAAGCCGCAAACGGTCGACCTGGCGTGGGCGCAGGGCCAGGTTCCCACCGCCCACGGTCCGCTCCTGGTCAAGTGGGCACAAGACGACCAGGCTCGTGCCGGTACCGCTGACGGCCGCTTCCACCTCGAGGTGACGGCTCCGGCAGGTACCCGTGGGGAGGTCTGGGTCCCGCTGTCCTCCACCGACAGGAGTGCAAGCCACGCGCTCACGCCCGGAGCGACCTTGCTACGCCGCGACCACAACTACGACGTCTACAGCGTCGGAGACGGAACCTACGAGTTCAGCTCCGTGCCGGTGGACGCCGGTTCCCGTTAGCCAGGGCGTCCCGCCGGCCCCGCGGCGGTTCGCGAGCATGGGACAATCATGGGCGAGCGGCCGCGGTCGCCGGGTAGTATCGCCGCCATGTCCGATACCGCATTCGCATCGATCGGCGACCTCGCGCTGCATCACGGCGGCGTGCTGCGCGACGCCCGGCTGGCCCACGTCACCTACGGGACGCTGGCGCAGGACGGGCGCAACGCCGTGCTGCTGACCCACGGCTACACCAGCAGTCACCTGTTCGCCGGCGGCGGCGCGGCGGCCGAGGGCTCGTGGAGCGCGCTGGTCGGGCCCGGCCGCGCGATCGACACCGATCGGTTCTTCGTCGTCAGCTCCAACATGCTGGGCTCGAGCTTCGGCTCGACCGGCCCGGGGAGCCCGGATCCGGCGACCGGGCGGCCCTACGGGCCGGATTTCCCGCGGCTGACGCTGGCCGATATCGTCGCGGCGCAGCGCCGGCTGGTCGAGGGGCTCGGCGTCCGCCAGCTCGCCGCCGTGGTCGGGCCGTCGTACGGCGGGTTCCAGGCGTTCGCGTGGGGCGTCGAGCACCCCGACTTCGTGCGCGCGATCGCGCCGGTCACCACCGCGCCGCGGATGGCCGGCGCGATCGATCTCGCACCGATGCGCGCGCGCCTGGCCGCCGACCCGGCATGGAACGGCGGACGCTACGCGGCGGGCGCGATGGTCGATACGATGACCGCGCTGCGCGAGGACACCCTGCGGCGCTACGGCATCGAGGCTGCGCTGTCGGCGCACGTCGCCGACCCGGCGGCGCGCGCCGAGGCGCTGCGGGCGATCGCGCGCGGGTGGGCCGAGGTGTTCGATCCGCACTCGCTGTTCGTGCTCGGCGACGCGGCCAACGAGTTCGACGCGATCCCGCAGCTCGGCCGGCTGCGCGCGCGCGTGCTGTTCGTGCTGTCGACGACCGACGCACTGTTCCCGCCGGCGCTCGCGGCGCCGGTCATGGCCGCGCTGCGCGCCGCCGGCGCCGAGGCCTCGTACGAGGAGCTCGACAGCCCCTATGGCCACCTGGCCCCCGGCCTCGACGCGGCGAAGTGGGCGCCGGCGCTGGCGCGGCTGATGGCCAGCGTCGCGTAGCGCGAGGCTTGCGCTCACGGGCGCGACGCGTCGGGCGACCGCAGGCGAAATCGGTCGAGGTAGCGCGGGTCGCCGGTGCCGAACGCCGCGCCGAGTCCGACCATCACGGTGACCGTGCCGCGCCCCGGCGGCCCGACCATGGCATCCGTGGTCCGCGCGGCGACGCTGGACGGCTCGCCGGGCGACCGCATCACGCGCACGAACAGCCGCGACTCCGCGAGCAGCGACGAGAACTCCCAGTCCGATCCACCGCGCATGCGGATCGCGGCGCCGAGACCGTACGCGCCCGTACTGTCGTCGCGGCTCCACCACAAGCGCTCTCCGATCAGCTGCAGCTCGATGCCCATCTCGACGTCGCGCGGCTCGAGCGCCGAGGTCCACAACCAGTCGGCCACCAGAACCCGGGCACTCGCGGCGACCGCGACGTTGCCCGCGCTGTCGTCGATCGCGTGGCGAGCCGCCGCCTCGATGGCCAGCCCGAGCCGGCCCCACCACCAGGCGAGCTCGACCTCGCCGCCCACGAGCGCAGCCCGGTGACCCGGCACATCGCTGTAGGTGAGCGCGGCGCCGAACATCGGCGTGCGCTCGCCCTCCGCCGCCGCGCTCCCCGCCATCACCATCATGAGTGCAACCGCTACACGCGTCTTCACGGCGGCAGTATAGTGGCCGGCCGTCGTGACGCCGTCGCGATCGATCAGATTCCGGCGGCGATGCCTCGACGTGCGCAGGCGCGCAGAATGAACTCCCGCTCTGCTCGCGAAATGATTCAGACCGTCGTCCGAGCATCATCGCAGGCGTCTGAGTCGTGCTCGCGGTGATGAGCGTCTCCTGGGCACATCCCGCACAACCGACTCGGCGGACCGGTCCCGCCGCTTTACCATGGACAGGATGCGCAACGGCGGTGTCTTGCTCGTGGTCCTCGGCGCGTGCGGATTTCGGTCTTCCTCTACCCGGGAAGCAAGCTGGGCTGCTCGACCGGCGGCGGTCCGACGGTGGACTCGGTCGTCACCTCGATCGCGGTCGATCGGTGGAGCCACGTCGCCTGTACCTACGATGGCGCAGCCGCGGTCGTCTACGTCGACGGCGCGGAGGTCGCGCGCAAGGCCGGCGCGGGCGTGCCGTCGACGCTTGGCACCACCGGGATGTCGATCGCCGCCGATAACCCCAGTGGCAATGACCGGCTGATCGGCCTGATCGATCAGGTCCGGCTGATGGACGTCGCGCGCACCGCCGAGCAGATCTGCGCCGATGCCGGCCAGCCGAGCTGCCCGTGACCCGCGAGCCACGGCCAGGGCGACGACGTCGCAACGAGCGGATGTCGGTGCGGGTATCGCGCTCCATGGGCCTTGGCGGGGCGGGGGCGACATAGGCGCCGTCACCACGACAGCGAACATCGCGCGGCTCACGCGATCCGGATCGCGCTCAGGTCGGGTGTCCGGCCGGCGTCGAGATCGTCGCTCAGCCGGTCGAGCTGGCGGCGCACGGACACGAGGTCGATCGGGCCGATGGTGGCGGGCGTTGCCGGTCGCGCCAGCTTGCGCTGCGCCTTGGCGAGCACCCGCGCCGCGCCGCGGGGCCGGCCGCGGGATAGATGGACCAGGGCGGCGGCGAGCTGCGCGAGTGCCTGGACCGCGTGTCGGTCGTCGGGGCCGGTCCGCCGCCATGCCTGCTCCCAGTGCTCGTGCGCGGCCAGCCAGTGGCCGGCGGCCAGCGCGGCGGCTCCGAGCTCGAGCAGGTGATCGCGATCGGTCACGGGCGTGCGGTCATAGCCACTTGCGCGCTTTCCAGATCTCCTCGCTGGGCCAGCGATTGGCCCACGCGGCGGTGACGAACGGATGGCGCGTCGTGCCGCCCTCGGGGGCGTAGACCTCGATCAGGTCCTCGATCTCGAAGCCGCTGCGGCGGAGCAGGCGGATCTGCTCGCCGGGGCTGATGTGGAACTCGACGCCCGATGGCTCGGACCAGGTCAGGCGATGCATGCCGCGCAGCGGGCGGACCAGGCGATCGGTCGCGGCGACGTTGTCGGCCTCCGGCATGGTCAGCATCATCAGCGTCGAGTTGATCAGGAAGATCAGCTGGCCGCCCGGGCGCAACAGGCGCGCGGCCTCGGCGATCCAGCGCTGCGGATCGCACCAGATCGAGGCGCCGTACTCGCTGATCGCGAGGTCGAAGCTGGCGTCGTCGAACGGCGTGGCCTCGGCGTCGCCGAGGTGGAGCGGAAACTCGAGGCCGAACCGGGCCTGCATCCGCCGCGCGGTGGCGAGCTGCTCGGGTGAGTTGTCGATGCCGACCGGGCGCGCGCCGCGGCGGGCGAGCCAGGCCGAGATGTAGGCGGTGCCGCAGCCGAGCTCGACGACGTCGAGCCCGGCGACCTCCTCGGGCAGCACGCCGAGCTCGGACTCGGGGACGCCCCAGATGCCCCAGCTCGGCTCGGGGGACGACCACTCGCGGTCGGCTTCGGCCGCGTACTCCGCCGCCTGCGCGTCCCAGTAGGCCCGGTTCTTGGCCACATGATCGCTCGAGGTGCTCATCGCCACACCGTACCGGATGACCGCGGCGCGGCACGCTCGCCGCGCTCGGCAAACCGCTGCAATCCCGGGCAGGCACTGCGACGGTGACCGCGTCGCATCACGGTCCCTGGTCGGGCCCGAGTGAGCCTATCCGGCCCCGATCACGATCAGACCCTCGCCGCCGCTGCCGACGACGATGTCGCCGCTCGCGGGGTGAAGCAGGAGACGCCGCGCGGTGGCCGGGACGCCATCGGCGGCGTCGAGCATGCCGGCGACCTGGCCGCGGCGATCGAGGATGGCGATCACGCCGCCGCTGAACAGCACCAGCCAGCTGCCGCCGCGATCGATCGCGACGTCGAGCACGCTGCGCGGTCCGCCGGCCTGGGGTGCGCGGTCCAGGCCGAACAGCACCGGCGACAGCCGCGCGCCGTCCCAGCGCTCGACGGTGTCGCCCACCGAGGCGACGATGCCGTCGCCCGATACCGCCACACCGTGCGCGGCGTGGGGCGAGATCAGGCGCGCGAATGGCTCGCCGCCGAGCTCGGCGAGGCCGGCGCGGGTCGCAGCCAGCACGGTGCGCCCGGTGTCGAGCCAGCGCGACACGGTCGCGAGATCGCGATCGCCGAGCGCGACGCTGCGCTGGACGCGGCCATCGCGCAGCACGGAGATCCGCGTCTCGCCGCCGGCGAACGGGAGCGGCGCCTCGAGGGCCCACAGCTCGCCGTTGCCGCGGGCGAGCAACCGCAGGAGGTCGCGGTGGCGGAGACCTGCGTCGGCGGCCAGCAGCTGGCCGGTCCCGTCGGGCGCGATCCGGGCGATGCCCCCGCCCGCGGCGACGTAGATCTCGCCGGCCCGGCCGTAGACGGCGTCGCCGTACGGTCCGGGCGGCAGCGCTGGTTCCGACGCGAGCCGCCGCGACACCTGCCAGCTCGCGTCGCCGCGCGCGATCTCGATCGGGCCGGCCGTGGACGAGCCGAGCAGGACGCGATCGCCGCGGAGGTCGATCGGGATCGCGTCGCCGGCGATCGCCGATGGCTCGATCGCGATCGGCGCCGCTGTCCCCGCGCCGTCGATCCGCCACGCGCCCGCGCGGCCGCCGGCGATCAGCTCGCCGCCGGGTGCCACGGCGAGGGCCGTGACGCGGGACGGTGCGCCCGGGACGCTGGTGATCGCGGCAACCGCGGCCGGAGCGCGCTCGAGCGCGACCAGGCCGCGGCCGTCGGTGGCCACCAGCAGGCGCCGGTGCGCCGGGTCGGCGGCGAGCGCGGTGATCGGCGCGCCGAGCGCGGCGGCCTCGGGGACGATCGGCACCAGCGCGGCGGCCGCGCCGTCGGCCCGCAGGCGAAACACGCCGAACCCGACGCCGCGCCCGCGTCCGTCGGACACCGCGTAGCGGATCGCGGCGACCGGCGCCCCGTCCACCGGATCGCGGGCGAGCGCCAGCACGCGCTGCGGCTCGATCGCGAAGCCGTCGAGCTGCGCGGGCGCAACCGGCAGCACCGCGAACGCGGCGCCGCAGCGCCAGCCGACCGCCGGCGCCGGTCCACCCGGCGCGGCGATCAGCGCGCCGAGCGCGTAGCAGCCGAGCGCCTCGTCGAACGCGAGGCTGGTGAGCGTCACCAGCCTCGGATCGGGCGGCGACCACGCGGCCGCCTGGCCATCGCGCAGGTCGAGCCAGCGCGCGGCGCCGGTGGGATCGCCGGCCGGCGGATCGAGCTCGAGCCACGCGCTGCCGTCGAGCGCGGACCGCGCGGCGGCACCGGCCCGCGCGGGTCCGTCGCCTGCGGCCACCGGCACGGCGAGCCCGCGCTGCGCCCCGGCCGCCGGCGGAACCAGCATCGCAATGCCCTGATCCGTGGCAATGACGGCGTCGCCGCCCGGATCGGGCAGCACGAACCGCACCGCGCCGGACGGCAGTCCGTCGATCGCGCCACGCCAGCGCACCGCACCGGCCGCGGCTTCGTGCACCACGCCGCCGCCGTCGAACGCGATCCAGCGCTCGCCGCCGGCGGATCGCACATCGCTGACCGGCGCCGCGACCGCGGCGAGCGGGGACACCGCCCGCACGGGCCGCTTGACCGTCGCGGCCAGCCGCGCATCGCCCGCCGCCCCGCCGGCGCCCAGCGCGACGTCGAGATCCGCGGTATCGCCCGGCGCGAGCGCTGGCAGCGCGAACCGCAGCGTACGCACCGCGCCCGGCTCGACCGAAGCCGGGTCGGCGGCCGAACGCAGCTCGCGCGCGCCGCCCGGACCGCGAACCCGCGCGCGCAGCTCGCCCGTCGCCGGCGCCGCCGCGGCCACCGAGATCCGCAGCTCGCCGCCCTGCCCCGCGCGCCCCGGTTCGAGCGTCGCGCCGACCACGCGGAGCGCCGCGACCCGCACCCGGTAGTGCGCCGTCTCGCTCGCCGGCCAGCGCTGGGCCGGGCGACCGGCCAGCGCCAGCGCGAAGTGATAGGCGATCTCGGATCCGGCGGGCTGGCCCGGCAGCTCCGCCTCCCAGCGCGCGCCGGCCCGCCGCATCGCCAGCTCGCCCCGCCGGTGCGCACCGTCGCGCGTCACGTCGTACACCAGCCGCGCGCCGGTGACCTCGGGGCCCGAGACCGCCTGGAACGCGACCGGGTACGGCCCGCGCTCGTCGACGACATCGGCCGGCCGCGCGGTCACCAGCGCGACCGGCGCCGGGGTCAGCGCGCGCGCGACCAGCGCCGGCTCCACCACCGGCGGCGGGTTGGGGGGCACGGCGGCCTGGCGCGCCTGACAGGCCGCCGCCACGAGGACCGCGCATCGCATCGCGCCGGGGCTCATGTCTGCACCTCGGCCTAGTAGTCCGATGCGCCGGTGGTCGTGAACACCGCGTAGGGCGGCGGCACGGTCCACAGCCCGTTGCCCGGCGTGGTCGACAGCCGCAGGTTGCCCATCGTCGCGTTCGCGGTGCGCGCGCGGTAGTAGATCCGGCTCTCGTCGCCGCCGGCCTGCAGGGTGGTCCAGGTCGCCGCGTCGGGCGTCCAGCTGCCGTAGCACTCGGGCGAGCCCGGCGTCGTCGGATCGGTGTCGACGGCGATCCACGGGCTGGTGAACGTGCTCGCCGGGGCAAATCCCGGATCGGTCGAGACGTCGACCTGGAACTGGCTGTTGCACGGCGACGCGCTGGTCAGCGTCGCGGCGCCCCCTGTCCCGTTGAGCTTGAACCGCACGCCGGTCCAGACCTGGAATGTGGCCCGCATGCCGCCGAGCTTCAGGAAGTCCCAGGTCGGATGCGGCACGCCGTTGAGGCTGAGGTCGTTGCTGGGGTCGTTGTCGTCGATGTCGATCACCGCGTCCGCGCCGTTCTCGCCGGTCGGGCACGACAGGCCATCGGTCGTGCTCGGATCGCCGTCGACGCACTGGTAGGGCACGAGGAACACGCCGTCGCGCGCGAAGCCCGCGGTGACCTTGTTGGTGGTGTGCGGCCCGTTGTGGGCGAACGCCGGCGGGCCCATCGGGCTGCCCGCGCTGGCCCACTGATCGGTCATCTTGAGCTCGAGGTCGTAGAGCTTCTGGTAGGTGCCGGTATCCGAGCCGCCGGGCGGGATCGAGAAGAACCCGGTCTGCTTGAGCGCGCGCTGGAACCGGACCGCGAACTGCGGCAGGCCCGACGGGCGGCACTTGCTGCGCATCCCCAGCCGGATCTGCCACAGCGCGGCCGCGCCCATCTGCATGTCGCAGTAGTCACACGTGTTGCCGCCGGCGCGGTGCTCGGGGAAGTGGTCGCCCGGCGACGCGGGGTTGAACGGCACGGTCACGCTGTGCAGGCGCGGCAGGAATCCGTTCTCGACGTGCATCGCGCAGTTGAGGCTGGCGTCGACGCCGAACTGGTTCTTGCTCACCCACCCCGCCGTGCAGTTGGTGTTCTCGAAGTGGTCGGCCCAGAAGTCGGCGAGGTCGTGGAAGTTGCTCCAGCCGACCGGGATCGCGCA